>JAZKCP010000154.1:0-8576 GCA_040388035.1 Bacteroidota bacterium | reverse complement strand
CTAAATAGTACAGCAATGATTGCTATCACTAAAAGAATGTGGATGATATTTCCCATTCCGTAGGCAAAATAGCCTAATGCCCATAGGATTAATAAGATCACTGCGATGGTGTAAAGTAAATTACTCATGATATTTAATTTTTAAGTTATTAATAAATTTGTTAGGTATTGTTTTTTTTATGATTTCAATTACTTCGGCTCTTTTTTTATTAAGCCGTCTTTCAATTCTTGTCAGCAAATCACTTTCTCCATTCGTTTTATTCTAAATCAGAAAGAGTAAGCTGCGGAAATCTTCTCCTCAGTAATTTGGACTGTAAAGACCAATCACCCGAAATTCTAAAAGATTCTTGACCAGTTGTATCCATGGTTTGCTGTTGTTTAATTTCATTTACAAAGTTGGTTAATGCATCTTCAGAAAGCATTACACGATTTTAAAAATTAGTTATACTTTTCCCATAAAATAAAGACTAAAAAGTGTTAAACTGAATGCTAATCTCTGAATATCCTATACTTAAATTAGTATATTTGAGCAATGGCAAATAAATTCACATGAAACAACTCATCCTATTCACTCTAATTATATTGACACTCAAGGGATTTGCTCAACAGCCTACTAAACCCAATGCTGTAGAACTATACAGCCAAATCCAAAAATTAAATTTCCTCGGTTCAGTCCTGTATATTGCCGCACATCCCGATGATGAAAACACGCGACTGATTGCGTATTTGTCTAATGATGTCAAAGCGCAAACTGGCTATTTATCATTGACACGCGGTGATGGTGGACAAAACCTAATCGGTCCGGAATTACGCGAACAACTTGGTGTCATCCGAACCCAAGAACTGATAGAAGCTCGTAAAATTGATGGAGGCGTACAATTTTTTTCGCGTGCCAATGACTTTGGCTTCTCTAAAAATCCGGATGAAACATTACAGATTTGGAATAAAGACCAAGTGTTAAGCGATATCATTTGGGTTATTCGTAAATTCCAACCCGATGTAATCATCAACCGTTTTGACCATCGTTCGCCGGGAACAACCCATGGACATCATACATCATCTGCTATGTTGAGTTATGAAGCTTTTGACAAGGTTAACGATGCTACGATATTCAAAAATCAGTTACAGCACACAACCACTTGGCAGCCCAAACGTTTGTTTTTTAACACATCCTGGTGGTTTTATGGAAGCAAGGAAAAGTTTGAAGCTGCTGATAAAAGCAATTTAAGCAAGCTTCAAATCGGAACTTATTATCAATCTTTAGGCAAATCCAATCAGGAAATTGCTGCACTCAGCAGAAGCCGGCATCAGTCACAAGGCTTCGGTTCTACCGGAACACGTGGCGAAGAAGATGAGTATTTAGAATTCCTGAAAGGCGATGCGCCAAAGAATAAAACTAATATTTTTGATGGCATTGATACAAGCTGGAATCGGATCAAAGGCGGAAAAGAAATCGGAGATATCCTTTTAAACGCAGAAAAGAATTTTGATTTCAAAAATCCATCAGCGTCAATTTCTGAGTTAGTTAAAGCTTATGACTTGATTCAAAGGCTGGAAGACGAACATTGGAAATTCATCAAATTAGAAGAAATCAAAAAAATTATTGCAGGTTGCGCCGGTTTATATCTTGAAGCCGTTACCGAAAATCAGGAAGCAACACCCGGAAGCACCATAAAAGTAAAACTGGAAGCCATTAACAGAAGTTCAGCAAAAATAAACTGGAATTCAATCCTTACAGTTCCAAATTCGATGAATACACAATCAATTACGCCTCTGGAAAATAACAAGTTGGTTGCAAAGACTATCGATTTAGAATTACCAAATGATGAACAATACACTAATGCCTATTGGCTAAATGAAAAAGGAACGGTTGGAATGTATACTGTAAATGACCAACAAAATATTAGCAAGGCAGATGTTATTCGTAACGTGAATGTTATTTTCATATTAGAAATTAATGGAGTTGGAATTCCTTTTCTAAAAAATGTAGTCTATAAATACAACGATGATGTAAAAGGTGAAGTTTATCAGCCTTTGGATATCGTTCCGGCGGTAACTTCTTCTTTCACTGAGAAGGTTTATATTTTCAACAACGACAGGGACAAAGTGATTACTGTTAAGGTAAAGGCAGGCAAGGACAATTGCAATGGAAATGTAAAACTGGATTTGCCAAAAGGCTGGAGAGTATTACCATCAGAAATTCCATTTACGATTGATAAAAAAGGCCAGGAAGTATTGGCCGTTTTCGAGGTTTCACCATCAAAAGAAGTCAGCGAAATAGATATAAAAAGCATAGTAACTATTGATGGAAAGCCTTTCGATTTAAACAAAATCGACATCAACTATCCCCACATTTATAGGCAAATAGTACTCAAACCCGCAGAAGCCAAGGCAATTCGTTTAAAAATAAAAACAAAGGATGAGAAGATTGCTTATATCATGGGTGCCGGAGATGAAGTACCAAAAAGCCTGACACAAATGGGATATGAAGTTGACATCATCAAACCTGAGGAAATCTCAGCAGAAAAACTTGAAAGCTATGATGTTGTGATGACCGGAATCCGTGCTTATAATACCGTGAATTCTTTAGCGTTCAAGCAAAAAATATTATTAGACTTTGTCAAAAACGGCAAAACAATGATTGTGCAATACAACACTACGGATGATTTGGTAACCAAAGACATGGCGCCATTTCCAATGAAAATATCACGTGACAGGGTTACCGAAGAGAATGCTGAGGTAAGATTCCTGAATCCTAAGCATCCGGTATTGAATTATCCAAATAAAATTACCGCTGAAGATTTCAAAGGCTGGAAACAAGAACAGGGATTATATTATCCGGGTGAATGGGACAATGCCTTTACTCCTATTCTTTCATCAAACGACAAAGGGGAAAAAGCAAAAAATGGAGCACTGCTAATCGCCAAATATGGCAAAGGAAATTATGTTTATACAGGCTTAAGTTTCTTTAGAGAATTGCCCGAAGGTGTTTCGGGCGCTTTTAGATTGTTAGCCAATATCATAGCAATAGGAAAATAATTATGGATAACAGGAAAACAACGGCATGGAAAAATAGTTACACTTGGGTTTTAGTGATTAACGTCATTTACATCATTATCTTCTTTGTACTAACGCAAATATTCTTTTAAGCCATGCAACAACTCGACTGGATTGTCTTATCGGTAACGCTTTTATTTATTGTTTTCTATGGTGTGTATAAAACTAAAGGAAGCAAAAACGTAGAAGACTATATTCTTGGCAATAAAGAAACGCCTTGGTGGACAGTTGGCCTTTCTGTTATGGCTACACAAGCAAGCGCGATAACATTTTTGTCAACTCCGGGACAAGCATATCACGACGGAATGGGATTTGTACAATTCTATTTTGGATTGCCAATTGCCATGGTAGTCATCTCAATGACTTTTATTCCTATTTACCATAAACTAAAAGTATTCACAGCTTACGAATACCTCGAACAGCGATTTGATTTAAAGACACGCTCATTTACTGCTATCTTATTCCTTATCCAACGTGGCTTGGGGACAGGTTTGACTATTTATGCGCCATCCATTATTCTTTCTTCTATTTTGGGTTGGAATTTAACCATGCTCAATATTATTATTGGGATTTTAGTTATTATTTACACCTTCGCCGGAGGAACCAAAGCCGTGAATGTTACCCAAAAACAACAGATGTTTGTCATTATGTTGGGTATGTTTGTTACTTTCTTCCTGATACTGCATTTGCTGCCAAATGACATGACATTTTCCAATGCCATGCATATTGCCGGTGCCAATGACAAAATGAATATTTTGGACTTCTCATTCGATCCTGAAAACAGATATACTTTCTGGAGCGGAATTACCGGTGGATTTTTCCTGATGCTTTCCTATTTTGGAACCGATCAGTCACAGGTTGGCCGCTGCATTTCAATCCGGTGAATCAGGTTGCTATTGAAAAGTCTAAATATGCTGCTGAGTATCATTCGCTTGAAAAGCAATTAGCACAATTATCAGAAGAAAAGAAAGAGTTCAACCTGATTTATATTGACCACTTAAACCAAGGTTACGATAACAAAATACTTAGGCACAAGCTTATTTCGCTTTCCGGAAAAGAACGCGATTTGCATGACGAAGCCAAAGTAATTATTAGTAAAGTAGACGCAAAAGCAGAAACCAATGATAAGGATTATGTTTTTATTTATTTCATCCTGAACTATTTACCCTCGGGATTAATCGGGCTTTTGTTGGCAGTAATCCTTTCTGCGGCAATGTCTTCCTCTGCTTCAGGATTAACCGCTTTGGCATCCACAACTGCTATCGACATTTACACACGAAGCATCACTGAAGAAAAATCAGACAAGCATTTTGTAAATGCTACAAAAGCTTTTACACTGCTTTGGGGAATAGTTGCCATTGGTTTTGCCTGTGTGGGTACTTTGTTTGAAAACCTGATTCAGTTGGTAAACATAGTTGGTTCTATTTTCTATGGAACTGTTTTAGGAGTATTCCTAGTTGGTTTTTATGTCAAATTTGTAAAGGCCAATGCTATTTTCTATAGCGCTGTAATTAGCCAGACAACCATATTTTTTGTCTATTATTATACTATTCATATTTATCCAACAGGCCAGGAAAAACTAGGTTATCTATGGTTGAATTTTATTGGCGCCTCGCTAACAGTAATCTTATCGATACTTTTTCAGTTCGTTTTAAAAGGTAAGCGAAAAGTAATCACATAAAAAAACCACGAAATCCTAAACGGAAATCGTGGCCAATCTTATGGAAAGGGAAATAATTATCTACTCCATTCTTTTATACTGTCGTTATTCATCTTAACGTAATCAGCATTTTTGGCTTTTTCAGCGGCTGCTAATGATAATCTTGCCGTAGCAATAGCCCCGGTTTTATCACCTAATTTAGCTTGGATTAACGATTTTTGACGTAAGTACCAAAACGGCGTTTCTTGCCCGGCTTTAGTCATTGACGTTGCTTTGTTTACATACTCGAGGGCTTTATTTAAATCGCCATTCGATTGATAAAGGTATTGTGCTGAAGAAAAATAATCCCCGGCTGTTGGTCCGGCCAATACTTTATCAATACTTGCCATCGCAGCTTTTTGCGTTGGAACCTCAAACTTTACAGAAGCCATCGCCTTTTCCCATGAAATGTCTATCGTAGCGCTGTCATTGGCTAAATTACCAATCGAAACTGTGAAAGATTCAACATGATGATTAAGCGCAATAGGATCAACATTCACTAAAACAGCTACTTTGTTGACATCCCAATTTTCAGGAGTTCCCCAATTATCTGTATCTGCATAGAAAACGACTTCCCACATATCCGCTTTTGGCGTTGTGAATAAAGCATATTTTCCTTTTTTAAGAGTGGTTCCGTTGATTACAACATCTTCACTAAAAGAAACAGTTGTATTGGCATTGGCACCCGTTCTCCAAAGTTTGCCAAACGGAACTAAATCACCAAAAATGATTCTTCCTTTGGCACTAGGACGTGAATAATCTACTATGACCTCTGTCAAACCAACAGTTTGAGTTAGGACAGCTTTCGGACTTGGTTGGGGAGTTTTTACCTGAGCATTAAGGACATAACTAGCAATTACAGTTGCTAAAACAAAAATAATTCTTTTCATAAGTTGTTTGTTTAGAAGTTACCCAAATTTATAAATACTATAAATGATTAAGTGTTAATAATAACTTAAATATATTTTGTTTAATATTTGTTAAAAATAAATAAACAAAAGTTGTTATATTTACATAAAATTTGCGATGAAAATCTATACTTTACATGCCAAACAAAATTTGCCCATTTCCTTAGATCAGGCTTGGGAGTTTCTTGCAAATCCGAAAAACTTGGAAAGTATAACTCCTGATTATATGGATTTTAAAACTATTTCAGGAGATGAAAGAGAGATGTTTGCCGGTCAGATTATTCAATATGTAGTAACTCCTTTTTTTGGAATTCCCATGAAATGGGTAACCGAAATCACACATTTTGAAAATAAAAAACATTTTGTAGATGAGCAACGGTTTGGACCCTACTCTTTCTGGCATCACAAACATTTTATAAAGGAAATTCCTGATGGTGTAGAAGTAGAAGACATTGTCGATTACAAGATTCCAATGGGGATTTTAGGGCAACTTATCCATCCCTTTTTAGTAAAACCTAAGCTTCGGGAAATATTCAATTATCGTAGAAACAAATTGACTGAAATTTTTGGTGAGTACAAAGGCTAAAAAAATGAACATATTCTGGTTTCGACGCGATTTGCGGTTAGAAGATAATGTTGGACTTTTCCATGCTTTACAAAGCGGCAAAGAAGTCCTGCCGATATTTATTTTTGATGAAACCATACTTTCTCAGCTACCCAAAGATGATGCCCGGGTTACCTTCATTCACCATCAATTGGAGAAAATACAAACTCAACTGAAGGCAATCGGTAAGTCAGTAGCTGTCTTCCACGGTTATCCTTTAGAAGTTTTTACCGAATTGATTGCCGAAAACGAAATTAATACTGTTTATACCAATCACGATTATGAACCTTATGCCCGTAAACGAGACTTGGAATTATACCAATTATTGAAGAAAAACAATATTGAATTCAAAGCCAGTAAAGACCAGGTTATCTTTGAAAAAAGTGAAATTGTTAAAGATAACGGCACGCCTTATGTTGTGTACACACCTTACGCCAATAAGTGGAAAGACAGCTTTAATAGTATCAAATTAAAACATTGCAAATCAGAAGATTTACTAAATAAAATTATACTTCATAATTATCCTTTTTTAAGCTTGTCGGACATTGGTTTTAAAGTTTCAAAAATTAAGGTAACACCGTATGACATTTCCAATTCCTTAATCGATAATTATGAGGCAACACGCAATTTTCCTGCACTAAATAAAACTTCGTATCTTGGAGTATACCTGCGTTTTGGAGTAGTTTCTATTCGGGATATCGTTGCAAAAGCTTTGGAAAGTAAAAATGAAACATTTCTAAAAGAATTAATTTGGCGTGAGTTCTTTATGCAAATCCTTTGGCATTTCCCACACACTGTCAATTCAAGTTTCCGTCCAAAGTACGACAATATCAAATGGGTTAACAACGAAGAATTGTTTCAAAAATGGTGCGAAGGAAAAACAGGTTATCCTTTTGTAGATGCCGGAATGAGAGAATTAAACACAACTGGGCATATGCATAACCGTGTGCGGATGATAGTCGCCAGTTTTCTTTGCAAGCATTTATTAATCGGCTGGCGTTGGGGCGAAACCTATTTTGCTACAAAACTTTTGGATTATGAACAGTCAAGCAATGTGGGCAATTGGCAATGGGCTGCAGGAAGCGGCGTTGATGCTGCGCCTTATTTCAGGATATTCAATCCAATAGAGCAAATAAAAAAGTTTGATAAAGACTTAGCCTACATTAAAAAATGGATTCCGGAACTCGGCACTGATTCCTATCCAATGCCAATTGTAGACCACAAAGAAGCTAGGGCTAAATGCCTGATACTATATAAAAAAGCTTTAGAATAATGTAAAACGCTTAATGCAATTTTCATTACCTTTAACCACTAATCTTAAAACTAAACAACATGAAAAAAATCATTTTATGCTTTGGACTGGTATCGTTCCTAACGTTAGCCTCCTGCGAGAAAAAAAATCAACAAACAGAATCTACTGAAACTACTGAGACTACAACCACCCCAGCCCCTTCAAATGATCCTGACACCATAGTGGTAAAACAAGAAGAACCTAAAGAAGGAACTTCGGTAAAGATCGGCAGCGATGGTGTTGACGTAGACAGTAAAGATGTAGACGTTGAAATCAAGAAATAGTCTAAAATAAGGAAGCCAGCAATGCTGGCTTTTTTATGCTTATTCATTTACCAAAGCATTCATTTCCTTTAGCCAGATTGCATAGCCTTTTGAATTCATATGAAGTTTGTCTTCCAAAAAGATGTCTTTCATTGGTTCACCATTTTCATCGAGCATCTTATCCCAAATATTAACAAATACCACATTGTTTTCCTTGTTCAGGTAATTACTTATCAAAGCATTCGTTGCTATCATTCGATCTTTCATTGACCACCGAAGTATGCTTGGTTTCAATGAAACAAAAACAACAGGAATTTGGGGAAAACGATTTCTTATTGATTGGTATAAAGTTTTAAAGTTGCCTAAAACAATCTCTGGCGTTATCTTTTCGGAGTTTGCAATATCATTTTCCCCACAGTAAATAAATATTTTTTTGGGATTATACTTCAGCACAACATCATCCTGATAGCGTATCACATCGGGTAATGTGGAACCGCCAAAGGCACGGTTAAGGATATTGGGATTATGAAAATCCTCCTTAGCTGTTTTCCACATCCTGAAAGAAGAACTTCCAATGAATAATATCATTCCGTCTTTAGGTTTCTGAATACTGTCCTGAACCCTGAATGCTTTTATTTCGTTCCAAAAGGGTTTTTGCTGGGACGAAACATTGAAGGAAATGAAAAATAGTAATACCCCAAGAATATTGTTTTTCATAGTCGGTTTAATTTTAACTAATGTAGTAATTTTGTTTT
>JAZKCP010000153.1:10674-16139 GCA_040388035.1 Bacteroidota bacterium | reverse complement strand
AATGTTGTTGTTAAAGGAACGACAAGAACCGCACAGACTGATTTTGATGGAAAATATTCCATTAAGGCAAAACCAGGTGAAGTATTGGTAATTTCTTTCACCGGTTACAATAATTCAACCATTACTGTCGGAAGTGCCAATACTTACAATGCTACTTTAACAGAGCAAAGTGTTAAATTGGAAGAGATAGTTGTTGAAGGTTATAGAAATACTACTAAAGCGACAACAGTGGTTGCACAAACCACTGTGAGTGCAAAAACAATTGAGAATAGGCCAAATGCTTCATTTATCCAAACACTACAGGGACAAGTTGCAGGTTTGAATATTACTTCAGGTACTGGTCAGCCAGGTGCAGCAAGTACAGTAATTATTCGTGGAGGGGGGACACTAAGTGGTAACACTGATCCGTTATATGTAATTGATGGGATACCTACCAACGGAATTAATTTCAGGTCAATCAATCCTACGGATATCGAGACTGTTACAGTGTTGAAAGATGCTGCTGCGACTGCTATTTATGGTAACAGAGCTTCTGGTGGTGTAATTGTGATTAAAACGAAACGTGGAGGGACTGGTGATGCTAAAACAAGTATCAGATACACTTCTACTACAGGATACACCGAATTGCAAAAAGCAAAATACTCGTTTGCCGATGCTAGGGAATTATTGACTTTGGAAAGAACCTATGGGGTAGGTAGAGGTAATTTAAACCCTGAAACTGGTTCACCGTTTACCGATGCTGAGATTGCTCAATATTCAATCAATACGGATTGGGTTAATTATTTCTTTAGCCAGGCAACATCCACTGACCATCAGTTAAGTATTGAAACTTCAGGTAAAAACCTGAATTCTTATAGTTCAGTAAGTTATTTAGATCAGGGTGGTATATTACAAAACACAGGTTTGAAACGTTTTACCTTTAGAAATAATGTATCCGGGAAATCAAACAATGATAAATTTACTTATTCCGTTAATACGAGTTTAGGCTTTTCTAAAAGCCAACAAGCAGTTAGCTTGGGTACGGGAAGTATCAATCAAAACTATGTGTTAGGTGCTACTTTGGGTGCGCCATATATTAGTCCTGATGAATATGTTGATTCTCAACAAATTTTCGATTTGTACTCAAGTGATGGTACTTTATTATACACACCTTTGTTCCTGATTGATAAATCTAAAACTTTTTCGAATGATACGGATGAATTGAGAATGAGTGCTGGTGTTGATTTAGGATATAATGTGTTCAAAAATGTAACGGCAAGATCCAGAACATCTTTCGAAAATATTGAAACCAGAACGCTTCAGTGGCAACATCCAATTTCATTTAACTCGTTCTTATTTTTAAATCCTGCTGCTGAATTCGGAGGTCAGGAAACTATTGCTTATAGAAGAGAATTCCGTTTCAACCAATTGTGGCAATTGGAGTGGAAAAAAACTTTTGCTGAAAAACATACGGTAACTGCCTTGGGTAATGCGGAATATTATGGTTCTCAGGTAAATACCGATAGTCAGACACAAAGAGGTCTTGATCCAAGAACATTTGTTCCTGGTACGGGTGCGGGCTACCTAACTGACATTGCGGCTCATGATTTCTACGGGCCAACCGGCTTTGCTACTAAAATAAAATTTGCTTTACTCTCTTATTTCGGTGTTTTAGATTACGATTTTAATGATCGTTTGGGTCTGGTTGGAACTTACAGATATGATGGTACCAGTAGATTCGCAAAAGACTATTATTGGGGTAGTTTCTGGTCTGTAGCCGGTAGATGGAATATCAACAAAGAAAAATTCATGGAAAACAGCGGGTTCCAGGTTTTAAAATTGAGAGCATCGTATGGTCTGACAGGAAATGAAAGAGTAGCTGCCGGTACTGAATGGACGGGTTTACAACCTTCACTAGTCAGGGATACTTATGGTAATGCTGCTAATACATATAATGGTGCAGCTGGTTATGCAGTTACTTTAGGTGCGGATGATTTGCGATGGGAAACGACGACTCAATGGAATATTGGTTTAGATTTTGAGTTTTTTAAAAACCGGGCAAGAGGTACTATTGATTATTACAATAAATTAACGACCGATTTGCTTAACTTTGAACCAATATCTCCAATTACAGGGCAGACTGGTATCAACAGGAATTCTGATATTGAAGTAACTAATAAAGGATTTGAATTGACTTTGGCTTACGATGTAGTGCGTAATCAAAACTTTAAGTTTACAGTTAGGGGTAACGTTTCCAAAAACAACTCTATTGTAGATAACATACCTGATGGAGAAGAAATCTTTGGACTTACAATTAATAGAAATGGTTTGCAGCCTTTTGAATTTTATCTTTATCCTTATGCTGGTGTGAATCCAGACAATGGTAACCTATTATTTGAAGCTGCGGATGGCAGCTTAACAGAAACTCCAAGTGTTGGTACTGATAGTAGAGCCACAGGGAAAACATCTGCTCCAATCTATCAAGGTGGATTTGGGTTTGATTTAGATTACAAAGGTTTCTTTGCTTCAAGTAACTTTACTTTTGTAAAAGATGTATGGAGATTTGATTATGACATGCAAGGACTTTACGATCCGACATCTTTAGGACAATTTGTGGTTTCTGATGATTTATTGAATGCATGGACTCCAACTAATACTGATACCGACATTCCATCGCTAAATGCGGCAAACTATGGTAATGAATCGAACTCTGACAGATGGCTTAAAGATGCATCTTATGTCAGACTAAGATACCTTCAGGTTGGGTATAAAGTGCCAGCAAAATTCATTGAAAAAACGTTCATCACTGGATTAAGTTTCTATGTTCAGGGTGAAAACTTATATACCTGGACCAAATGGCAAGGTTTAGATGCTGAAAGTAACAGAGGTAATGATCAGGCACAATATCCAACACCAAAGATTTTTAGTTTCGGAGTAGATCTTAAGTTTTAATAAATAATAATAATATAAAAAAGATGAAAAAATATTTAAGTTTTTTAATTTTGGGTGCCAGTTTTTTCGTTACGTCGTGTGACGAGAGCCTGCTGGAGCAATTTACACCCGGAGCGCTTACAGAAGAAGTTGCTGTTCAATCCAGTGAGGATTTAGCTAAGTTGATGAACGCTGCCTACGCAGGTTTGACGCCTATTAGTGAAATTGAATTTAATTCTATTTTTACGGACGAGGCCAGTATTGGATATGCTAATGGAGGTCAGGGATTAGATGATAACTATGCTTTCATATTGAATTCTGCATCAGATTCGCCAAATGGTATTTGGGATACGCACTACTTTGTTTTGTCACGTGTAAACAGAGTTATTAAATTTGCGGACAATTTTGTACCGGTAGATGCTGCTGATCAAATGGTTGTGGATAGGTTGAAAGCTGAAGCTTATACTTTAAGAGCGCATTGTCATATTCAATTGATTACTTACTTCTCTACCAATCCTAAAGATAGAAATGCATTGGGTCCAATTTTGGCTAATGATGTATATCCTGCTTCATTTCTTGGAGTTAGAGCTACTAACGGAGAGGTTTATGATTTAATAGATTCGGATTTGGCGACGGCTGAAGCATTATACGCCGGAGTTACGGGCGCAGCTAATCCAATCTTTGCTAACAAAAACTTTACTATCGGTTTGAAAGCCAGAGTAAATAATATGAGAGGTGATTATGCTAACGCCATCACTTTTGCTGACCAGGTAATCAATACCTCAGGATTGTCTTTGGCAACGTTTGCTAATTACCCATCTGTTTTCCATACAGATACCAATCCTGCTAATGTTGAAGTTATTTTCAAATTGAAAAAACTAACAGGTCAAACAAAAACCGGTGGTATTTGGGCAAGTGTTAATACTACTTTAAATGGTTCACCTTTCTTCGAAATGGGGAGATCATTGTTTAACGTTTTGAATACTACCAATTTGCCATCAGCAACTGATTTGCAAATTACGGCTATTGCCGGTACAGTAGTGACTGTTCCAGGACATAATTTAATCGTTGGTGATATGTTTGTTTCTACTCAAAGTAGACCATTGAATGCTACATCAGCTAACGGTACATCAACTACTCCAGCCAATTCATTATTGGGTGGTAAAGTGTACTATGTGAAAAGTGTTACTGGTGATAATATAACACTTACTGTAGATCCAACTATTGCTGCTCCTTTAACTGCTAATTTTACTGGTGCTAACGGTACAGGTCTTGCGATTCCTGCAAAAGGAAATTATGGCGATATTCGTTATACTACGAATGTACACCCAACTTCCATTATAGATTACAATTACCAAACTAGTACTGATTTCAGAAATACAGATAAAATCACTTTTAGAAAATATCCTGGAACTGCTACAAACGGGTTAATGGTTAACGATATCAAAATCATGAGACTGTCTGAAATGCATTTAATTAAAGCGGAAGCTCTAGTTGCCACAGGAAATTTAGCTGGTGCCGCTGTTGAAGTTAATAAAGTTCAAAATGCACGTTCTAACAGACTTCAGCCATTGCCGGTTTACGCTAATGCCACTGAAGCCTATAAAGACATATTAAACGAAAGAAGACTTGAGTTTATAGCAGAAGGTTTCCGTTTTATAGATTTAAAACGTCTAGGTGTTGTTGCTAATGAAGGAATCTTAAGAGATCCACTAGATTGTGCTGTAAATGGTGCTTGTGGATTACCTGTAACAGATTACAGATTTGCATTGCCAATCCCAACCGATGAAACAAATGCAAACGGTGCTATCCTGGGAACACAAAACCCTGGTTACTAGTATTTAATTTTCATAAAAAAGCTACCATTCGTGGTAGCTTTTTTTTATTATATTATTTTATATATTTGCCCAATAATTTAAATTCCTGTATTAAAATGAAATGTCTTTTATTATTATTGTTAGTCTCAATTTCTGGTTTCTCACAAACTGTTTCAGACAGAAATAAAATTATTGCCCACTACGATCAGGAAAAAATAGCGCTTTTAAAAAGCAAAACAAAAGCTTTTTATGAATCGCAACAATCATTAATTGAGCAATATAAAAAGGATCATCCTTTTGTAGAAAGTGAAACTAACTTTCTGCAAAAATTTGACAACGGCTTTCCCTTGTTTTATTCTATATATAATCAGGGTTCCTCAGTTACTTTAGGCACAAATAAATTATATCCTAGTGGAAGTTTAGGCTTAAATCTAACGGGATCAGGGATGCTTTGCGGTATCTGGGATGGTGGAAGAGTTAGGGAGAACCATCAAGAGTTAACAGGAGGGAAAATATTTTTTGGAGATGACAACCCTACCTTCAGTGATCACGCTACACATGTTGCGGGAACAATTGCAGCTACAGGTGTGAGTCCTAGTAGAAGAGGTATAGCATACGAAAGTTTAGCCTTAACCTACAGTTATGCAGGCGATTATCCGGAAATGTTGGATTTTGCATCGAATGGCAACATCCTGTCAAATCATTCTTATGGATACATTACAACTAATTTTCCATCTT
>JAZKCP010000153.1:3336-10664 GCA_040388035.1 Bacteroidota bacterium | reverse complement strand
TGGAGATTTGGTTCCTATGACATATCATCAATAGAAATTGACGACGCTTCTAATGCTTTCCCTTATTATTTAATGGTGATTGCTGCAGGAAATGATAGAAACTCTACAACACTGGAACAAGTTGGTTTAAAGGGTGGTTATGATATGCTTACGGGAGCTTGTGTTTCTAAAAACAGTTTAGTGGTAGCAGCAGTAAATGGTGTGCCTAATTATATAGATAATTCAAGTGTAGTAATGTCTGATTTCAGTAATTTTGGACCTACAGATGATGGTAGGATTAAACCGGATATTGCTGCAAAAGGAGTAGCGGTAAGTTCTTGTACAGGACCATCAAACTCCTCTTACAGTTCCTATCAGGGAACTTCAATGGCCGCACCGGCAATTACCGGAATGATTTTATTATTGCAACAACATTATAATAATTTGTATAGTGACTATATGAGAGCCGCTACAGTTAGGGGTTTAGTATGTCACTCTGCAAAAGAAGCCGGCTTTAATATTGGTCCAGACTATGAATATGGTTGGGGTTTAGGGAATGCTGAGTTAGCTGCCGAAATTATTTCGGGTAAAGATACTACAACTTTGTTGGAGGAAAACACACTTTTGAACGGGCAAGTATTTACAAAACAAATTTCAATTACTTCAGCACAAGATATAGCCGCTACCATCTGTTGGACTGATCCAACAGGAAGCTCTAATGGTTCTGGGAACCTTGATAATATAACACCAAGATTGAAAAATAATTTAGATTTAAAAATTCTAAAGGATGGTGTGACTTATTATCCATGGAAGCTGGATGTGGCCGACCCGCTTTCAGGAGCAACAAACGATTCAGATAACGATGTAGATAACATTGAAAAAGTCGAAATATTTGTTGCAGATCCCGGAGTATACACTATTCAGGTAACTCACAAAGGGACCTTATTAGGTGGCATGCAAAATTTTTCGTTGATAGCTAATGGAGTAGATGGATTAACTTTAAACACAATGGATTACGATTATGACGACAGTATCTTCATTTATCCAAATCCTACCGCTAGCATTTTGAATTTTATTGTTAAAAATAATATTGTTATCTCTGATGTTATCATCAACGATATTTCTGGTAAACAAATCTATAAAACAGAAAATGCAATAAATAACAGTATTGACGTTTCAAACCTTTCTTCGGGAGTTTATTTTGTAACGTTTAAATCTGATAAAAGTTCCGTTACTAAGAAATTTATCAAAGAGTAAATTTTTAATCAATTATTTAAAAACCATCCCAATTAATTGGGATGGTTTTTTTATGATTTTATTACAAATTGTTTTATGTATTTTTGCTACGAAATATTTTAAGATGAAATACTTAGTTACCGTACTCTTTTTGTTGATTTTTTCAGCTGGTTTTTCTCAGGACGGTCAAGCTGATACCACTAACAGCGTTCCGCAAAAGCAGCCTAAAGCTGCTTTCGACCAATACAGGATTATCACCTTGCAAAAAGATACTACCTATGTAGACACTTCTTTGACCATCAAAAAAGAATACGAATATAATTATCTGCGCAAGGATATTTTCGGACTGCTACCTTTCGCTAACGAAGGACAAACCTATGCAGTGCTTGACTTCGGATTGAAAAATTTTAAATCCTTTCCGGAAATGGGCTTTTCAGGAAAACAGTTTAATTATTTAGGAGTTAACGATATTAAATATTATTCAGTAGCAACACCGGTAACTGAGCTGTATTTCAAAACAACAATGGAGCAGGGACAATCTGTCGACGCTTTTATTACCGTGAATACCTCAGAGCGATTTAATATGTCGGTCGCTTTCAAAGGATTGCGTTCCTTGGGAAAATACATCAACCAACTTTCGAGCACAGGAAATTTTAGGTTTACATCGAGTTATAACACTTTGAACAAAAGATATTATCTGAATTTTCATTTCACCGGACAGGATTTACTAAATGGAGAAAATGGAGGAATCACCAACATCGAAGATTTCGAAGGCGAAGACGGAGCGTTTACAAACCGAGCCCGACTTGAAGTCTACTTAAAAGACGCCAAATCCTTTATCAAAGGAAAAAGGATTTTCTTTGACCATGATTTTAGGATTAACGCCAAAGAAGGAGACAACAATATATATCTGACCCACCAATTCAATTACGAAAACAAACTCTTTGAATACAATCAAAAAACAGTGCCATCGACTGTTGGAAACGCTATCGTTTATCGTTTCGGAGATTCTTATGTAACATCCGACATTAATGACAAAACGCGATACAACAGATTGTATAATAAAGTTGGCGCTATTTATGAAAATTCCCTGCTTGGAAAATTCCATTTTTTTGCCGAAAACTTTCGATATAATTATTATTACGACAAAATATTGATTTTAGATTCAGGCACAATTCCAAGTTCATTAAATGACGAAATCAACACTGTCGGCGGGCAATACGATTACAGAAAAAATAAATGGAACGGAACATTCAGCTATTCCAACTCGATTTCAAAACAGCCAATGTCAAATTTTGATGCGAAGCTGAACTACAAACTCAATGACAAGAATGAGTTTGTTTTTCAATACCAGCTGGTGAATAAAATTCCGGACCATATTTATAATCTGTATCAAAGCAGTTTTGTTGATTACAATTGGTACAACGATTTCAAAAACGAAAAAATAAATAACATCGAAGCGACTGCTAAAACCCAATGGCTTGAAGCTTCTTTGCAGATAAGCTCAATCAAAGACCACTTATTTTTTAGTAACGATGCCACCGATCCACAACAGCAAATCATTTCTCCAAAACAATACGATAAAACCATTAATTATCTGTCGGTGAAAGTGAGCCGCGAATTCAAATGGTGGAAATTGGCCTTAGACAATACAATACTTTATCAGCAGGTTGACCAGGAAGATGATGTTTTGAATGTGCCAAAAATCGTAACTAGAAATTCACTGTACTTTACCAATTACTATTTCAAAAAAGCATTATACCTGCAAACTGGCTTTACGTTTAATTATTTCACCAAATATTACATCAACGATTACAATCCGGTAACTACAGAAGCATTTGTGCAAAACCAAAAAAAGGTTGGCGATTTTCCAATGCTTGATTTCTTTGTCAATGCACGAATCCGCCAGACGAGAATCTTCTTTAAATTAGAACATCTGAACTCCAAAATGACCGGGAATAATTTCTACACAGCACCAAATTATCCGTATCGTGATTTCATGATTCGATTTGGATTGGTTTGGAATTTCTTCCAATAAGAATCAGGAACGAAAGGTTTGGGCTTTATCAGTTGGCGTAATTCCTGCTTTACGCTCCAATCTTTTACAGTTTGTCACACTGAGCGCAGTCGAAGTGTTTTCATAAACTATAAAAGGATTTACACTCCAATCAGGGTTAGTTAATTAACCATTTGAATTTTTGTAAACGTTTTAAATAGCACTACATTTGTGCAATAATAAATTAAAATAAACTGTCACCCTGAGCGCAGTCGAAGGGCAAAACTCTAAACTTTAAAAAATGACTTGAGCTTGCGAAAGCATGACTCCAAAAAATAATAAACAAGAGGAATGAAATACGCAGAAAATATATTAGGAACTATTGGAAACACGCCATTAGTAAAACTTAACAAGGTTGTAGAAGGAATTGATGCCTTGGTTTTGGCCAAAGTGGAAACCTTTAATCCGGGCAATTCTACCAAAGACAGAATGGCGCTCAAAATGGTGGAAGACGCCGAAGCCGACGGAAGATTGAAGCCAGGAGGAACAATCATCGAAGGAACTTCAGGAAACACCGGAATGGGATTGGCACTTGCTGCTATCATAAAAGGATACAAATGCATTTTCGTAATTACGGATAAACAATCCAAGGAGAAAATGGATATCCTTCGCGCCGTTGGTGCAAAAGTTATAGTTTGCCCAACCGATGTTGAGCCAACTGATCCGCGTTCTTATTATTCTGTTTCAAAAAGACTAAGTACCGAAATTCCAAACTCGTGGTACGTAAATCAATACGATAATCCATCAAATGCTCAAGCGCACTATGAACAAACTGGCCCTGAAATTTGGGAACAAACAGACGGGAAAGTAACTCATTTCGTAGTTGGAGTAGGAACAGGTGGAACTATTTCCGGAATTGGAAAATATTTAAAAGAGAAAAATCCATATATTAAAGTTTGGGGAATTGATACCTATGGTTCAGTATTCAAAAAATACCACGAAACCGGGATTTTTGACGAAAACGAAATCTACTCGTACATTACAGAAGGAATTGGGGAAGATATTTTGCCTAAAAACGTAGACTTTTCAGTAATTGATGGTTTTACAAAGGTAACCGATAAAGATGCTGCGGTTTATACCCGAAGAATCGCTTTGGAAGAGGGAATTTTTGTGGGCAATTCAGCCGGCGCTTGCGTGAAAGGCTTGCTCCAGTTGAAAGAGCATTTTAAAAAGGATGATGTAGTTGTCGTTTTATTCCACGATTCAGGAAGCCGCTATGTTGGCAAAATGTTTAATGACGACTGGATGCGCGAAAGAGGATTTTTGGATGAAGAAATCACCAAAGCAGAAGACCTTATCAAAGGCCATAAAGATAAATCATTGGTAATTGTCCGCACCGAAGAATTGGTTTCACACGCCATTGAGCGTTTGAAAAAATATAATATTTCTCAGATTCCGGTAATTGATACGACTGGTTTTGTTGGAAGCCTGGACGAAACCGATTTGTTCAGGAGTTATGTGGAAAACCATGACATTGCCGACAAGCCAATTCGCGAAATCATGGGTAAACCTTATCCAATTGTAAAACCGAATACACCAATTGAAGAACTTTCCAAGTTGATTAACAAAGACAACCAGGCGGTTTTAGTCGATTTAGGTAATGGCAAACATCACATTATTACGAAACACGATATAATAAGTTCTATAAAATAGGCAAAAGGGATAAGGGATAAGGCAAAGTAAAGAGTAAGGATTAAGACAAAATAAGTTTAAATTTTCGCTTTTAATTCTTATAACTTATCCCTTTTCCCTAATCCCTTTTCACTCTCCAATCAAAACTCCCGAGACATTCCACGAACTGAAGCTGCTTCCTTCGGGCAAACCTTGGGGAATCTTAATTTGTAGTGAATGAATTCCTGCTTCCAAGTTTCCTAAATCAATAAAGATTGGATTTGTAACCGTTCCCGGACACCAATTCGCTCTGCTGTAATCAGAAGAAGATAATCCGTTAGGGAAATTTCCGGAAGCGGGATTTGATAAACGATACGAGCCGCAATCCTGCCGCCAGGGCGTAAAACTGAATGCTTCTTTTCCGTCAAGGAAAATTGAATTTTTCTTTGGCACAAATTCATCACCGTTTTCCCAACCGCCATGACCGGTTGTGATATAACGAAGTTTGCAGTTTTTCAGAGATTTGTCCAATTTGAAAGTAACTTCCAAACCTTTATCCGAACTAAACATTGTACCATATTCCTGACCGGCCATTTCCATTATATTATTGGTGCAGAAAAGCGCCAGGATTTGAGTTGGATTCACTTTGCTTTCTTCTTCGTCATGAATAGTAATATTGGCTGAAACTTTATGCCCGCCTTTATCATAATTTCCAATATTGATTCCAATCCAAACTTCCTGATTGCTTAACAATGTTCTCAAATCTGAAACATCCTGACGATACATTACATTTTCTGCCCAGGTTTTATCCTTTAGTTGTAAAGTGTTGTATTGCTTCACACCAAATGGAGTAAAGAAACGCATTAATTCCACGACAGGATTATAGTTTTCTGTTGAAACTACGCCTTGATATTCCTTACCATTTCCGTTATTGTAAATAGGTAATGTTTTCGCACCATTTTTTAAGCCATCTAAAAAAGAAGTTGCTTTGTTGGTTGGAATAATAAAAAAAGAACCTGTTCTGTCATAAGCATCACCATTGGATTGCTCAGTTACATCTACAAAAATCTGACTGCCAGGTTTTATTTCGGGAACCTTAACCTTTCTTACGGCAATCGTTCCGTTAGCAAATCTGAGGATTGTATCATTAGATTTTGATGCATCCGAAAAATTGATGATTTGATCCTTGAAAACCCTAATTGTCGTAAACCTACTCTTCCAAAGCAAATCTTTATAAGTAAGTAAGTCTACTTTTTTTTGGGTCATTAATATCCATGGGAAGTTTTTTATTTCTTCAATTTTTGTTGCAGTAATGACAAAGTTTCCGTTTCGAACCATCTCCATTACCAAACCCAGATTTTGCCCTAAAACTGTTGGAGCGCCCTTGACCTTGAGTTCATCGGTATACCAAAGTTCAATCGTATTCGAGTTTACTATGGTTTTAGCTTTTTTACATAGATGACCGAGAATAGTTTTGGTTTCCGGAAGCATTTCAAAAGTTTGTTTAGCCAACGAAATGCTATCCTTTGTACTGATACTTTGCTTTTCATTCAGATTGGCCATTTGAATAAATGAATTCAAATCTCTTTTAACTACCGTTTGCTCAAAAGGAAACGCAGCGCTATTTTTTAAAATGGACTCGGAAGTGAGTCGCGTTTCATCTGATTTAGCAAAAACCACAATCGGATCCTGGTTTTCAATTAATGTTCCATTGGAACTTTTCAAGTAAGTGATTTTATATTTTTGAGAAAATACATTTATTGAAACTAGCAATAAAACGATAAAAAGTAATTTTTTCATTACAAAAATTTTGAATATAAAAGTAATTTTCTTACTTTAGTTGAAAATTAGGAATCATGAAAGAAGATTTTCTTCATTATGTATGGCAATATAAGAAGTTTGATTTTTCTAACCTAACAACTGTCTCGGGAGAATCGCTCACGATAACCAGTTGTGGAAATTATTTACAACAAAACGGTCCGGATTTTTTCAATTCACAAATTGTTTTAGGAAACCAAAAATGGGCAGGAAATATTGAGATCCATACCAAATCGTCCGATTGGTATTTGCATCATCACGAGGAAGATTCGAATTATGAAAACGTAATCCTGCATGTAGTTTGGGAGCATGATACGCCAGTTTTCAGAAAAGATAATTCTGAAATCCCAGTTTTGGAACTTAAAAATTATATTTTAAAAAAAGATTTAGAAAATTATCAGGCTTTGGCCTCGCCAAAATCCTGGATTTATTGCGAACGTCAGATTGCGGCGATTGATAGTTTTGTTTTAAACAATTGGCAGGAAAGATTGTTCCTGGAAAGACTGCAGCGAAAATATTTTCCTATTGAACAATTGCTCAAGGAAACAGGCAATAATTGGGAATCGGTTTTATTTTGCATGGTGGCAAAAAACTTTGGGTTAAACACAAATGGAGATACCTTTTTGAA
>JAZKCP010000153.1:0-3326 GCA_040388035.1 Bacteroidota bacterium | reverse complement strand
TATCTCGGTCCTCGCAGCTTTTTCAATCCTCCTCCTTTTTGAAAATAGCCAAATCGATTCCGTTTTCAATTGTCAGAAAAGAAAGTGCGGAAGTTTCGAACTTGGAAAGCCTACTTTTCGGAATGGCAGATTTGTTCCCGATTGATGTTGAGGATAATTATACTAAAGATTTAAAAAGGCGATTTGAGTACATTTTCCAGAAACACAAACTGGAAAGAATACTCATTGAACCGGTTCAGTTTTTTAAGCATCGACCCGATAATTTTCCGACGATTCGTTTGGCGCAACTGGCAATGTTGTATCATAAGCAGCAAAATTTATTTTCGAAAGTAATTGCCGCTAAAACTGTGAAAGATTTATATGGGATATTTGAAATTACGATTTCTGATTATTGGCAAACCCATTATCAATTTGATAGAGAAAGTCCAAAGAGAAAATCACCAATTTCAAAATCATTTATTGATTTGCTGATAATTAATACGATTGTTCCCATTCAGTTTGCTTATGCAAAAAGTTTGGGAAAAGAAATGTTGGAATCTTTGCTAAATTTGCTTCAGGAAGTGGCAGCCGAGAAGAATACAATTATTGAAAAATTTTCCAAATTTGGAATTAAAACCCGGAATGCTTTTGAAACTCAATCACTTTTGCAACTCAAAAATGAATATTGCAATAGTGGAAAATGTTTGCAATGCGCCATTGGAATTCAGCTTTTAAAAGAGTAATTTTAAATTTTAAACAAAACAATGTCAGTAGTAATCCAATTAAAATATTTTTTCGAAAAACACGGTTTTCAGGTTTCGTCCCGATTAGCCGATAAACTTGGAATGCGAACTTCAAACGTTCGTTTGTTTTTTATTTATATCACTTTCGTAACGGCGGGTTTATGGTTCGGTGTATATCTGACTTTAGCTTTTTGGATTCGGTTGAAAGATCTAATCCGCGGTAAACGAACTTCTGTTTTTGATTTGTAGAGTTGGAAACAAAAGATTCCATAGTAAAACCTTTTTTAGCGTATTCGAAAAGCCAGCGAATTGGAATTATATTGTTTTTTGGCATTGTCATTTTGGTTCAGGGAATTTATTTTTTCTATGATTTTACGAATAAAGAAAGTATTGACAAAGAACAATCCAAATGGCTGGCGCTTCAAAACACTGTCGATAGCTTAAAACTCGACAACAAAAAATATAAACCGACTATTTATCCTTTTAATCCAAACTTCATAACAGATTTCAAAGGATATAAACTCGGAATGTCAGTTGATGAAATCGATCGCTTACTCGCTTATCGAAAACAAAATAAGTTTGTTAATTCTGCTGAGGAATTTCAGGGCGTTACTAAGGTTTCCGATTCTTTGCTGAGTGTAATTTCACCTTATTTCAAGTTTCCGGATTGGATCAAAAATAAAAAGAACAGCTTTCAGCCATTTGAAAAAAGAGATTTTTTAAAACCTGAAAAAATTACAGTTCTCGATATCAATCAGGCAACCAAAGAAGATTTGATGAAGGTTTATGGTATTGGCGATAAAATTTCGGATAGGATTTTGGAACAGAAAGAAAAGTATGGCGCTTTCGTTTCTATGGAACAGATGAACGATATTTGGGGTTTATCACCAGAAGTTATCGAAAAATTGAAAAGCTCTTTTGCTGTAAAATCGGTTCCAAATCTCAAAAAGATTAACATCAACAATGCATCAGTCAAAGAGTTGACACAATTTCCCTTTTTTAAATATCAATTGGCAAAGGATATTGTTATTTACAGAACCATGAATGGCGAGATTAAGCCTGATAATTTATCCAAAATTAAAGGTTTTCCTGTTGAAAAAGTCAAGATAATTGCTGTATATTTGGAGTTCTAAAAAAATAAGATAAAGCAGCATAATTATATGAATTCAATATATTTTACAGAAGAACACGAATTATTTAGAAAGAGTTTACAGGATTTTTTGCAGAAAGAAGTTGTTCCTCATATTGAGAAATGGGAAAAAACAGGTACAATTGAGCGCTTTATTTGGAAAAAGTTCGGAGAAATGGGTTTTTTTGGAATAAATTATCCAGAAGCTTATGGTGGATTGAATTTGGATTTGTTTTATACTGTAGTATTTTTAGAAGAACTCCAAAAAATAAAATCTTCCGGTTTCGCCGCGGCTATGTGGGCACATGCCTATTTGGCAATGACACATCTAAATGCAGAAGGCGATGAACGAATAAAACAAGAATATTTAGCAGCCAGTATTTCTGGTGATAAAATAGGAGCTTTATGTATTTCAGAGCCTTTCGGCGGAAGTGATGTCGCGGGTATGAAAACTATAGCTGTAAAAAAAGGCGATAAATATATAATTAGCGGATCAAAAACATTCATTACAAACGGTGTTTATGCCGATTATTATGTAGTGGCTGCAAAAACGAGTCCGGCTTTAGGGAATAAAGGAATAAGTATGTTTCTCATAGATACTAGCCTAAAAGGAATTTCGTCCACAAAATTGGATAAATTAGGCTGGAGAGCATCTGATACAGCGGAGATTGCATTTGACAATGTTGAAATACTTGAAGAAAATTTAATGGGTGAAGAAGGAAAAGGGTTTGCTTATATTATGCAGCATTTTGCTTTGGAAAGATTAATTATGGCTATCAATGCACATGCAAGAGCCGAGTATGCCATTGAATACACCATTGATTATATGTCGCAACGCGAAGCATTTGGTAAAACGATCAATAAATTTCAAGCCTTAAGACATACCATGGTGGACCATGCCACAGATGTAGAACACTGCAAAATATTTAATTATGCAGCTGTAGCCAGATTAAACAAAGGAGAATATGTAGTTAAGGAAGCCTCAATGGCTAAATTGAAATCGACAAAAGTAGCAGATGAAACTATTTATAGCTGTTTACAAATGTTAGGTGGTTACGGCTATATGGAAGAATATCCTTTGGCTCGATTATTAAGAGACAGCCGTTTAGGTCCAATAGGTGGCGGAACTTCCGAAATCCTTAGAGAAATCCTATCTAAAATCATCATTGACAAACAAAACTATCAGCCAGCAGTAAAACAGAAGTGAGAAAATAGAAAATAGAGAATAGGCCAAATTTGCAGAAATGTGATTTGGTCTTTTTTTTTGCGTTAGCGATTGGAGCATGTACCATGTACTGCGGAAAGCGCGACCCGAAGGGTAACGTCCAAAATAATGCGCAATTTATAATTGCTTCGCCAGTTCAAAAATAAAAAATTATTTTTTTAGAGTCATAATTCAAAATAATGTTTACTTTTGCACCCTTAACGAGAGGAGGTGTCTATATTATGTTAATTATACCAATTAAAGACGGAGA
>JAZKCP010000152.1:18508-20250 GCA_040388035.1 Bacteroidota bacterium | reverse complement strand
GTATGGTCATCTGTTCCAAGTGTTAAATAGATTGATCATTTTTTCTTTTACTTTTTACTTTTGCCTAATACCTAATTCTAATTCCAATTTTCTTCAAATCCGTAATCTTCAAAACTGTCGTCACCACCAAATGCATCCAAATCGTCCTCGTCTAAATCATCTTCAAATTCAGAATACAAATCTTCACCTTCGGCTTCGAATTCTTTTTCGGGAGCAATGGCAGGCAATACACCGTGTGAGAATAATAAACTTGGATATGTTTCGCTAACTTCAGCTTCTTCGACGGCAGCAAGTTCAACCAAAAATGTCCACATATTGATAAAATCATACACATAAATTATCTTGGTTTGGTCTTCACCAAGCAATTGATTTAATGTATAATCAGCCATTGTTTTTTGCTCGCCAGGAATGTCTCCAGTGTCAAACATCGGAATTTCCTCTTCCTGATTCCATGTATCGTCACAGGTATAAAACGATGCAACTTCTAACCCGTCAAAACCAAAAGCATTAACGATAGCGTTGTGTAAATCTTCCAAAGTATTTTCTTCCTGAATCGCAATATCCCTGAAAACATCCTCTTCTGCATCAAGAATTGCCCTGAATTTATAAATCATAATCGTAATTTTTTATAAGCGAGCAAAGATAAATTATAATTTATGAATTACGAATTACGAATTACGATTGTTGAAAAGATTTTGGGACGAAAAAGCATCGACTAACTACACCAAATTTGCAATAAATGTAAGTCTATCGAGTTTTGCGGTTATTCAACGATTAAGTTAGATTTAGAAATCGACAGCAACTAATTTAGCCTTAGTTAATTAGAGAAATAATAAGAAAACTACTGAGTAGTAATCTTTAAAGATAAATATCCTGTCAGATAATTAATAATTCAAACGAAAGAAACCTGTTCTGCCCCGAACAGGTTTTTTTATGCAGTTCATCCCCGAAAAACAACATTTCAGTAAACTTAAATTGTATAGTTTTAATGCTTGATACAACTTTGCTGCATCAAAACTAACAAACATGAAATCGCTTTTCACTTTCGCACTTTTACTTCTTGCTCATATCAGCAATGCCCAGCAAACCGTCTCAGGAACTGTAGTCGACGAAAAAAACAAACCAATAGTCGGTGCCAATGTTTTTATCGACGGCACTTACGATGGTGCTACAACAGATGAAAAAGGAAATTTTAATTTTGAAACGGCAACAACCGGAAATCAAATTTTGGTAGTAAGTTTTTTGACTTTTGAAACCACTAAAGTTCCTATAGAAATTGAAAAGTTTCAAAGCCAAACCGTTAAACTTAAGGAAAGTGTCAATACAATCGATGCCGTGGTCATTACCGCCGGAACGTTTAGCGCAGGCGAAAAAAGCAGGGTTTCGGTTTTGAAGCCTTTGGATATTGTAACTACTGCCGGTTCTGTCGGAAATATTATTGCAGCACTACAGACACTAACTGGAACACAAAATGTTGGCGAAGACGGAAGGTTGTTTGTCCGTGGTGGCGAAGCTGATGAAACCCAAACTTTTGTTGACGGAATCAGAGTTGCCCAACCTTATGGTGCAACGACCAATAATTTGCCAACACGTGGCCGATTTTCTCCTTTTTTGTTTAGCGGGATTTCATTTTCTACCGGCGGTTATTCGGCGGAATATGGAGAAGCCTTGTCAAGTGTTTTGTTATTGAATACACAGGATGAAGCGGATCAAAATAAAACAGAGATTTCGCTAATGACGGT
>JAZKCP010000152.1:16679-18498 GCA_040388035.1 Bacteroidota bacterium | reverse complement strand
CAATACTAAGAAATGGAAAAAAAGTTCACTTAGCGTTAACACAGCCTATATTGATTTGGCTCCGTACCAAGTGGCAATTCCGCAGGATGTAGACTGGAACAAGCCTTTTCAATCGTTGTCTGGAGAAACAGTTTATCGCTATAATTTTACCAACGGAATGTTTAAGGCATATGCCGCTTTTGATGCCTCACGATTTGATTTGAACCAGGAAGATATCAATCAGCCGGAAAAAGTGCGAGTGAACATGAGAAACAATAATTTCTATTTCAACAGTTCGTATAAGGGAAATCTCAGTGGCAATTGGCAAATTTTCGCAGGCTTAAGTTATGGTTATGGCCAGAATAAAGTTGGCATTGATGCCAATAATGTTAACAATGCGGAACATGCGTCACATTTGAAATTGAAATTTTCCAAAAAGCTCTCAAATAGCGTAAAACTGAATTTTGGGACCGATTATTTTATCACCAAGTTTGACGAAGATTACAATACGACTTTCAAAAGTGGTTATAATTCAAATATAGCAGCTGTTTTTACCGAAGCAGATATTTTCTTCTCTAAAGATTTTGCCGCAAAAGTTGGCGTCAGAGCTTCTACGAATAATTATATAGACGAAAACAGCATTTCTCCAAGAGCATCTCTGGCATATAAGATTTCAAAAAACAGCCAGTTTGCTTTTGCGTATGGAAACTTTGAACAAACGCCACGACAAGACTATCTGAAATATTCAAGTGATTTTGAAACGGAGAAAGCTTCACATTACATTTTGAATTATCAATATATAAAAGGGAACCGAACGCTTCGCACCGAAGTTTATTACAAACAATACAACGATTTAGTGAAATATGACACCGAAAATGTGCAGTTCGATTCGCAATTTTCAAATGGTGGAGAAGGCTATGCTAAAGGCTTGGATATTTTTTGGAGAGATGGCAACAGCATTAAATATTTGGAATATTGGATTTCCTATTCTTACATCGACACCAAAAGGGATTATAAAAATCACACCGCGGAAGTAACGCCAAGTTTTGTATCAACACACAGCTTGTCATTCGTAACAAAATATTGGATTTCGGATTGGAAATCGCAGGTTGGTTTTACACATCAGTTTAGTTCGGGAAGACCATACAACAATCCTAATGAAGCGGCTTTTATGAATGGTAAAACAAAATCGTACAACAGTTTAAGTTTCAATTGGGCGTATTTATTATCACAACAAAAAATAGTGTATTTCTCGGTTTCCAATATTTTGGGAACGCAGAACATCTTTGGCTATAATTATGCGGACACCGTAAATGGAGCCGGAGTTTACGACAGAAAAGCCATTACGCCGACAGCCGATAGATTTTTCTTCGTAGGTTTCTTTTGGACAATCAGCGATAACAAGAAAGATAATCAATTGAAGAATCTTTAAGCTCTAGGGATAAGGGAATAGGGAAAAGGCATTAGAAAAAAACTTATCCCTTATTTCTTTACTTATCCCTTTTTACAATTCATCCATCAAAAATGACAGTTCAGTAACTATAAATTTTTAAGTAACTAAAACCAAAATACTTTTGGCATATAAATTAAAAGAGTTTTAATCATCAACACCTCTAAACAACAAACACATGAAAACAATTATCACATCATTCGCATTTTTTATCTGTTCGCTTTTATCGGCACAAACTCAATTTGAGCAAGGTATGGGAAAAGCTATGCAGTTTTGGGGAGCAGGAAATAACACTGAAGCTGTAGCCACTTTTGAACGCATTGCCTCAGTAGAAAAAACAAACTGGCTGCCAAATTATTACATCGCTTTCATCAATACTATAGATGTTTT
>JAZKCP010000152.1:4547-16669 GCA_040388035.1 Bacteroidota bacterium | reverse complement strand
GCGCAGGATGCTATTGACAAAGCAACTGAGATCAGCCCAAACAATCCTGAAATTATGGTAGTTCAGGCAATGCTTTATACAGCAATACTGATACAGGATCCAATGACAAACGGACAGAAATATAGTGCTTTGGCAATGGAGGAATACAATAAGGCTTTAGCTATCGACCCAAAAAACCCAAGAGCTGTCTTCTCAAAAGCGGAGTTTGAAATTGGTGGTGCCAAATATTGGAAAACCGACACCAAACCGATGTGCGAGGCAATCGCTAAATCAATAGAACTTTTCGCTAACTTTAAGCCGGAAACTCAGTTTCACCCGAACTGGGGATTGGAAAGAGCACAACAAGCTTTAATTAGCTGTAAATAATAAGTCGTCATTGAGCAGTCTTTAGTTGGCAGTTAAATAAAATATTTTTCTGCAACTATAAAATCACTGAACACTAAAACCTGAACACTGAACACCAATTTAACTAACATAATCATGGAAAATCAACAAAAAGACACGAATAAAATAGCAGGAACCATCTTCATAGGATGCATGTTTCTCGGAATCGCAGGTGGAATGCTAATGGATAAAACAGGCGTTGGGACTTTAATCGGAATCGGGGTAGGATTTTTGGCATCAGCGATGTATAAATCAGAAAAGAACAAATAATACTCGTATGAAATTCACCATAAAACAATTATTAACCGCATTGGGAATTGGGCTAATCATTTTTCTAATAATCATATTAATAGATATCATTTATGGTGGTAGACTTTCTCTGGATAGTGGTCTTGCCAGGCAATTTTTATATACCATGCTCTATTCGGTTGTATTGGGCTTTGCCAATCAAATGGTGTTTGTTTATTTAGATAAAAAATTTGGAAATGAAAGGTTCTCGCCAAGAAGGTTAATAGTTGGCGTTTTATCCTCATTTGTAGTAACTATTTTTTTAATTTTTTTATTAAGGCTTTTAATAGATGTTGGTATAGAAGGTGGGACTTTTGAAAACTATTGGGCGAATGAAAGACCGGCCAATTATGTGTTTGCTGTAGTGATGACTTTTATCATCCTAATTTGTTTTTATGCCTTTTACATTTATAAGGCCTATAGTGACAGCAAAGTTAAGGAACAAAAGATTATTGCTGGAACGGCTTCAGCACAATTTGAAAGCCTGAAAAACCAAATCGATCCACATTTTCTATTCAACAGTTTGAATGTATTGAGTTCGCTGATTGAAGAAAATCCCGATAATGCACAACGGTTTACGACTTCACTGTCTAAAATATACCGCTACGTTTTAGAGCAGAAAGACAAAGAACTGGTTTCGGTTTCAGAGGAATTGGCTTTTGCCAAAACTTATATGAACCTGTTGAAAATGCGTTTCGAAAATAGCATCACTTATGAACTGCCCGAAGGTTTTGATAATCCGGATGCCAAAGTTGTTCCTTTATCATTGCAGCTTTTATTGGAAAACACGATTAAGCATAACGTGGTTAGCGAACAAAAACCATTGCATATCAAAATTTATATAGAAAATAATTACCTAATTGTTGAGAATAATTTTCAAAAGAAGGAAGTGCTGCAGGATAGGAGAGGCGTTGGCTTGCAAAACATCGTCAACCGTTATGGCCTGATTTCCGAACGTAAAATGCTCGTCGAAGAAAGCCCAGAATTTTTTAAGGTAAAAATTCCAATACTAACAAAACAAATTGCTTTTATGGAAACACAAAATATATACAACGAAAATATGGCTTTTATGCGTGCCAAACAACGCGTAGAAAAACTCAAAGGATTTTATGGCAATTTGATTTCGTATTGCTGCGTCATTCCGGTATTGATATTCATCAATTTGAAGACAGGCGGATTTCAATGGTTTTGGTTCCCAATGTTTGGTTGGGGAATGGGAGTAACATTCCATGCGGTCGAAACTTTTGGCTACGGAAAAACATGGGAAGAAAAGAAAATCCAGGAAATTTTAAATAAGGACAAACAAACTAAATGGGATTAATTATGGAAGAGTTTAATCAGGAATTTGAAAGATACCAGCGTGCCAGAAAACAGGTAGAAGAAATTAAAGGTTTTTATGGTCATTTACTTTCCTTTATTTTTGCGATAGGATTTATGATGTATATCAATCTAAGATATTCTCCTGAATACTTGTGGTTTTTCTGGCCGCTTATGGGTTGGGGAATAGGTTTGGTGTTCCACGGATTGAAAGCATTTAACTATACGCCATTTTTAGGGAAAGATTGGGAAGAAAGAAAGATGAAAGAATTTATGGATCAGGAAAAACAAAATAAATATGAATAATAGTAATCCAACTCCGGACGAAATAAAATACCAAGAGGCATTAAAACGTGTCAAAAGAATTAAAGGATTTTACTCGCATTTGATGGTCTATGTTGTAATCAATGTAATGCTGCTTATTGTGAATTATAAAAACTTAGATGCAAGCGAAAATTTTTTGGGATGGCAAGTCTTTAATACCGCAATTTTTTGGGGAATTGGACTGCTTGCACACGCCTTTTCAGTTTTCACGCCGACTATGCTAATGGGCAAAGATTGGGAGGAAAGAAAGATTAAGGAACTGATGGAAAAGGAAAAACAAAATAAATGGGAGTAAGTTTTTAGTATTCAGTCGGCAGCTTTATTTTATCAAATAACCAAATAATCAAATGAACATAATAATCATTGAAGACGAAAAACCGGCAGCGCGATTGCTCCAACGTAAAGTTGAGAAACTTGGTTTGCGGGTAAATCAAATGCTGCATTCTGTAGAAGAATCCATTCATTGGTTTAATTCCAATACGCATCCCGATTTGATTTTTCTGGATATCCAATTGTCCGATGGTTTGTCATTTGAAATCTTTGAAACCATTGACATCAAAAGCGCTGTGATTTTTACGACAGCTTATGACGAATACGCTTTGCGTGCCTTCAAACTGAACAGTATAGATTATTTGCTTAAGCCAATTGACGAAGACGATTTGGAAACTGCAGTCAACAAATTTAAGTCGCGAAATATAAGTGCGCCTAACTTATCACTCGATTTTGAAATGATAAAGAAAATGCTGGTTAACCCAATGGACAGGAACTACAAAAAACGTTTCACCATCAAAATGGGACAGCAGCTTAAGATGATAAATATTGAAGAAGTAGAATGTTTTTACAGCGAAAACAAAGGAACCTATCTGCATACCTTTGACAACCGTGATTATCTTTTGGACAGCACTTTAGAACAACTCGAAACCGAACTTGATCCAAAGGATTTTTACCGTGTTTCCCGCAAATTCATCATCCCGATGAAAGGGATTAAGGAAATCCAGCTTCACAGCAATTCCAGACTAAAAGTGGTTCTGCCAACCTACAAAGAAGATGAGGTTATAGTAGCCCGGGAACGGGTAAATGATTTTAAGGAGTGGTTGGGTTAGAACAAACCCACACAGTATTAAATATAAAAGCTAATAAAAATTAAGGCTATTCCTTCTGATTAAAATAAGCAACGCCCATCCAAAGTATTCCAAGACCAACTCCTATAGTAACTGCAAGCTGAAGTGCATCATATATAAATCCGATAATAACTGAGATAATCACACAGCAAAAAAATACAGCTAGCGCTCTAAAAAAACCTTCCTTATTTTCGATCATCATAATTATATATTTTTAAATGTTAGTCCGCTGTTTTTCAACTTACTGCTAAAGTGCTACAGCTAGGCTTTAGTTAGGATAATTTTATAAAATAATTTTAAAGATAGCAAAAAGTTTGACATACTAACTTCATGCTTGAAAAAATAACAAACAAGTTATTGTTGAAAACTACTGTTTGCAATTACTCATCCAACCCGTAGGATTTTTTCCATTTTACGGCCTTTGCCCAACTCATCTACCAGTTTGTCCAGGTACCTTACCTGCTTCGTTAATGGATTTGTGATTTCCTCTATTCTATAGCCGCAGATTAGACCGGTTATTAAATGTGCATTCGGATTTATTCTAGCATTACTGAAGAAGGTTTCAAAAGTTACTTTTTCGTCAATAAGTTTTTGTAGTTTTTCATTGTCATAGCCGGTCAGCCACTCAATTACCTGATGCAATTCTCCCTTTGTCCTGCCTTTCTTTTCGACTTTTGTCACATAGTGTGGATAGACAGAAGCGAAAGTCATTTTTGCTATGCGTTCATTATGTTTGTCTGTAATTTCCATGTTATTTCAATCTTTCTAATTGTCCTTTTCGTTTTACGATGTTTTTATAATCCCATTGAATTTCCCTAGATTTTTTAAGCCAGGTTTTTAAATCTTCTGGTTTGATCTCAGAAACATCGTTATAAAAAATTGAGGCATCCTTAAATTTTTCACCTTTCACATCTAAATCTTTCTCATTAAAATCAGCGCCACTCCAAAACATCAGCCTGATTCCGGGCTTCTGTTTGCTATAACCAACAACCGGATTTCCATCCAAAAACCAAACCGGATGCGCATGCCAGACTTTGCTTTCAGCTTCGGTAAGTTCGTTGTTGATAATTGTGGTAAGCAGCTCACAGATTTCCTTGTCGCTCGAATTTTGGCTGCTATTATAGTTGCTGATTTCTTTGTTCATGTTTACGGTATTTCTAATTGTAAAAATAGTAAAAAAATAAAAGCTGATTTTACCGCTTTTTTAAACACGTTAATTCTATGGTAAAATTTTGTTAAGGAGTTTCCAACCTTGACAGTAAGTTAGTAAATTCGTCTCGCTTATCTTTTTCGATGAAACAACTTTTACTCATATCTTTTTTCCTGGCCTTAGTCCAAACTTCGATAGCGCAGGAACTTGCTGTATATGATAAGTTTGCTGATTTTGAGAAAGCCATAATCAAAAATGATGAGAAGATATATGTGGTTAATTTTTGGGCAACCTGGTGTGCCCCCTGTGTAAAAGAGTTACCTTATTTTGAACAATTGCATCAGCAAAACAAAAATGTAGTTGTTATTCTCGCAAGCCTTGATAGTAAAAAGGATATAGAAAAAAAACTTATTCCATATACAAAAAGAAAAAACTTAACGGCTCAGGTAGTGTCGTTAAATGATAAGGATTATAATACCTGGCTTCCCCAAATAGACGAAAACTGGTCGGGTTCCATACCCGCAATCTACATTTTCAGTGGCAATAAAAAGTTGTTTGCCGAACGTGAATTTGAAAATTTTACCGAACTGAACGACTATGTTAACACATTTATTAATCAAAAAAAGTAATTTATTATGAGAGTTGTTCCACTAGTTTTTGCGCTTGTTTCTTCTTTTTTTATAGGAGAAAGCATTGTGTCCAACGGTTATCAGCCGGGAGACAAAGCGACGGATTTCAAACTAAAATCAGTCGATGGGAAAAAGTACAGTATGTCTGATTACAAAGATGCTAAAGGTTTTATTGTGGTGTTTACCTGCAATACATGTCCGTTTGCCATAAAGTATGATGATCGTGTTAATGCCTTAGCCAAAAAATACAAACCCAAAGGCTATGTGCTGTTGGCCATAAATCCGAATGATCCCGATGTGCAGCCTAAAGACAGCTATGAATTGATGCAGGCCAAGGCCAAAGAAAAGGGTTTTGCTTTTCCGTATCTTGTAGATGAAGGCCAAAAAATTTATCCGCAATATGGTGCTACCAAAACACCTCATGTGTTTTTGCTTGATAAAAACCTGGTGGTAAAATACATCGGAGCTATTGATGATAATTCAGATGATGCTTCCGCTGTCAGGGAAAGATATCTGGAAAGTGCCATTAGTGCCTTGGAAAATGGTAAAGATCCTTCACCGGAAATAACAAGAGCCATCGGCTGTTCGATAAAAACAAATAAAAAAGTATAAACTGAAAGTCCTGAGTCATCGGGACTTTTTTATTCTAATGAAATCTCAAGCGCACCCGAGGTCCATTCTGGATTCAATGCCTGAGTAAAATCAGGAGTCAAAAATTGAAGTTTTTTAATTTTTAACAATCTTTCATCCATATTACCGGTTGAAATATATTTTGATAGCTCATCATAAGGCTGGTTCTTACCGGGTTTAGTATTTATAATTCCAATTTTGGCCAAGGCTTCAGCTGATTTTATGTTTGCATTTAAAGCTGTGTTTTGAATATATTGCTTGTAGAAAGCATCCAAAATATATTTTTTAGTGACGATAATGATTACACCGGTATCAGAGCCATATTTTTTTGCCGCTTCGCTTTTAAATACGGTAACAGTTGAGATATCATCCGGATTCATCGCCTGCATTTCCCTAGACAAATCTTTCATAAGACCTAATTTCTGGGCATCAACTATGATTAGTGCGTTGTCACTGGATTGAGCACATACTAATGTTGTAATTAACAAATAGCAGAAAACGAAAAGTTTTTTCATAATATTTTTTATTTAGATAATCTATGTAACGTATAAGTCATGGCTGTTAACAGAAAAAAAGCCGTGATCTGGTGCATTAAACCCAACCAAAGTGGAACGCTATATAATAACGTAAAAATACCCAAAGCGAACTGCAAAAACACTATCAGTACTAAAGCATTTAACCCGTTTTGCTGTTGGGCAGATAAAGTGTATTTTTTGCTTTTGAAGTATAGAAATAAAATCAATCCAACAACAACATATGCCATGGTTCTATGCACAAACTGAACACCGCTTTTTCCTTCAGTGAAACGGATTAGCCAGGAATCTTTTTCCAATATAATACTTTCGTGGAAAAATTCTCCGTCACTCATTAACGGCCAGTGATTGTGAATCAGTCCTGCATTTAAACCCGCGACAAATCCACCATAAATAATCTGGACCAAAAGGAAAATCAGGGTAATTCGCGCAAGCTTTTTCAATTCGACCACAACAAATTTCTTTTCGGGATAAATCAAATCCAAAGCTACCCAAAGCGTATAGGCAAAAGTTATAAAAGCGAAGGTTAAGTGTAACGACAATCTGAAATGGCTTACATCGGGATTGTCAACCAAGCCGCTTTTTACCATATACCAGCCAAAAAATCCTTGTAAAGCGCCCATTCCCAAAAGAATGTAGCATTTTTTCAATGTTTCTTTATCAATTCTTTTCTTAATCAAAAAGTACACAAACGGAACGACGAAAACCAATCCGAGAATACGTGCAATAAAACGATGGAACCATTCCCAGAAATAAATAAATTTATAATCGGCAAGCTGAAAATCGTTATGGATATTGATTTTTTGGTACTCGGGAAACTGTTTATAGGCCTCAAAAGCCAGCTGCCATTTTGCTTCTGTCAAAGGTGGCAATGTATCGGTAACGAGATGCCAGTCGGTCATTGATAATCCCGAATTTGTCAGTCGGGTAATGCCGCCAACAACAACCATAATAAATACTAAAATACAACCTGAGAGTAACCAAATGATTACTGATTTATCTTTTTTCATACGTCATTCTCAAATTTTCAAATTGACACATTTTCAAATTAGTTTACTTTCCTTAACCCCAATTTTTCGGCTTTCGCCAAAACAAAATCATACGCCGCTTGGTATTCATTCGGGATTTCACCTTCGAGAATAGCCTCTTTTACGGCTTCTTTTAAAACTCCGATTTCACGTGACGGTTTCAGATTGAACAAGTCCATAATTTCTTCACCTGAAATTGGTGGTTGGAAGTTACGAACCTTATCACGTTCCTCCACTTCAATTATTTTCTGACGGACAATATCAAAATTGTTGTGATATTTTTTAAACTTCGCCGGATTCTTTGTCGTAATATCGGCTTCGCATAAAGTCATCAGGTTATCAACATCTTCACCCGCATCAAAAACCAAACGGCGCACCGCCGAATCGGTAACGATATCTTCCGAAAGCACAATTGGCCGTGAACTCAGGATTACCATTTTGGCAACAAATTTCATTTTTTGGTTCAATGGCATGTGTAGTCTTTCAAAGATTTTCTTTACCATTTTTCCGCCAAGGAATTCGTGTCCGTGGAATGTCCAGCCCTGTTTTTTATTGAAACGTTTGGTTGGTGCTTTTCCAATATCATGCAACAATGCCGCCCAACGAAGCCAGACATCATCAGTATTCGGGCAAATATTATCAACGACTTCGAGTGTATGATAAAAATTGTTTTTATGGGTATGTCCTTCAATTTCCTCAACGTTATTCAATGCAGTCAATTCGGGAAGAATGATATTCAAAAGTCCGGTTTTGTACAAAAGCAAAAAGCCAATTGACGGTTTATCTGTGGAAAGAATCTTGTTCAGTTCATCCACAATCCGTTCGCCGGAAATTATTTTTATTCGCTCTTTATTTCTTTCAATTGCGTTTAATGATTCGGCTTCAATCACAAAGTCCAATTGCGTTGCAAAACGAATCGCGCGCATCATTCGCAACGGATCGTCAGAATATGTAATATCCGGACTTAAAGGTGTTTTGATAATTTTATTTTCCAAATCGGCCAAACCATTAAACGGATCAATCAAATCGCTATAGTTATTTTGATTTAATGAAAATGCCAACGCATTAATCGTAAAATCACGGCGGTTTTGATCGTCTTCAAGAGTTCCGTTTTCTACAACGGGATTGCGGCTGTTTTCAGAATAGCTTTCTTTTCGGGCACCCACAAATTCAATATCGATTTCTTTATAACGAAGCATTGCTGTGCCGTAATTTTTGAAAACCTGGACTTTTGGTTTGTGGGGCAATAATTCTGAAACCTTTAAAGCCAAATCAATTCCGGAGCCGATGGCAACAATATCAATATCTTTCTTGAAATCGCGTTTTAGCAGATAATCACGTACAAAGCCGCCAATCACGTAACTCTCCAGGTTAAGTTCCTGTGAAGCTTTTGAAATGATTTCAAAAATTTTATTGTCTAATGCCTTTCTGTGATTCATATTTAATTTGAAAATTTGAAAATTAGATAATTTGAAAATTAATTATAAAATCTTCAAATCTTCAAATTTTCAAATCAGTTTACTTGCGAATAATTTTCACCTGATTGTCCAGCGAAAGCTTGATAATCGTTGAGGGTTTATCACAATTTTTTTCGTGGTGCAAATTTACTACATAGTCGACACCTTTTATAATTTCGGGGGCAATTTCTTTGAAAGATTTTGGTGTAAACATTCCCGAGATATTTGCTGAGGTTGAAACCAAAGGTTTTTTCATTCGTTCCATCAGTTTAAAACAAAACGGTTCTTTGACTAATCGAACGCCGAGTGTTTTATCATCGGCAATAATGTTTGCTGCCACATTTCGCGGATTATCCAGAATCAAGGTTGTTGGTTTATCGGATAAATCCCAGATTTGCCAAGCTGTTTCGGGTATATCCTTGAACACATTGTACATCATTTTTTCACCATTCATCAGCACTATCATGCTTTTAGATTCTTCGCGTTGTTTTAAGGCATAGATTTTTTTTACCGCGTCGGCATTGGTGGCATCGCATCCAATTCCCCAAACAGTATCAGTAGGATAGAGGATGATTCCGCCATTTTGTATGACTTCGAATGCTTTGTGAACTTCAGTATTTATATCCATTTTATTCCAAAAGTTTATCTAACCAATTTAAAATATAGTTTTGTTTTTTTGCAGGGTATAAATCTAAGCTCTGAATATTCAAAAACAGTTTGTCTTTTTTCTTTTCCTGCAAAGAAAATTTGAATTTAATCCATGTTAAAGGCTTATCAGAAGAACCAAAATGGATTAGTCTATAATCATTATTCAACTCAAACGATTTGTTTATTACTTCCAGGTGCGATGCGTGTGATCGCATCATAAAATACGTGGGAATCCTTAATCTTGATTTAATATTGTCAATTACAACTTCGGGATGTTTATCAAAATAGTCGTTTACGATTGACTTTCTTATTGGGCCAGCCGTGTGGCTTAATTTTAAATATTTTTTAAAACCCAGTATTTTAGCTGAATTCTCCTGTCCTTTTTTGTATCCTAATTTTGAAATCCGTTTCTTTTTGAGCCCAACATCTTTCAGGAAATCCTTGAATTTCGTTGATTCATAAGTTTCCCATCGGCCTCTGATTATTGGTAAGCCTTCGGGTGTGAAAAAATCTGTCGGCTTGGTGTCGCCAATCAAAAAAACATCATCATTAAAAAGGATGAAATGTTCGGACAAACCGGGAATCCTTGAAACCATGGTTTCTATAGAATTGCTGTTGAATACAGGAAGGTAGCTTTCGTAACCTTTGAAGATTTCCTTGTGATCAATAATTTTAACATTCGGATATTTTCCATTGTTTATCGGATCTTCTAAAAAGGAAGGTGTCTGTTCGTCAGTAACTATATAAATATTCCTTACATAAGGCGCAAATTTCTTGATTGATTTGACACAATATTCAATCTCGTTAACTTCATTAAATCGGGTTAAAAAACCTTTCTGGCTAAGTGAAGATTTATTTTCTAAGTATTGGTTTAATTTCCTGATATGATTTTCATCACTTCCATCAACCCATGGAATAACAGCGTCGATTTCAAAATTAGTAGTAGAATGATGTTCCATCAGGTTTATATTAGTTTGTAAAATTAGTTTTTTTTTCCGTGCCCAAAAACGATGCGGCTACTTTTGCTTAAAATCCGAATTATTCTTTATGTTTGTAGAGTATGAAGTTGTCCGTAATTATATCCACATACAAATCAGAAGAATGGTTGCACAAGGTGTTGCTTGGCTATTCTATCCAGACTGAAAATGATATCGAGATAATCATTGCGGATGATGGGTCGACTGACAAAACCAAAGATGTTGTTGCTTCTTTTAAAGACAAATTCAGGCATCCGATTCAACACATTTGGCATGAAGATAAAGGCTTCAGAAAATGCCGCATCCTGAACTCAGCCATTTTAAAATCCAATTCCGATTATTTGTTGTTTAGTGATGGCGACTGCATTCCGCGAAAGGATTTTGTCGCACAGCATCTTAAGGAAAAAGAAACCGGCTTTTTTCTCTCAGGCGGTTATTTCAAGCTTCCGTTAACCATTTCAAAAGCGATTTCAGATGATGATATCCTGCAGCAAAGATGTTTCAGCGTTTCATGGCTTCGAAAACAGGGATTGAAGCTAAATTTTAAAATAACAAAATTAAACAGGAACAAATATTTTGCAGCTTTTATGAATTGGCTTACGCCGACAAAACGCTCGTGGAATGGACATAATTCCTCCGGATTCAAATCGGATATTTTGGTGATAAACGGTTTCAATGAATTATTGGATTATGGTGGCGAAGATCGGGAAATGGGCGAACGCCTGTTTAATAATGGACTTTTGTCAAAGCAAATCCGTTATATGGCAATTTGCGTTCATTTAGATCATCCACGAAGTTATATCAATGAGGATAAAATGGCTTACAACAAGGAAGTGCGGCGATTTAATAAGAAAAATAAAATTACCAGAATAGAAACGGGAATTGATAAACATTAAATAGTGTAATTTTGCAATTATGACAGCATCAGTTATTTTCAGCACCTATAATTCCGAAGATTGGCTTGAAAAAACCATCATAGGTTTCAGCGTGCAGACGTTTCGTGATTTTGAAATTATCATTGCCGATGATGGCTCGAAGGAAGCTACCAAAACATTGATTGACAGATTACGCAACGAAATTTCCATTCCGATAATCCACGTTTGGCAGGAAGATAACGGTTTCCAAAAATCACAGATTCTCAATAAAGCCATTATGGCATCGACTGCCGATTATTTGATTTTTACTGATGGCGATTGTGTTCCAAGGGAAGATTTTGTTGAGGTTCATATAAACTATCGTGAGCAGGGTTATTTCCTTTCCGGCGGCTATTTTAAATTGCCAATGGATATTTCTAAAGCAATCACAAAAGAAGATATTATCGCGCAAAATTGTTTTGATTTAAAATGGCTGAAATCCCAGGGATTGAGCTCAAGTAGCAAGAATATAAAATTCATTGCTACCGGAGTTTCAGCAAAAATCCTAAACTTCATTACACCAACAAATGCGTCGTGGAATGGCCATAATTCTTCGGGTTGGAAAAAGGATTTAATCGAAGTCAACGGTTTTAATCAGGAAATGCAGTATGGTGGACAAGACCGCGAATTGGGCGAAAGATTATTTAATAAAGGATTAAAATCCAAGCAAATCAGGTATTCGGCAATTTGTGTGCATTTAGATCATAAACGCGGTTATGTAA
>JAZKCP010000152.1:0-4537 GCA_040388035.1 Bacteroidota bacterium | reverse complement strand
ATAGTTATGTTGAGCAGCTGGAGCAGCAACTTGCTGAATTTTATGAAGGCGAAGCTGCGCTATTGTTCAACTCGGGCTACGATGCCAACCTGGGCATACTATCATCTATACCATACAGCAATGCTACCATAATATACGATGAGCTGGTACACGCAAGTATGCACGATGGCATGCGCCTGGGCAAAGCAGACAGGGTAGCATTCAAGCATAATGACTTAGAAGACCTGGAAGAAAAACTACGAAATCCGGGCCAACACGCGAAACAACAAAGTAGTCAAAACACCAATCGGAATCGACTCTAATTAGTTATTTCAAATCCAGTTTGAAATGATCCGTCAATGCTTTCCATTGAACCAAATTCTTGTTCTTATCAATGTTTTCCTTTTTAAGCGAAACTTTCTGTGTCCCAAAAATAGGAATCAATCCTTTCGGTTTGTCCGTCGCCTGAAAAACTTCGGTTCCTTGCAACAAAGCCATTGCCTTAAACCACAAATCATCAGCTTTTGGCGCTAATTCAAGTGCGAGATTAATATCGGTTGCTATTGGCGATAACGACTTTGGCGGATACAAAATACCTTCAGCACCAATGGCTAAAATTGTTTTTTTGTTTTCAGGATTGTGATGCCTCCATTTTTTATAATCCAATAAATTACTGTCTGCATCGTATTGAATTTGTCTTGTGAAATTCCCTATAATCGCTTTTGGATGATTTAAATGCTGCTGGTATATTTTTTCCAGCCAGTGATAATTATAAATAAAATCGTCATCACAGGTCACAATAATATCGTCAGGAAATAATTCGAGAGTGTGGATTAATTTTTTATGTGAACAGGTAAGCGGTGTGTATCTGATTTCAAAAGTATTGCCCAAAAGGATTTCCAAACTTTTTGGGATATGGTTTTTGTCATTTTCATTCAGCCAAAGAATCACCTTTTTTGCCTGTTTGCTTTGATGCAAAATACTTCTGATGGTTATGTGGACTTTATGTAACCTTGACGGAATGGAAGTCAGCGATATGATTACCGGTAAATGGTATTTTCTAAGTATCTGTAAATCTTTTGCATTCAAAGACTTTAACTTAAAAGTATGATAAATAGATACCGGAATTTCCTTGACTTTCATAAAGTTATTTTTTTGAAATAAAATTAAACGGCTACGTCATATTCCCTCAGGGCATTGTTGAGTGATGTCTTCAAATCGGTAGAAGGTTTTCGTGTTCCGATAATCAAAGCACATGGCACCTGAAAACTGCCTGCGGCAAATTCCTTAGTATAACTTCCTGGAATAACGACAGAACGTGCCGGAACAAATCCTTTGTATTCTATTGGTTCGCTACCGGTAACATCGATGATTTTGGTAGAAGCTGTCAGGCAGACATTGGCACCAAGAACTGCTTCTTTTTCAACACGGACACCTTCAACAACAATACAGCGCGAGCCAATAAAAGCCCCATCTTCTATAATAACCGGAGCAGCCTGCAAGGGTTCTAAAACACCACCAATTCCGACGCCACCTGAAAGATGGACATCTTTACCAATCTGCGCACAACTTCCAACAGTCGCCCAGGTATCGACCATTGTTCCTTCGTCAACATAGGCACCAATATTCACATAACTTGGCATCAAAATCACACCTTTGGAAATATAGGCTCCGTATCTTGCCGTTGCTGGCGGCACTACGCGGATTCCTTTTTCGGCATACCCGGTTTTCAGCAACATTTTATCGTGGTATTCAAAAATTCCGGCTTCCCAGGTTTCCATTTTCTGAATTGGAAAATACATCACTACGGCTTTTTTAACCCATTCGTTTACCTGCCAGCCATTTGCAATTGGTTCGGCGACACGCAAAGTTCCGGAATCGAGTAACGCTATGACTTCTCTTATGGTTTTTAATGTAGTTTCGTCTTTTAATAATTCCCGGTTATCCCAAGCTTTTTCAATTATGGATTGCAGTTCAGTCATGATTTTTGAATTTTTACTTCGTACAGTTCGACCAAAAGGTCTCGAGTTGCAAAGATACCTTTTTTAGACGATTGTTAAAATTGAAATTTATTTAACTTTAACTTATGAATTGATTTGATATTTTTGGTCAACTTATACTCTCTCCAATGAAAAAAGTTTTACTGTTTTTATTTGTATTAATGGTTGGCTGCCAGAAGCAGACCGTTAAAAAAGATGATGCTGATATCCACAATGCCAAAAATTCTATTGATTATGTTGGAACATACAAAGGAATTTTACCTTGCGCAGATTGTGAAGGTTTGGAAACCGAAATTGCTATTAACGAAAACACAACCTTTTCAATAAAAACAAAATATCTTGGGAAAGGAAATAAAATATTTGTACAAAAGGGAAATTTCACTTGGAATAAAAAAGGAAATACAATTATATTAACCGGTGTAAATGAGCCGAATCAATATTTTGTTGGCGAAAACACTTTGACAAAACTTGATATTTACGGAAAAAAAATTACAGGAAGTTTTGCTGAGGAATATATATTATCGAAACAGCCAACAGATACTTCAGCAATCGAAACAGCTGCAGCCAATAATGACGCTACTGTTGATTTGAACAGCAGGATAGTGACAACTACCGAAATAAAAAAAGTTAATCCTGCAGTTGGAAAATATACACTTGCGGAAACAAAATGGAAATTGGTTTTGCTAAACAACAAACAAATAGTTCAAAATGGCACGAAAGTTTACTTCCTCAAATTAGAGTCCAAAGATGCCAGATTCACTGCTTTTGCAGGCTGTAACAGTATCGCCGGAAATTATGTTATGCCATCATCGGGTACAATAGATTTTTCAGAAGTGATGATGACCAGAATGGCTTGTGAGGATATGACATTGGAAGATATCTTTGGCGCGATGTTAGTGCAGACAAAAACTTTTAAACTGGAAAAAAATACCTTGACCTTTTTTGGAGATGGTAAAAAAGTATTAAGCAAATTTGAAGCTATAAAATAAATTAAGATGCCAAGAATCCTCGCAATAGATTATGGAATAAAGCGCACCGGAATTGCCGTCACCGACGAGTTGCAAATCATAGCTTCGGGATTAACTACAATTCCTTCCGAAACTGCTATTGCTTTTTTAAAGGATTATTTTTCAAAGGAAGATGTTATAAAAGTGCTTATTGGCGAACCAAAACAAATGAATGGCGAGCCATCGGAAAGCACACCGATTATTGAAAAATTTGTTTCCGATTTTAAAATGGCTTTCCCGGAAATGAAAATAGATAGGGTTGACGAACGGTTTACCTCCAAAATGGCGTTTCAAACGATGATCGATAGCGGACTAAAAAAGAAACAGCGTCAAAATAAAGGATTGGTTGATGAAATTGCCGCAACCATTTTACTTCAAGATTATCTGACACGAAAAATGATTTAATTTCCTTATTTTTGCAAAAAAAAATCAAAAATGATTATTCCTATTTACGGTTATGGTGAGCCGGTTTTGAGACAGGTAGCAGAAGAAATTTCTTCTGATTATCCTAATCTTTCAGCTATCATTACTAATATGTATGATACAATGTACAATGCCTTTGGGGTTGGTTTAGCAGCGCCACAGGTTGGTTTGCCTATTCGGTTGTTTATAATCGATACTGAACCCTTTAGTGATAGTAATGATTTGACAAAAGAAGAACAGCAGCAATTGAAGAACTTTAAAAAGACTTTTATTAATGCCAAAATGATTCTTGAAGACGGCGAAGAATGGGGTTTTAATGAAGGCTGCCTCAGTATTCCGGATGTTCGTGAAGATGTTTATCGCAACGAGAGAATTACCATTGATTATTGTGAAGAGGATTTTGTCAAAAAAACAGAAGTGTTCGAGGGCTTAATTGCGCGCGTAATCCAACATGAGTATGATCACATTGAAGGAATTCTGTTTACCGACAGAATTTCAATGCTAAAAAAAACACTGATTAAAAAGAAGTTGCAGAATATCATGAATGGCAAAGCTTTCCCTGATTACAGAATGAAATTTGCCAATAAAAAAGGCAGGTAATTAACGTTATCAACTAAACATTTAAATATATTTGTGCCCTTAATTAAATTATAAAATGAACGTAGAAAAAATATTAGCCATTGCCGGAAAACCAGGATTGTTTGAATTGAAAGTGCAGACCCGTTCGGGCTTTTTAGCAGAATCATTGCTTGACGGAAAGAAAATCACAGTTGGATTAAGAAGTAATGTTAGTTTGCTTTCGGAAATATCAATGTATACATACACCGAAGAAAAACCGTTGGTTGAGATTATGAGAGCTATCGCCATCAAAGAAAACGAAGGCCCAACATCGGTTTCACATAAAGAAGATAATGCCAATTTAATCGCCTATTTCAAAGAAATTTTACCGGATTATGATGAAGACAGGGTTTATGCTTCTGATATCAAAAAATTGTTGAATTGGTACAACATCCTTCAGGCAAAAGGAAAGGTTTCGAAAGAAGAACCGAAAATCGAGAACGCCGACGAAATCAAGGACCAGGTGGTCGAAGAAGTGAAAGCGAAAAAAGAAGCAGCGCCGAAAGAAGC
>JAZKCP010000151.1:4068-21959 GCA_040388035.1 Bacteroidota bacterium | reverse complement strand
ACTGCGCAGATGGTACTGCAGTTATGTGGGAGAGTATGTCGCTGCCTTTTTTTAGAACCCTCATCATTTATTTGGTGAGGGTTTTTTGTTTTTAAGCGGTGCAGCGCAGTAGCAAGGCTCGTGTAGCTGCCTTTTTTTTAGAAATTCCTCATCATTTATTTGATGGGGATTTTTTGTTTTATATTATTTTCTGAAAGGAATTATTTCTACAATATCAGCATATTGTTTTCCGTTAAACTTTCGAACATGTAAGGCGTCACAATCGAATTGAAAGGAAACATTGATTAATTTGAATATTTCAAAAGCAATTGTCATTCTTTCTCCATATATTTTGCGCGCAATACTCATATGCGAATTGACATTTTTTGGATCAATTTTAAATCCGAGAAACTGATAGATATTTATGATCAAGTTATCGAGATAAATCTTTGAATCAGCATCAGGACAAATATAGAATGTTCCAGCGTTTTCAAACTTGCCAAGTGAATCAAATGTTACTCTTTGTGATTGAAAGTTTTGACAAAATTCTCTAATAGTATTTATATACAAGGATAATTCCATTTCATTTTCAAACTGAATGACAGTAATGTGAGCTGCAGAATCCACGCTATTAAACCATTTTATTTTGCTTCGGAGCAATTGTTTCCAGGATTTTATTATTTCTGACTGTTCTGGAGTTGGGAAAATAACCAACGAGTATTGCGGAATTTGTTTCATAAGTTATATCGCGTGAGGGATAGGAGTTAGCTGCCATGCAGCGCGGATAGCCCGGTCTCGTTCAATGAACGAGAACACGCCCAAATTAAGAATTATGCAATTTACAATATTCACAATGGTCGCTTACTACGCATTCGCTGTGTTTTGGGTTGGTTGGCCTGCAGGTTTCCCTTCCAAGAAAAGAAATTGCCATGCCGATTTCGCCCCAGATTTCTTTGGGTAATACTTTCATCAGCTCTTTTTCGATTTTATTCCCGTCTTTGGATTCTGGTACGATTCCAATTCTTGGAGCTACTCTTATAACATGCAGGTCGCAGATGATTCCTTCTGCAGGGACTTCTGCTTCACGCATGATTACGTTGGCCGATTTTCTGCCGATTCCTTTTAGTGCAACCAATTCGTCCAATGTAGTTGGAATATTTTTATCGGTTTTGAGCGTTTGTGCAATTTCGATAAGCCAACTCGCTTTAGTATTGTAATTACGGACTTTAATAATGTAAGGAATCAACTCTTCGATAGAACTTTCTGCCAGTGATTTCATATTGGGGAATGCCTCGAAAAGAGGTGGTGCCACTTTATTGATGTTGGCATCAGAATCCTGCGCGGATAGTACAACCATAACCAATAATTGATACAAATTCTGATAATCTAGCGGATGTTTCTTGTTTTTGTATTTCTGGATTAAGGGTTTGAAAACTTCTGCCCAATTTGTTGTTTCTTTTGACATGATTGTACTATTTTAATTTGAAATAAATTTAAGAATATTTTCAATTACTTTTCTATCACCCAAAATTTTTCGGTGGCCTAATTTTGCCGTAATGAGAATTTCTCCTTTCTTTAAATTCTGATGAATGTTGTGAGCAGCTTTGACATCTATTTCATTATCATTTTCATCATGGATAATAAGAACAGGGATTGCAACTGATTTTGCTGCGAAGCTTGCCGAATAACTTTCCATTTCTACGTTGAACTTTTTTTCAAAATGGGCTTTCATCATAAAAGCGGTTTCTGGTTTTAATTCCATTTTCAAAATAAAATCATTCATAATGTCCTGAATAATGTCGCCGCTTCCAATAATTACTGCCTTTTCAATCGATAAACCTTCTTTTATAGCATTTAGGATTGACATGCCACCAAGCGAATGTCCAATCGCAAATTCGAGCGGACCAAACTGTTTTTCTATTTCAAGAATGGAAGCAATAAATTCGGGCATTAACGTTGTTTTGCTTCCTGATTTTCCATGTGCCGGCGCATCAAAACTGATGGTTGAAAATCCTTTTTTCAATAGTTCGTCAGCTATTTTAAACAACTGTGTTCCTCTTCCTGACCAACCGTGAACGAGAAGTATTTTATTTGTGCTTTCGCCATAATGATATACATTTATCTTCTTGTTTATTTTTGGAATCCATAATTTTTCCTGTCGGCTACCATGTTCCATGTGTAATTCCCTCTTCGGAATGCGGTGTTTTAGTGGTGTTGTAAATAGTTTTGCAGCAAAAAGTGTCGCCAATTTTGGGGAGATTGCTTGTAATAATTTAGCTGATACCGTAATTATTTTCGGAATTTGCAACGATTGATTGGGTATGTCACTTTTTTTTGTCATTTCCATAAAATTATACTGCAATCTATAACTTGTTAAAATTTTCTCTAAATTACAACTTCCTAAAATTACAATTAAAATGCAAAACCAAAGCCGAATAATAATTGAAAATGTTTCTCCACAGCTTGACGGTGGAGCTTTTTTTATCAAAAGAATTGTAGGTCAAAAAGTTGTGGTTACCGCTAATGTCTTTTCTGATGGCCACGATGTTGTTGCCTGCAGCGTTAAATTTAAACATGAATCGGAAAAGAAATGGCAGGAAGTGAGAATGACCGAAACCGGGAATGATGAATGGAAAGCTGAATTTAAAGTTGAGAAACAAGGTTTTTATTCCTATTTGGTCGAAGGCTGGGTAGATTATGCATTGAATTGGCAACACGGCACAAATAGAAAAATCGAAGATAATCAACATGTCAAATCAGAATTGCTTGAAGGTGCAGAATATTGCCAGGCAATTTTGAAAGAAGTATCAGCTAACGAAAAGACTTATTTGACTGCGGCCATAAAAGCATTCCAGGATGCAAAACAATATGACAAAGCTACTGCGATCGCGCTATCAGCTGAACTACATCATATTTTTGGACAATACCCAACACGGACTTTAGCCAATGCTTCGGCAGAATTAAAGGTTTATGTAGACAGGAAAAAAGCATTGTTCAGCACTTGGTATGAATTTTTTCCACGTTCGGCTTCGCAGGAAAAAGGAAAACACGGAACTTTTAAAGACTGTGAAAAGCTGTTGCCAAGAGTTTCTGCCATGGGATTTGACACTTTATATTTCCCACCAATTCATCCAATTGGGGAAGTAAACAGAAAAGGAAAAAATAACGCGACCAATGCTGAAAAAGGAGATGTTGGTTCGCCTTGGGGAATTGGTTCCAAGCATGGCGGGCACAAAGACACACATCCCGAACTGGGAACTATTGATGATTTTAAATCATTGGTAAAAGCGGCTAAAAGTCAAGGAATCGAAGTCGCTATGGATTATGCGCTACAGGCAGCACCGGATCATCCTTATGTAAAGGATTTTCCACAATGGTTTAAATGGCGTCCCGATGGAACGGTACAATATGCCGAAAATCCACCAAAGAAATACCAGGATATCCAACCGATTTATTTCGAAACTGGCGATTGGAAAAATCTTTGGAAAGAGTTACTTGACGTAGCGTTGTTTTGGGTTGAAGAATGTGATATCAAAGTTTTCAGGGTTGATAATCCACATACAAAACCATTCTATTTCTGGGGTTGGCTGATTGCCGAAATCAAGAAAAAACATCCTGATGTTTTGTTTTTAGCGGAAGCTTTTACCCGTCCAAAAATTATGCATGAATTGGCTAAGCAGGGCTTTACACAATCGTATACTTATTTTACATGGAGAAATACGAAAGCCGAACTGATAGAGTATGTGGAAGAATTAACCAAAACAGAACAAAAGGAATTTTTCCGACCTAACTTCTGGCCCAACACTCCGGACATTTTGCCGTATGCTTTGCAAAGTGGACACGAAAGCGTTTACCTTCACAAATACTTTTTGGCTGCGACCTTGAGTTCCAGCATTGGGATTTACGGACCTGTTTATGAGTACATGGTCTCGGAGGCAATGCCCGGAAAAGAGGAATATCACAACTCTGAGAAATATGAATTCTTCAATTGGGATTGGACGGTTCAGAATAAATTAATCACAGTTATTTCCAGATTAAACAGAATCAGGCATGAGCAGCCTTCGTTGCAGCAAACAAACAATATTCAGTTTTGTGCTACCGATAACGATCAGGTTTTGGCTTATTACAAATACGACGACGATAAACTGGACGAAACTTTGATGATTTGCAGTATTGATCCCTATTATGCCAAACAGGCATGGGTTCAACTGCCTTTGACTGCGTTAGGAATTCACCCCGGACAACCAATTAAGGTTGTAGAATTAATTACAGGAAACAGTTACATTTGGGACAAAGAATGGAATTATGTTGAATTAAATCCAGCATTGCCATTCCATTTATTTAAAATATTAAAATAAGCCGGCTTTAAAATAAAATAGTAATGGAAAATTCTAACCAGGATACTTTTTCGACACCATTTGTTTTTAAGACAGATTGGAAAACTGCGTTTGAAGATGAAGAGTTTATCAAGGTATTCTCATCGGATATCTTAGAGAATTACATTATCAATAAGCGTTGGTATGGCGGAAAGGCGAGCACGTTAAAATATATTGAAGTGGTAGATCATTTCAAGATTGGTTCTAAGAAAAACAGCTACTATGGAGTGCTTCTGGAAGTCAATTTTAAGGAAGCTTTTTACCAGCATTACTTCATGCCATTGGCTTTCATGTCTCAGGAAGAGTTAGATACAAGTACTATCATCGCTCCTGTAAAAATGGGCAAACAAAATGGTTTTCTGGTTGATGCCCTGCATCAGGAAGACTTTAGAAAGTTATTGTTTGAAAATATTGTCCAGTCTAAAAACAATCCCGAGTTAAAACTCGTTTTCCATAAAGGGACAAAGTTTGAAGACAAAGAATACAGGACGTCAAAATTCATGGGCGTTGAACAAAGCAATACTTCCATCATTTACAACGATGCTTTTGTCTTAAAAATTTTCCGACGCATTTATGTCAGCACAAATCCCGATTATGAAATCAGCCGTTTCCTTACCGAAAGAATGCATTTTAAAAGTTCACCGGCCTACACCGGAAGTATCAATTTAGCGTTGTCAGAAGGAAATATAACGCTCGGTTTAATGCAGGAATTGGTGCCCAATCAGGGCGATGCCTGGCAATTTATGCTCGAAGAAATTGATGGTGTTTTCAGCAATTTAAAAACAAAAAAAATAAAGATTGATAAGCTGCCTGATATTCCATTGTTCAAACGCGTAAAGATTAACGAAATTCCGCCCGAGATCATTGATTGGGTTGGATTGAGTTTGTTTCTGCGCCTTCAGACATTGGCCAAACGCACAGCCGAAATGCACATTGCACTTGGTGGCGACATTCACGATACCGCTTTTACGCCAACAACCTATAACGGCGATTATACTGTTTGGCTCAAAAACAGGATGCTGTACCAGTTTCAAAACCGATTGAATATTATCGAAAATAGTTTACATAAACTCGACGGTTTGGCTCTTGAACTGGCACATCAGTTTATGGAAAACAAAAAGCTGGTGCGTAAACATTTTGTCGATTTCGACTGGACGAAAATGAAATCGGAACGAATCCGGATTCATGGCGATTATCATTTGGGTCAGATTCTGGTAAACGGTGATGATTTTTATCTACTTGATTTTGAAGGTGAACCTGAAAGCACAATCCGTGACCGAAAAGTAAAACAACCGCCATTAAAGGACGTAGCCGGCTTATTCCGTTCCTTTCATTATGCGATTTACGCAACGATTTTTAACAACAAAGACAAATATCCATTTGACCAGGAACATCTTTTTAAAGCTGCAGAAGTATTGTTTAACTACTTTGTAGGCTGCTTTTTGGAAACCTATGTCGAAAAAGCACAATCGGGCAATCTGAACATTGGCTACAACCACGAAATAGATTTCCTGCTTAAATATTGCCTGATAGAAAAAGCCGTTTATGAACTGGGTTACGAACTTAACTCAAGACCACGTTGGGCAGTGATTCCTTTACGTGGAATTCAGAGTATAATGGGTTATTAGAAGCTAATGGTTCGGGCATTACAGGAAGCCATGTTCCCGCTTTCTGTGCTACACGGTAGCACTGCCAATCGGGGCTAAACAGGATTTGAATAGATAGGAAAGAGTAATAGATTATAGAGATTGTCACCCTGAGCGCAGTCGAAGGGCTCACAGTTAGAAGAAATGAAAATGAAGTTTTATTACGTTTACATATTAAGATGCAGTGATAATTCATGTTATACCGGGATTACTAATGACTTAGAAAGAAGAGTAAATGAACATAATGATGGAAAGTTACCTGATGCTTATACTTTCAAAAGAAGACCAGTAGTTTTGGAATGGTTTCAGGATTTTACAGAACCAAATCAAGCTATTTATTTTGAAAAGAAATTAAAGAGATGGTCAAAAGAAAATAAAGAAGCGTTGATAAAAGGAGATTTTGATATGATTGAAACATTGGCAGAGTGCAGAAATGCAACTCATCATAAATACAAACCATAAGCCCTTCGACTGCGCTCAGGGTGACAAAAAACAAAAAATATTCGTGTATTCGTGGTAAAACCACAAAACAACAACATAAAATATGAACCAAGTACAAGTACATTCCTTTTTCACCGATTTCGATATCGATTTATTCAAGGCAGGAAAACATTTTAGGTTATACGAAAAAATGGGCGCACACCTTACAGAAGTCAATGGTGTCAAAGGCGTTTACTTTGCGGTTTGGGCTCCGTCGGCACGTTCGGTTTCTGTCGTTGGCGATTTCAATTATTGGATTCAGGGTGAACATCAATTGAATGTTCGTTGGGATGCTTCAGGTATTTGGGAAGGATTTATTCCCGGAGTTGAAAAAGGAACAACCTATAAATATAAAATCCAGTCCAACAACGGCGGAATCATTACTGAAAAAGCAGATCCTTTTGCTTTATACTGCGAAAATCCGCCGCAGACAGCTTCGGTCATTTGGGATTTGGACTATAAATGGAAAGACAAAAAATGGATGGATACCCGAAAAGATAAAAATGGTTTGGATAAACCTTTTTCGGTATATGAAGTGCATTTGGGTTCGTGGCGAAGAAATAAGGAAGGCAAGTTTTTGACCTATCTGGAATTGGCAGACCAATTAGTTGATTATTTAAAAGAAACAGGTTTTACGCATGTCGAGTTTATGCCAATCATGGAATATCCGTACGATCCATCATGGGGTTATCAGTTGGTTGGTTATTTTGCGCCAACATCCCGTTTTGGAAAGCCGCAGGATTTTATGGTTTTGGTTGACAAACTGCATCAAGCCGGAATTGGAGTAATCCTCGATTGGGTTCCGTCGCACTTTCCTGATGATGCGCACGGTTTAGGATTTTTTGACGGCTCCAATCTATATGAGCATCCCGACAGAAAAAAAGGATATCATCCCGATTGGAAGAGTTTAGTGTTTAATTATGGTAGAAATGAAGTGCGTTCGTTTTTAATCAGTAATGCGATTTTTTGGCTGCACCAATATCATGCTGATGGTTTGCGTGTTGATGCTGTGGCTTCAATGTTGTATCTGGATTATTCCAGAAAAGATGGCGAATGGGAGCCAAATATTTTTGGAGGAAGAGAAAACTTAGACACGATTAGTTTCCTGAAAGATTTCAACGAAGCAGTGTATGCCGATTTTCCCGATACACAAACAATAGCGGAAGAAAGCACCAGTTTTCCAATGGTTTCGCGTCCAACATTCATAGGCGGTCTAGGTTTCGGGATGAAATGGATGATGGGTTGGATGCACGACACATTACAATATTTCAAAAAAGAAAGTGTTTACCGAAGATACCATCAGAATGATTTGACATTCTCGATGACTTACGCTTTTACAGAAAATTTCATGTTGCCGTTATCGCACGATGAAGTAGTTTACGGCAAGCAATCGATTCTCGGCAGAATGACGGGTGACGAATGGCAGAAATTTGCTAATCTTCGTTTGCTGTACGGTTATATGTTCACACATCCGGGAACGAATTTATTGTTCATGGGTTCCGAATTTGGGCAAAGTTCTGAATGGAATTTTGAAGGAAGTCTGGATTGGCATTTATTGCAGTTTGGTTACCATGATGGAATTAAAAAATGCATCACCGATTTGAATGCCTTGTACAAAAATAATCCGGCTTTGTATGAAAAACAATTCCACGTAGATGGCTTTGAATGGATAAATTATACCGATAGTGAAAATGCTGTTTTGAGTTACATCCGAAAAGGAAACAACGAAAAAGATAGTTTAATAATAGTGGCTAATTTTACGCCAGTTGTCAGGGATAATTATAGAATTGGTTTGCCAACAAAAGGAAAGTTAACGCAAATCTTCAACTCCGACAGCACCGAGTATGGCGGAAGCGGCGTAGTAATGACCAAACCAATAAAAATTGATAAAACTCCATGGAATTATAGGGATTATTCCGCTGAATTAACCTTGCCACCATTGGGAGTTACCGTTTATAAAATATCCTAAAGAATTAAGTTTATTGGCCACGAAATCACGAATAATTTGAATCAAATATTCAAAAAAACCATTCGTGCATTCGTGGCTCTTTTATTTATTATCATTCGCAAACGTTGTAGTTAAAAACTACTCTAATAAGTTGAAGTATTTTAAAGTTCATCTTTGTAAATTTGGCAACACGACATTAAAAAATCAATATGATTACCAATCAGGAACTCGAATATAAAGGAGATCAGACACCTTCCAAAATAGTTAGTTTTAATCAGGATGTTGACAGCATTTATTTTAATACTGATAACAATGTAATTCTAAAAATTACCATACTTCGGGATAGTTTAATACGTTTTCGCTATACTACAAAAGGCTATTTTAGCAACGACTTTTCGTATGCTATTGATAAAACACAATCGCATGGTTATAATCAATTGGAAGTTGTAGAAGAGAGTACCTACTATTTAATAAAGACCAGCAAAGTATTCTGTAAAGTCAATAAGAAAAACCTAAAAATATCGATTCACGATATTGATGGGTTTGCGATCTTGGAAGACGAAATTGGGTTCCACTGGGAAGAAAGTTATGAGCATGGCGGCAATATTGTGAAAATGAGTAAACTGTCGAAAGACGGTGAAAGTTTTTACGGCATGGGCGACAAACCAACACATTTAAATCTGAAAGGAAAACGAGTTGAAAATTGGGCAACCGACCAATATGCTTTTCATAAGGACCAGGAGCCGTTATATAAAGTTGTGCCTTTCTACATTGGACTGCATCATAACAAGGCTTACGGTGTTTTCTTTGACAACACCTTCAGGACTTTTTTTGACTTTTGCCATGAGCGACGAAACGTAACCAGTTTTTGGGCAGAAGGCGGCGAAATGAATTACTACTTTGTTTATGGCCCAAGAATGAGTGACGTCGTAACGACTTACACACATTTAACAGGAAAGCCTGAATTACCACCGATGTGGACTTTAGGTTACCACCAGTGTAAATGGAGTTATTATCCGGAAAGTAAAGTAAAAGAAGTTACCGCTAAATTTAGGGAATTGAAAATTCCATGCGATGCTATTTATTTGGATATCGATTATATGGAAGGTTTCCGTTGTTTCACCTGGAGCAAGGAATATTTTCCCGAACCAAAAAGAATGGTTGCCGAATTAGCCAAAGATGGTTTTAAAACCGTGGTTATCATCGATCCGGGAATTAAAATCGATAAGGATTATTGGGTTTATCAGGAAGCGTTGAAAAATGATTACTTCTGTAAACGTGCCGATGGACCGTTTATGAAAGGAAAGGTTTGGCCGGGAGAATGCAATTTCCCTGATTATACAAATCCTGAAGTTCGTGAATGGTGGGCAGGATTATTCAAGGAATTGATTTCGGAAATTGGAGTGAAAGGTGTTTGGAACGATATGAACGAACCGGCAGTTATGGACGTTCCGGGAAAAACATTTCCTTACGATGTGCGCCATGATTATGATGGAAACCCTTGTAGTCATCGAAAAGCACATAACATTTACGGAACACAGATGGCAAGAGCAACTTATGAAGGTGTGAAGCGGTTTGCCTATCCAAAAAGACCATTTATCATCACGCGTTCGGCTTATTCAGGAGCACAGCGTTATACTTCCTCCTGGACTGGCGACAACGTTGCAAGTTGGGAACATTTATGGATTGCGAATATTCAGATGCAACGGATGTCAATCTCGGGAATGGGTTTTACCGGTTCTGATATTGGTGGATTTGCAGAGCAGCCTTCGGGCGAATTGTACGCAAGATGGATACAGTTAGGTGTTTTTCATCCATTCTGCAGAACGCATTCGTCGGGCGACCACGGTGAGCAGGAACCTTGGTCATTTGGGGAAGAAGTAATTGATATCACCAGAAAGTTTGTTGAATTGCGTTACCAATTGCTGCCTTATTTATACACGATGTTTTGGCAGTATGTCAACGAAGGAACTCCAATGTTAAAACCGTTGGTTTATTTTGACCAGGAAGATTTCCACACACATTACAGAACAGACGAATTCATTTTCGGAAACCAGATTTTGGTTTGCCCAATATTGGAGCCAAATGCGCAGGGAAGAAGAATGTATTTGCCAAAAGGGAATTGGTACAACTATTGGACGAACGAGTTGACAGAAGGAAAAAAAGAACTTTGGGTTAAGACAGATTTTGACCAGATTCCTATTTTTATAAAAGAAGGTGCTGTCATTCCGAAATATCCGGTGCAGCAATATGTTGGCGAATTACAATTTGATGAATTGACACTAGATGTGTATTATAAATTGGGAAAGGAAAAATCAACAGTTTATGAAGATGCGCAGGACGGCTATGATTATAATAAAGGACGTTTCTCGTTACGCACATTTACCTTAAACGGAAAGGAAAAAGAACTTTTCATTCAGCAGCATACAGAAGGTACTTTTGAAACGCACTATTCTAAATTCAAAATCAACTTAAAAGCATTACCCTTTAAGGTAAAAAGGGTGGAAGTTGACAATGAAAAGATTTCATTAGACTCATTGCAGTTTAACGGAGATAATACATTGATATTATATAAAGATTTCACGGAATTACATATAATCGGAGCATAAAATTTTCATAAATTTGAATCAATAAAATCAAACATTATGAAAAATAAAATTCTATTAACAGGTGCGTTAGCAATAGCTTTGGCAATAGCTTGTTCTAAAAATCCGTTTACCGGAAAGCAAACATTAGCCTTAGTTCCAAACAGCGAAATTTTGCCTTCGGCATTTGCTCAGTATGGTGCATTCTTAAAAGAAAATAAAGTTGTCTCAGGAACAGCAGACGCTAACAGAGTAGTAAATGTTGGTACAAAAATTAAAAATGCAGCCGAGAGATGGCTTGATGCGAATGGTTACAAAGGCTATCTGAAAGATTATCAGTGGGAATATAAATTGGTTGAAAACAAAGAAGTAAACGCCTGGTGTATGCCTGGTGGAAAAATTGTTGTCTATTCAGGAATTCTTCCAATCACAAAAGATGATGCCGGTATGGCAACCGTTCTGGGTCACGAAGTTTCGCATGCTTTAGCGAATCACGGTCAGCAAAGAATGAGCGCCGGACTTTTACAACAACTTGGTGGCGCTGGAGTTGCCGTAGCGACAGGATCTAAAAGCCAGGAAACACAACAACTTGCAATGACCGCTTATGGAGCGGCAACCGAAATTGGAGGAATGCTGCCCTTTAGTAGAAGCCACGAAACGGAAGCCGATCAAATTGGACTTACGTTAATGGCAATCGCAGGTTACAATCCAGAACAAGCTGTAACATTTTGGTCGAGAATGTCTAAAGCATCCGGAGGCGGTGCACCACCTGAATTTTTGAGTACGCACCCGTCAGATGCAACCAGAATTTCTAACTTAAGGAAATTGGTGCCAATAGCAAAAGCGGAAGCGGCTAAATTTGGCGTAGTATTTAAATAATATTCCAGTAATAAAAAAAGATTATATTTGAATTCCGTCTTGTTCCAAAAACGAGACGGGATTTTTTATTTAAAAAGACAGTTATGCCAACACTTCCTAAAGGTCATCCAAAATTACTCAACGCCTGGGCTTTTTATGACTGGGCTAATTCGGTTTATAGTTTGGTTATAGCTTCGGCAGTTTTTCCTATTTTTTATAATGCTTTGTTTGACAAAGACAATCCTTATGTTACTCTTTTTGGATATAGTTTCAAGAATTCGGCGCTAATTAGTTTTGTCACTGCAGCTGCCTTTCTTTGTGTAGCGGTGTTCTCTCCGCTACTTTCCGGGATCGTGGATTATATGGGAAACAAAAAGATTTTCATGCGTATCTTCAATTATATTGGAGCCTTGTCATGCATCGGACTATATTTTTTTGATTTAAATAATATTGGACTTGGGCTGACGTTTTACTTTTTTGGATTAATCGGTTTTTGGGGAAGCTTGGTTTTCTACAATTCGTATCTACCCGATATCGCTTTTCCCGAACAACAGGATAAAGTCAGTGCCAAAGGCTATTCTTTAGGTTATATAGGAAGTGTAATATTATTGATAGTCAACTTAGCGATGATAATGAAACCGGCACTTTTTCATATTACCGATAGTGTTGGCAATCCGGCTTCGATTAAAGCAATGCGTTATTCCTTTTTGATGGTTGGGATTTGGTGGATTGTTTTTAGCAAATACACTTATTTTTATTTGCCAAAAGGAAACTCCAATAAAGAGAAGGTAAATTTTTCAATTATATTCAATGGCTTTAGGGAACTCAAAAAAGTTTGGAAATTGCTGCAATCCGAAATTCCGCTGAAAAGATATTTGCTGAGTTTCTTCGTATTCAGCATGGCCGTGCAAACTGTAATGCTTATTGCTACTTATTTTGGCGCACAGGAAATTCAATGGAGCAGCCCGGAAGAAAGCCAAATCGGATTAATAACGTGTATACTTTTAATTCAATTGATCGCTGTTTTAGGAGCATTTCTAACCTCGAGAGCTTCGGGTAAATTCGGAAACGTAAATGTGTTGATTTTTTTAAATGCTTTTTGGCTTTTACTTTGTGGATTTGCTTATTTCATCACAACACCCATGGAATTCTATATTATGGCAAGTTTGGTGGGATTGGTTATGGGAGGAATTCAATCGTTGGCGCGTTCAACGTATTCTAAATTTTTACCAAAAACAAAGGACACAACTTCCTTTTTTAGTTTTTATGATGTTTCCGAAAAAATCGGAATTGTTATCGGAATGATGGTTTATGGATTGATAGACCAAATTACCGGAAGCCCAAGATTCGCTATCGTATTTTTGGGAATATTTTTCTTAGCCGGATTGTTATTATTGTTGAGAATTCCCAAAAAAGTATTGTCATAAATTAAAAAAAATTATATTTGGACTTTATTTATAAAATCGGTTATGAAAAACATAAAATTAATAACAGGCATATTTTTAATTCTAACGGCTTTTACCTTCACTTCCTGTGAAATAGAACCAATTGACAGCGCCATCGATTTAGATGATTTTGAAAATCCTACCGCTGGACCTGTGGTTTTTAAGGCTGATTTTAGTGGAAGCACTTGGAATGCAACCACCGCTCAGGCAGTCGTTTCGGATAATTTTATCACTATCGCTGCTTCAAAAGCTGATGGGTCTACTTTTGCTATTTTAGTCAACGCAACTGCAACAGGAACTTATCCCGCAAATGACAATATTGTAGCTTACACACCGGCAACTTCAGAATTTGCCTATTGGTCAATGAATATGGAAAATCCTTCGGAAGATACTGGTTCAGTTACCATTACCAGCATCAATACTACAAATCACACGGTTTCAGGAACTTTCCAGTACAGAGGATATTGGTCTGATATGACAGTTACATCAATAATTCCTGTTGATTTTACAAACGGAGTATTTACCAATATTCCTTATATACCAAATACAGAAACCGGAGACACTTTCTTTGCGAAGGTAGATGGAGTCGAATTTGTCGATACCTTACTTACTGGCGCAGAAGTTGGTAGTGGCGTAGAGACTTGGTTGAATGTGGCTGCCGTTGACGGTGCCTTAAATGATATTACTGTTGCGTTCAAAAAGTCTATGGGAGCAGGTACCTACGTTATTACAGGTGGTACTTCTGACAATGCTTCGTGTTCGTTCAATTCGGGTAGCGGTATTGATTACGACGGAATCTCAGGAACATTAACAATTACTAGCTTAACGACTGACAGGGTCAAAGGAACATTTAGTTTCGTTGGCTCCGACGGTGCTTCAACCAAAACAGTAAGCGAGGGTTCTTTCGACGTAGGGTATTAATAATAATATCAAAATAAATAAATAGAAAACCGCCATTTCGGCGGTTTTTTTTGTGGCATAATACTTGACTTAGTACCGCGATAATCGATTATATCAGTTTATATATCGATTTTAACCAAAATCAACTGTAGTACATCGATTTTAATTTATTAAGTAAAGAAGATGTCCTACATTTGTTAAGCATTAAATAATTTCTAATGTCATTTTGACTTAATCAAATACCATGTCAAACCATAATATTATATCTTTTGCCAATCTGTCACTGCAAGAGTTCGACACCGAAACCGATTTAATTCCGCTTTTAACACCCGAAGATGAGGAAGAGATGAATAAAGAAGAACTGCCAAGTTCTTTGCCAATTTTACCTTTACGTAATACTGTTCTATTCCCCGGAGTTGTAATTCCTATTTCTGCAGGAAGGGATAAATCAATAAAACTTATAAACGATGCCAATGCCGGAAATAAAATTATTGGTGTTGTTGCCCAAAAAAATGAAGAAGATGAAGATCCAACAAAAAATGATATCTATGCTGTTGGAACCGTAGCCCAAATCCTTCGTGTTTTAAAAATGCCCGACGGAAATATTACTGTTATTCTTCAAGGTAAAAAGCGTTTTGAAATAGATGCAGTTACTTCCGAAAAACCTTATATAAAAGCTACAATAAAAGAAGTTGAAGAAATACGCCCGGGAAAACACGATACTGAATTTCAGGCAATAATCGATTCGACCAGGGAATTGGCGATTGAGATTATAAAGGAAAGCCCAAACATTCCAACCGAAGCCACTTTTGCTATCAAGAATATAGAAAGCCAATCTTTCTTAATCAATTTTGTTTCCTCAAACATGAATCTGACTGTTAAAGAAAAACAAGATTTATTAATGACCAACGCTTTAAAGGAAAGAGCTTTAGAAACGTTGCGTCATATGAATGTAGAGTTGCAAAAGCTGGAATTGAAGAACGATATCCAATCAAAAGTTCGCTTTGATTTAGACCAACAGCAAAGAGAATATTTCCTGCACCAACAAATGAAAACCATTCAGGAAGAACTGGGCGGCGTTTCAAATGAACAGGAGATTGAGGAAATGCGTCAAAAAGCAAAAACAAAGAATTGGGATACGAAGGCAGCAAAACATTTTGAGAAAGAAATCCTCAAAATGCAACGAATGAATCCGCAAGCGCCCGATTTTGGCATTCAAAGAAACTATTTAGAGCTATTTTTGGAATTGCCATGGAATCATTATTCCAAAGATAATTTTGATTTGAAACGCGCTCAAAAAATAATTGACCGTGACCATTTTGGTTTGGAAGATGTCAAGAAAAGGATCATAGAACATTTGGCTGTCTTGAAATTGCGAAATGACATGAAGTCGCCAATCTTATGTTTAACAGGACCTCCGGGAGTTGGAAAAACATCTATCGGAAAATCAATTGCCGAATCGTTAGGAAGAGAATATGTCCGAATTTCACTTGGTGGTTTGCGTGATGAAGCAGAAATACGCGGCCACAGAAAAACATATATTGGGGCTATGCCCGGACGAATTATCCAAAGTTTGAAAAAAGCTGGAACTTCCAATCCGGTTTTTGTTTTAGATGAAATTGATAAGCTATCGAATTCGCATCACGGAGATCCATCCTCGGCATTGCTTGAAGTTTTAGATCCGGAACAAAACAACGATTTTTATGATAATTTCCTTGAGATGGGTTATGATTTGTCGAAGGTGATGTTTATTGCAACATCCAACAATATGGCATCTATTCAACCTGCTTTGAAAGATAGGATGGAAGTTATCAGAATGACAGGGTATACCATTGAGGAAAAAATAGAAATAGCCCGTCAGCATTTGTTTCCAAAACAATTGAAAGAACACGGGTTGAAACCAAAGGATTTGACTATTGGCAAAAGGCAATTGGAAAAAATTGTGGAAGGCTATACACGAGAATCCGGTGTTAGGAGTTTGGAACAAAAACTTGCCCAGGTTATCCGAAACGCGGCGAAATCGGTGGCAATGGAAGAAGAATATAATTTAAAAGTCACAGATGAAGATATCGTAAAAATTTTGGGCGCACCAAAATTAGCACGCGATAAATCAGAAAGCAATGACGTGGCCGGAGTGGTGACAGGTTTGGCCTGGACATCCGTTGGAGGTGATATATTATTTATAGAATCTTTGATTTCAACTGGAAAAGGGCATCTGACATTGACCGGAAATTTAGGAAATGTAATGAAAGAATCGGCTACCATTGCGATGGAATATATAAAATCGAATGCTGATGTTTTTGGCTTGGAACCCGAAATGATTTCGAAATACAATATTCATTTACACGTTCCGGAAGGAGCAACGCCAAAAGATGGACCAAGCGCCGGAATTGCTATGTTAACATCGCTGGTTTCTCTTCTGACTCAAAGAAAAATAAAGAAAAATTTGGCCATGACCGGTGAAATCACTTTACGCGGAAAAGTATTGCCTGTCGGTGGAATCAAAGAGAAAATCCTGGCAGCCAAAAGAGCCAATATCAAAGAGATTATCTTATGTCGGGAAAACAAAAGCGACATTGAAGAAATCAAAAAGGAATACGTCGAAGGATTGACCTTTCATTATGTAAAGGAAATGAGCGAAGTCATTAAATTTGCGCTGACAGATCAGAAGGTAAAAAACCCAAAAAACTTGTAAAATAGTTGTAGAAATATAAGGCAAGGCATAGGTAAAATAACGCTTATGCCTTTTTCTTTTAACTTTTTTTCATACCATATAAAATAATATCTTCGCATTTCCGTTATAGTATATAGCATAAGTCATTTTTGATGTTAAAAAAAGCAATTTGTATTGGGTTTTGTCTCGCTAATTTGGTCAGTTTTGCCCAGGTTGGAGGAAAGTCAGTATACCAATTTTTAAATTTAGTAACTTCACCAAGACAAGCGGCTTTAGGCGGAAAAGTGATTACCTTTTATGATGCCGATGTCAATCAGGGGCATTTTAATCCTGCCAATATTAATGTGGAAATGGATAATAAGCTTTCCTTAAATTATGGAAGTTATTTTGGTGAAGTTACCTACGGAACGGCTTCTTATGCCTATACTTATGACCGACACGTGCAAACCTTTTTTGGTGGCGTAAACTATGTGAATTACGGAAAATTTGATGGTTATGATGAGAATGGCCAGCAGACAACAGATTTTACAGGAAGTGAAATTGCATTGACCTTTGGTTATGCCTATAATATTCCAAATTCTGATTTTTATCTTGGCGCCAATGCCAAACTGATTTCTTCCACTTTAGAAAGTTACAATTCGTTTGGTGCCGCGGTTGATATTGGTGCCTTGTTTATTGATACGCGTAACGATGTAAATTGGGCATTATCCATTCGTAATGTTGGGTTTCAAATCACGCCTTATGCTGAAACGCGCGAAAAATTACCATTGGAAGTGATGATTGGTGTGTCACAATTAATGGAGAATGTTCCAATTCGTTGGCATTTAACATTGGAAAATATGCAGCAATGGCAATTGGCATTTTCAAATCCAAATCGTGCAGAAGGTTCTTTGGATGGCGGTTCAACACCTGAAAAAGTTTCTGTTTTCGGTAATGCGTTGCGTCATGTTATTATTGGCGCCGAATTGTTTCCGGATAAAGGATTTAACTTTAGAGTCGG
>JAZKCP010000151.1:0-4003 GCA_040388035.1 Bacteroidota bacterium | reverse complement strand
CTTCAGAAGAGCCGAAGAATTGCGTATCCTGGAGCAACGAAATTTCTCCGGGATTTCTGTTGGTTTTGGATTAAAAATGGGGAATCTAAAATTCAATTATTCCTATTCACGATATACATTAGCAGCCAATACAAGTCTTTTTGGCTTGACCATTGATTTTGCAAATGACAGACAATAATTTATGAGAAAAATTACCATTGCCATCGACGGATTTTCTTCTACAGGAAAAAGCACTTTAGCCAAACAGCTAGCCAAACATTTAGGCTATGTATACGTTGATACCGGCGCCATGTATCGTGCGGTGACTTTTTTTGCCATGCAAAACGGTTATATCACCACCGATTTCTTTGACAAGCAAACTCTGATAAATAGTTTGCCTTTTATAAAATTACATTTCGAATTTAATCCTGAATTGGGTTTTGCCGAAATGTATCTTAATGATGTCAATATTGAAAAGGAAATCAGAACGCTTGAAGTTTCCAATTTTGTGAGCTTAGTGGCAGAGGTTTCGCAGGTTCGCGCCAAATTGGTTGAGCAACAACAGGAAATGGGAAAAGGAAAAGGAAAAGGTATCGTGATGGATGGTCGTGATATTGGAACCGTAGTTTTTCCAAAAGCCGAACTCAAAGTTTTCATGACCGCTAGTTCAGAAACACGTGCCCAAAGACGATTTGAAGAGCTGCAGGAAAAAGGGCAAACTGTTTCTTTTGAAGAGGTTTTCAAAAATGTGGAACAGCGCGATTATATCGATACACACCGAGATGATTCTCCTCTGAGAAAAGCCGATGACGCCATTGAAATTGACAATTCCTATCTGACTCGCGAGGAGCAATTTGATGCCGTTTTGGAAATGGTGGAAGACGTGACGAAATCGTTGTAAATATTTGTTTATCTCGATTTAAATAGTAGATTTACGTTCTATTTTAACAAAATCAAAACTATTTTTATGAGTATAAAATTCAGATTGACAATAATGAGTTTTCTCCAATTCTTCGTTTGGGGAGCGTGGTTGATAACGGTTGGTAATTATTGGTTTGCTACAAAACAGTGGAGCGGTGCCGAATTTGGAGCCATCTTTTCAACACTGGGAATTTCTTCCATCATTATGCCTGCAATCACAGGCATTATTGCCGATAAATGGATAAATGCTGAAAAGCTTTATGGAATACTTCATATTTTAGGCGGATTGGCGATTTGCTATATTCCTTTAGTGGATAATCCGGAGACTTTTTATTGGGTAATTTTTGCGGCTATGCTTTGTTATATGCCAACCATTTCGTTGTCAAATTCTGTTGCCTATAATATTCTGAAAAGTAATAATTACGATGTAGTAAAAGTATTCCCGCCGATTAGGGTTTGGGGAACAATAGGTTTTATCGCAGCGATGTGGTTAACCAATTTATCCGGAAATAAAGCGTCAGCGAACATGTTTTATATTTCGGCAATTTCTGCTGTCATCCTGGGAATTTATTCCTTCACCTTACCAAAATGTCCACCACAAAAACTAATAGCTGAAAAGGCGTCTGTTGTTGAAAAGCTGGGATTGACCGCGTTCAAATTATTTGGAACCTATAAAATGGCATTGTTTTTCCTGTTTTCCATGTTTCTTGGTGGAGCATTGCAGTTAACCAATATGTATGGTGATGTTTATCTTTCGGAATTCTCAAAAGTTCCGGAATATGCTGATTCGTTTGTGGTGAAATATTCTACAATCATTATGTCGATTTCACAAATCTCTGAAACGCTATTTATATTGGCGATTCCATTTTTCTTAAAGCGATTCGGAATCAAACAGGTTATGCTGATATCAATGCTTGCCTGGGTTTTACGTTTCGGATTGTTTGCTTATGGAAATCCGGTTGATGGCTTATGGATGATTATCATGTCTTGCGTTGTCTACGGAATGGCGTTTGATTTCTTTAATATTTCCGGTTCGCTTTTCGTCGAAACAACTACTGATTCCAAAATCCGCTCTTCAGCACAAGGTTTATTTATGATGATGTCAAATGGTTTTGGAGCTTTCTTCGGCGGAATACTAAGCGGAATTTTAATCGATAAATTCTTTACTCATGACGGTGTTAGGGATTGGCACAGCATCTGGCTTTCATTTGCCGGCTATGCTTTAGTAATTGCTATTGCTTTTGCTGTTTTATTTAAGCACAAGCACAATCCAAAAGATGTCGCGAATGTGACGCATTAAAATATAAAAGCCTTTCTGATTTGAAAGGCTTTTTTTTAGTCCAAATCCATTGGATGTTCAGGATCAACAAATTCATTTTCGTTTTTGGAGATTACTACTGCAGCTACTCCGTTTCCGATAAAGTTGGTAATTGCCCGGGCTTCGCTCATAAATTTATCAACACCTAGAAGAAACGCCAAACCTTCTAATGGAATTTTATGAATGGCGGTTAGTGTAGAAGCCAAAACTATAAAGCCGCTTCCGGTAACTCCGGCCGCACCTTTTGAGGTAATCATTAAAAGCCCGATGATTGTAACTATTTCTCCAAAAGTCAGATGAACATTATACAATTGCGCCAGGAAAATAATTGCCATCGAAAGATAAATGGCTGTTCCATCAAGATTAAAGGAATAACCTGTTGGAACCACCAATCCGACTACTGATTTGCTGCAACCCATTTTCTCAAGTTTGTTCATCAGGTTGGGTAAAGCCGGTTCTGAAGAAGAAGTTCCAAGAACAATCAGCAATTCGGCTTTGAGGTATTTGATGAAATCCCAAATATTTATTTTGTAATAACGAAGAATACTTCCCAATATCAGGAATATGAAAATCGCCATAGTTACGTAAACTGTCAGCATCAGTTTGCCTAACGGGATAAGTGTATGAAGCCCAAATTTTCCAATGGTATAAGCCATTCCGCCAAATGCTCCAAGTGGAGCCAGGTACATTACAAATTTCAATGCCCTGAAAACGTATTTTGAACATTTGTATAAAACTTCAACAACAACTTCTCTTTTTTTGGAATAGTTTAATCCTATTCCCAAGATGATGGCGACCAGCAACACCTGAAGTGTAAAATTGTTCAGGAAAAAGCTAAGCCAGTCAAATTCGGCTGAAGCGTCGGAAGTATATTTGCTGGCATCCTGGATATCCAAACCTGATTTGTCAATTTTTCCAGGTTGGATAATATAGGCAGCAACGACGCCAATGATAAGTGCAAATGTTGTTACGACTTCAAAATAGATAAGTGACTTGATTCCGATGCGGCCAACTTTTTTCAAATCACCTATACCGGCAATGCCTAACACAATCGTTAGGAAGATGATTGGCCCGATGAAAATCTTTACCAATTGTATGAAGGAATCACCAACGATTTTCATTTTCTGCCCGTTTACGGGATGGAAATGTCCAAGCAATATTCCGCACACAATGGCAATCAAAACCCAAAAAGTCAGGTTGGTTGTGATTTTGAATAAAAGCGATTCTTTTTTCATTGCCACAATGTAATATTTTATTCAATACAAATCCAAATTAGCCCTGATAGGAGCGAACACGAAGTAAAGCGGATAGCAGGAAAACGGAAACCTTTGAAGCCCAAACCTTTCGCTCCTAAACCTTCAATTTTTTTTCTTGCTTCTTTGCTCTTTTTTCTCGGTAAAAATATTTTGTAATTAAGAAATTATGCTTACTTTTGCACACCTTTTGGCGAAGAAGAGTTTCCTTTAGGTATCAAACATTTATATATAAACACTGTTGTGTTTTTATCGCATCAAGAAACTCAAGAGACACAATATACAAATTATTTTATCAGCATGGCTGTATTAAACAAAGAACAACAAGAGTTTTTAACGGATTTTAACTGGCACAATTACGCAGAAGGAATTGATCCTGTAGATGAGAAAAACCTACAAGAGTTTGAAGAGATGGTTACTAAAACTTTCATTTCAACAGATCAGGAAGAAGTAGTAGAAGGTGTAGTAGTTAGAATAACTGACAGAGACGCAATTGTTGACATTAACGCGAAATCAGAAGGTGTAATTTCAT
>JAZKCP010000150.1:44349-49297 GCA_040388035.1 Bacteroidota bacterium | reverse complement strand
ATTATGAGTTATAAATTATAAATGAAAAGTCCCGATTAAATCGGGACTTTTTTATGATAGGAAACGATTCGTGATTATAGCCCCGATAGGAGCTGGCTACCGTGTAGCGCAGATAGCGGGAGCAGGGTTGTAATGATGCAGGATGTACTGCTCTTAAGATAGTTCTTCCACCTTTCAAATCAAAAAGGTAATTGTAGCTGCCCTCTTTTATATTGCTCATAGAGTGACGTGTTTAAAGGAGGAAACTGCTTTCCGGCAAAGAACTTTTTTCGTGCCAGATGTATTTGGGAACGAATCATCTGCGCTAATTCACCTTCTCCTCGCATACGATCGCCCCAGCGGCTGTCATTCAGGTTCCCACCGTGGCAGGCTGCAATTTGGTTAAGGACTTTTTCGGCGCGGTCCGGCATGGCCTTTCGAATCCAGTCAGAAAAGATTTCGCCGATAGCGCCATTCAATCGTACCACCGTATACGCCACTGACAAGGCACCTGCATCGGATGCTGTTTTGGCAATAGGCAGGATTTCATGGCTGTTGATTCCGGGAATTACGGGCGCAATCATCACATTGACAGGAATACCTTTTTCAGAAAGCAGCCTGACGGTTTCAAAACGTTTGGCAATGGTTGCTGTACGCGGTTCGAGAAGCAGCCTCGTTTTTTCGGAAAGCGAGGTAATGGAAACATTCACTCCAACCAGATTGTCTTTTGCGAGTTCTGTAAGGATGTCGATATCGCGGGTAATAAGCGCATTTTTTGTGATAATGCCAACCGGATGCCTATATTTCAGAAATACTTCTAGGCATTTGCGTGTAATTTCAAATTTGCGTTCGGCCGGTTGGTAACAATCGGTATTGCCCGACATAACTATAGTGTGTGCTTTCCAGTTTTTGCTTTTGAGTTTTTCCTCAAGCAGTTGTGGAGCGCTTTTCTTGACCAATATCTTGCGTTCGAAATCCAATCCCGCACTGTAACCCCAATACTCATGGCTGTTTCTTGCGTAACAATAAATGCAGCCATGTTCGCAGCCTTGGTACATATTCATAGAATAACCCATACCTACATCGGGGCTTTCTACTTTATTGACGATAGTTTTTGGGAATACTTCAAGATAGCTTGTTCTGTTATTATCTGCCTTGTCGCCTTCCAATTCACAATAGTTCAAAAAGTCGTCGAGCATCTCCTGGGATTCTGCAAAAAAGCGGTTGTGCACATTTTTTTGCGCACCTCTTCCTTTAATATAGCGGCTTTGTTCGTTTGTCATAGTAGCTGTAAGTTACCTATTCGTGCTACAAAATGAAAATCTGAATTGTTAAAAATGAGCAGTTGTTGATAAATTATGACGGCATAAAAGCATTGTAGGGATTCGAATGTCAACCAAAATCAAAAACCCTGTAAAATATTAATTTACAGGGTTTTTTGTGGAGTCGGGGAGAGTCGAACTCCCGTCCAAACAAGCAATTAAAGAGCTTTCTACACGCTTATTTTCTGATTGGATTTTCGATATTGTGATAGGCCAGAAACAGCCACACAATACTTATCCTCTAAATTTTTCGTAACAGCGCCGAAGCTTAACTGTTCTTAGGTTTATTTTTACGATTCACCTGTACCGACCGCCACAAACCAAAGCTATCGAGGTGAATCCTGCTTTCCTACCTAGTAGGACGAGGCTAATCTTACTTTAATTCAGATTATGCAGCAAGAGCGTAGTTTCCTTCGCCGTTTATGTTTTTGTGAATTTGGATTTACGAGCAAAAAACACAATGCTCGACGTGCTTACAATTCAATTCGACTTGCTGTCAAAACCAGTCGACCCCAATTGGATTTTCAAGTTATCAAAAATTGTTCCGCAAAAATAGTGTAAAATTGTCCATCTAAAAAAATGTTTTATTTAGAATTTACCTAATAGCCAATAAACAATTATAAAAATTATAATCATCGATAGGCAACCGCCACCGAGTTTTTTTGCGGTGAAGCCGGCGATAAGTGTTTTGAATAGTCCGTTCATGATATTTGGTTATTTAGTTAATAAAGTTAAGGCGCAACATTTTCGTCTTTGTCATCCAACTGCAAATCAACTGTTGGATTTCCTTCCTCAAAGTTGGCATCGTTTGTCGCCGTTTCGTCGTGTTCTTTATAGCGATGATCCCGAGTATTATCTCTTATGTTGTCAGGATTTCTTTGATTGGAACTTTGATAAGCTTTTTGTCCGTCATGTTGGTGGCCGGGATTTCCTTTTCCCGAAGCACCATTATTAAGTGTTGCCATAATATTGAAGTTTTTCTCAAAGTTAGAAACAGAAGCAACATTTGCCTTTACGCAATTACCGGAAAAAGTTATAAGATTTTGTGTATAAAACTTAAACGGAATTTATTGCAATAACCTATCTATTTTGTCGGCTAGCTTATAGTCGAGTTCCGTCAGTTTGTTTTTGTCGTGTGTGAATAAAGTAATTTCAATCTGAAATGCTTTGTGGATTTTGCAGTCGGGATGGTGGTTGATTTCATCCGCAAAGCGTGCTACCTTCAAAAGAAATTCGGCTAAGTCCGTTTGTGAGCTGAACTCAAAATTATTTACGAGTTTTCCATTAGTAGTTGTCCATTTCATAACTATTAGTATTTACCGTTAAGTAATTCACCGCCAATGGCTGACTTGGCTTCGATACCAAGTTTCTTCATCATTTCATAAGTAGTGCAAACCGCTGCGGATGTTACCGGAATTCCGATTTCTGCCTGAATTAAATCGATAGCTTCTAAAGATGGCATCTGCACACAGGCAGAAACTACCAAGACATCCACATTAGTTAAATCCAATCGTTTGTAAATCTCCAATAAGTTCATAGGGTTTTGAGCTGCCACTTCTAAATTATCGGGAATTTCAAGAGCAATACTTTCCTTAACTTTAAATCCCTGATGTTCTATATAATCAACAACCATATCGGTTAGCGGACGCATATAAGGTGTTATAATAGAAATGTTTTTGGCACCTAAAACTTTCAAACCATTAATCAATGCACCGGCAGAAGTCACAATAGGCGTCGGAAAATCATTGGCAATAGTTTCCTGATGCAGGTTCACTTCCGAAACACAATGATAACCTCTTCCCATACTCATGATCGCCACCAAACAGGCATAACCCATCACATCAACATGCGCATCTGATAATTCCTGAGCACATTTCAAACTCATCGCATCCATCGCTTCAAGTTCTTCCTTGGTTACTTTTTTCATCCGCATTCGGCTGCTGTGAAACGTAAAACGTTCTGGCAAGATAGCTTCCCTGGAACGGAAAATCGCCGGAATTTCGGTTTCCATAGTGACGTTTGATGAAGGAACTATTTGCCCTATTCTGTATTTTTTCATTTTATGCTTATTATTTTGGGCGTTTCCCTGAAAAAAGTTCGGGGTCAGGCTTTTCGCAGTACACGATTTGATATTAAGAGGAGAATGTCAGTGGACATTCGGTTTTTATTTGTTTTTGCTAAAGCAAAATACCTGACAGCCACCGGCTGTCCTCTTTTTAATTTCAAATAATCCTTAACGCAGTATATCTTTTATTTAGAAATCTCTCTAACTGTATTCACAATCGTTCCAATTCCTTCTACCGTAGCTTCAATCACATCGCCATCGTATAGCCATTCCTGTGGATCGCGACCTGCACCAACACCCGATGGCGTTCCAGTTGCGATAATATCCCCAGGTTCCAGAGTGAAAACCGTACTCAAATCCTCAATCAAGTCGTTGATGTTGAATAGTAGGAATTTAGTATTTGAATTTTGCTTTTCAATGCCGTTTACCTTTAATGATAAATTCAGGTTGTGTGGATTTTTGATTTCGTCTTTGGTAACCAATATTGGTCCCATAGGCGCGAAAGTATCCTGGCCTTTTGAAACAATCCATTGTCCTTCACGACGGCAGTCACGAGCCGAAATGTCATTGATGATAGTATAACCGAAAACATAATCTAATGCCTTTGCTTTGGAAACGTATTTCCCTTTTTTACCAATAACAACAGCCAATTCCACTTCCCAGTCTAATTGTGAAGTCAGTTTGGTGTTCTTAACGATATCAGTATTTGTAGCAGTAACTGTTGTTGGTGGTTTCGAAAAGATGATCGGCTTCTGAGGCAATTTTCCTGTAGTGTCCAATGTCCGAGCACTTTCGGCAACGTGTTCAGTGTAATTCAGGCCAATCCCGATAATGTTTTTTCTTGGTTTTGGAATTGGTGCACAAAAAGTGATTTCATCCAACTCATAAGCGATTTCCTCAAAGAATGCCGGTTCTGTATCAGCAACCATATCGTTTAATTCGTCCACTAACTCATATCCCATATCAATCAATTCCAACATAGTTGAAGGTAATGGGAAATTGGATATTTCACCAAAATCCTGCATATCAATCACCTGGTTGTTATGGATAAATCCCAGACGGGATTCGTAGTGTTCTTTTAATGTATAAGTAAGTAGTTTCATTTTTTTTTTAGTTTCAAAGCCACAAAGCGGCAAAGTTTATTTCATCAGTTCGCCTTATGGCTCGGGTCAAAGTTTATTTTTTTCTAAATTTGATGTCCGTCGTTTTCTGTGTATTCTTTTCCCTGAAATAATCCCAAGGCTTCAATTACAGGTAAATCATTAAAGCTGAACAAACATGCATCTTCAGTATTTGAAGCATTATGATGTTCGTGCCAAGCCCATGAAGGCACACAGAAAATATCACGTTCTTTCCAGTCAAAACGTTGTCCGTTGATGATTGAATGGCCACTTCCTTTTGCGCATTGATACACAAAAGAGCCAGTATGTTTGTGGGCTTTCCCACTAAAACCTGCAGGGAGTAATTGCATGCTTGCCGACATAGTCTGCATCACATGTCCCCCAGTCAAAGGGTTCGAATATTGCATCAATACTCCGTCAAAAGGATTTACTGTATTTACTTTTTCAGCTTCCAATAATGC
>JAZKCP010000150.1:28047-44339 GCA_040388035.1 Bacteroidota bacterium | reverse complement strand
TCCATGAATATTTGAATAATGGCGAATACGGTTTGTTCCAAACTTTATCAGCAGGAATTAATCCGGAAGCACCAAAAGTTATCGGTGAGAAATTCACAGGAAAATCCAAAGATTGTTTACCGTCATAAACTGCATAATCATTGGCTTCCAACGCATTTATTAACGGAATGTCCAAACCATCCTGCCAGATACAGGTTTTGCCATTGGCGTTAACACCGTGTTCGTGCCATGTTGAGTTTGGAGTAATTACAAAATCATTTACTTCAAAAGTAATTTTATTGCCATCCACGACAGTGTAACCGCCTTCACCTTCCATGATGAAACGCAAAGCAGAAGCTTTATGCCGGTGTGCTGAAGTGCTTTCGCCCGGACGTGTCACTTGAATTCCGGTGTATAACCAACCGACCGCCGCCGAAACATCTTTTCGTTTGTCATTTACCAAATAAACAACTCTTCGTCCGGCTTGTTCAGGAGTTACCAATTCGGATGACTTTACAACCAATTCCCGTAAGTTTTCATATTTCCATAACATTGGAATGGAAGAGGAGCGAGGCTCCCATGGTTCTATATCGTTTGCAACGGTCCATAAGGCACCGGCACCCAGCGTTTCTAATTCTTTATAATAGGCTAGCAATTCTGGTGAATCCTGAACTCTGGCTCTGCCAATCTGATCGTCTGAATAGTTGTTTGTTTCCATATCTTTTATTCAAGGTCAAGATGTAAAATTACGATTTATCTTCGGATTTATTTCTTATTAAACTCGTCATGGTTATCAATAAAGGTAATCTTTCTTGTCGGAGCTGTATTTACTCTTAAATCAAAAATGTCGAAGCGGTTGTAATGCCCCAAAATATCATGCATTTGTTTTGGTTGTATGCATTTTTCCAAATCAATATCGGCGTAAACAATTCCTTCGTCATCAATTAATGGTTTACCAACAACAGCGCCATTTGGCCCAATGATTCCGGAGAAAGCGGAGTTTTTCCTTGTTAGCAATTCTTCCACATTTGGAACATCTGGTTTTAAGGCATTCATAATTTCCTTTGAAATTGTTGAACATGAAACTATCGTAAACAATTTTCCTTCGAATGAATGTGCGGCGGCCCGGATTTTAATTGCTTCTGCCATATCATAATCTGGTGGGGCAACAGGCAATGAAATATAATTGGCAATATGAATCAATTCGCCTTGCGATAACAAAGTGAAACGTGCCAAAGTATTGGTGTTTTCGCCACAAGCCAGCGTACCGATTGGACCAATTTCGGTATTATACACTTTTAAGGAAGAACCGTCACCACTTGTCCACGTTAATTTTTCTGCCCAGGTTGGTACTAACTTTCTGTGTTTACCAATTAGTTTTCCGTTGTTGTCAATGATTAAATTGGTATTGTAGATTTCGCCATAACTGTCGCCGCGTTCGTTGATTCCGATGACGATGTGGCAATTGTTTTTTTTCGCTGATTCATACAAAGGCTGCATTGATGCATCATCAACCTTTACGGATGATTTGTATAACTGCTCGTACCATTTGCTTCCCTGAACCGGAGTCATAATCCAGTTCCAATACGGATAACCGGCGACGAATACCTCAGGAAACGCAACTAAATTAGCGCCATTAGCAGTGGCTTCTTTGACGAATGAAATCGCTTTTTCAATTGTTTTTTCTACGTTTAGAAAAACGGGTGATGTTTGTACGGCCGCGGCTTTGAATTTTTTGAATTCCATAAATAATTACGAATTACGAATTACGAATTTTGATATTTTTTCTTTGATGTCATCATTAAAAGCTTCTGCTTTGATATTGTTTCTATCATCGGCTATGGCGACATTTACCAAAGTCACTTCACCTTCCAGACAAGTTTTTCCGTTTTCATCTTCGAAGCGGAAACCACAATTTACTGAGGCACCGCCTAGATTGATTACCCAGAGTTTTTTGGTCAAAATTTCTCCCAAGCGTGCCGCTTTTTTGAATTGGACTTTTAAATCAACCGTTGGAATTCCGTTGGTTTCGTGGATTTTTGAAAATGGACGGTCTAAGGCTTCTTCAAACCAATCTTCGACTAAATCGTTTAGCATTTCAAGAAATCTTGGATAGAAAACGATGCCGGCATAATCAACATGTTTGAAGCGGATTTTTTCCTGTTTTGTAAAATAGTTGTTCATATATCTTTTTTTGGCCCCGATAGTAGGGGAAATCCTTTTTATTGTTTTTAAAATAAGCATCTCGACTGCGCTCGATGTGACAAAACAATAGAAAGATTGCAATGGATAGCGGGAAATAGCTCCTAATTTTTCAATTTAAATCGTTGTATTTTCCCTGTTTCCGTTTTGGGCAATCCTTCAGTAAAATATATCACTCTCGGATATTTATATGGTGCCGCTACTTCCTTGAACCAGTGTTGTATATGGTTTTTCATGTTATCGGTTGCTTTACTTTGTTCTTTCAAAACAATATGGGCACAAACCAGCATTCCGCGCTCTTCATCCGGAAGCCCAACCACCGCGCATTCCAAAATATCTTCGTGTGTTAAAAGTACGCTTTCTACTTCGATTGCGGCAATGTTATATCCAGAAGAAATAATCATGTCGTCACCACGTGCCACAAACCAAAAATAGCCTTCTTCATCCTGACGGAAAATATCGCCGGTAATATTCCAGCCGTTTTCTACATACTCTTTTTGTTTTTCAATCCGGTTCAGGTATTTGCAGCCTGTAACGCCTCGAACTGCTAGTCTTCCGGGTTCGTTTTTAGCAACTTCATTTCCGTTTATGTCAATTATTTTGGCTTCGTAACCTGTGACGGCTAGTCCGGTAGCGCCGGGTTTCATATTTTCGGTATTTGATGAAATAAAAATGTGGAGCATTTCGGTCGCGCCAATTCCGTCAATGATTTTTAATCCTGTGGCATTATACCAATCCTGCCAAACCTTTAACGGCAAGGTTTCTCCGGCCGAAACACAGATGCGTAAGCTGGAAATATCAAAGTCGGCTACTTTGGAAGTTATCACACGCCAGGCCGTTGGTGCCGTAAAACAAATCGTAATCTTATGTTCCTGAATCGCCTGCAACAGCATTTCAGGTGTTGGTTTTTCGATTAAAAATGTGGATGCTCCAAAATACATCGGAAACAAAACCAATCCGCCTAAACCAAAGGTAAATCCGAGTGGCGGACTTCCGGTGAAAATATCGTTTTGTGTTGGCTGTAATGAATAAGGTGGAAATGCTTCGCAAATGTTTAAAATGTCTTTGTGGTAATGTGAAGTCATTTTTGGTAAACCAGTTGTTCCCGAAGTGAATCCGATTAAGGCAATGCTGTCTGATTTTGAATGATAATTGGTAAATGTTTTTGGTTTAGACTGCATTAAAGATTCCAATTCGTCGTAAAAACAGGTTCTTTTCAGGAAACTGGATTTGACCAGATTCATTTCATCCTGTAAAGTCTTATCACATAAGGCGTGTGAGATTTCGGCACAATCAATTACTGTTGTCAATTCTTTTGAACGAAGCAAAGGCATTGTGGCGACTACAATTCCGCCCGCTTTTAAAATGGCAAACCAACAGGCAACCATCATTGGATTATTGGCTGAACGGATTAAAACCCGATTTCCCGATTGCAATCCTAAATAGTCAACTAAAACATGTGCAATCCGATTGGCTTTTTCATATAAATCATTATACGTCCAAGTGGTTTCAAAAGTTCGGATGCATGGATTATTTCCACGGCCTTCGTTGATGTGATTGTCCAATAATCTCTCCACACAATTCAGCATTTCAGGACGGCTGAACTGAGGCAAATCCAAAAAAACATAGTCGGGCTGCAAGTCTGGACTCGGTAAATGTTCGTGAGCGAAATTGTCAATATAGTGTTTCATAATAAAATTACGAATTACGAATTAGGAATTACGAAGTGTTTTTTGGATTGAACCAATTATTCTAAGTAATTCGTCAGTGTCTTTTAATAAATTATTTGAATCTTCTTCGGAAAGATAATTAGTGTCTTTAAGAAGTCTAATCCAATAATGAGTTTCTCTAGCTTCTTTATATGATATTGTAAGTTTTGAATAGAAATCTTTATCAGATTGTCCGCCAATTGCTTCTTCAATGTTTGCACCAATTGAAGTTCCACAGCGTAAGAGTTGTTTGCTTAGTACGAATTCTTTTTTGTCATCGCAAAGATGCTTATATACTTTTATGATTCTAATCGCAAAAGCATAACTCTTAATCTGGACAATATTATCCTTTTTCATAATTCGTAATTCGTAATTCGTAATTCATAATTCGTAATTATTTTTTATTACTCTTTGGTTTCAATGCTTTTTTCATTCCTTCAACCTGTTTTCTTTCTGCAGCTTTTAGCGGATACAAATGCGAAGTTCCCATTTTATATTGATTTGAAATATCATGGGTTTCGAATTGCTCATACGCCTGCGCATTTCGAACTAAACTGGCATCAAGCAATAACGGCCTTCCAAGCGCAACCAAATCGGCTCTTCCATTCAGGATTATTGTATTGATTTGATCAATATCCTGGATGTAACCTGTAGTAATCGTTGGAATATGTATTGTATTTCGAACCAAATCAGAAAAAGGAGTTTGCCACATCCTGCCGGTTTGAGGTTTTTGATTTGCTACAGTATTTCCAGTAGAAACGTTGATGATATCTGCTTCGGCATCTTTGAAAGCTGTTGCAATTGCTAAAACATCTTTTTCTGAAATTCCGTTTTCTGCCCAATCTGTTGCAGATATTCGAACCGACATTGGTTTTTCTTTTGGAAATGCTTTTCTCATTTCTGTGAAAACGCGCAATGGAAATTTTAATCTATTTTCGAGGCTTCCTCCAAATTCGTCTGTTCGGATATTTGTCAATGGCGATAGGAAGGAAGCTAACAAAAATCCGTGATGTGCCTGCAATTCTATCATGTCAAATCCTGCTTCGTTTGCATTTTTTGTAGCCTGTATGAATTGTGATGTGACCAAATCCATATCGGTCAAATCCATTTCCTTTGGAACAGAAAAACTTTCATTAAATGCTATCGCGGAAGCTGAAATCAATTCCCAAGGATTTTGGATTGGTTCGGTTTCCCAAGGTCTTTTGGCTGCACCTTTTCTACCGGAATGGCCAAGTTGTATTCCGATTTTTGCCTTTGTGTTTTTATGTATAAAATCAGTTATTTGTTTCCATTTAACTACTTGTTCCTGAGTGTATATTCCGGCACAACCTAAAGTGATACGGCCTGTTTGTGAAACAGCAGTCATTTCTGCAATTATCAATCCAACACCCCCGGTTGCACGGCTGCCATAGTGAACCAAATGCCAGTCGTTCACTAATCCATTTTCGGAAGAATACTGTCCCATTGGCGACATTACGATCCGGTTTGGCAAAGTCATTTCGCGCAAAGCGAAAGCAGAAAAGGCAGCAGGCATCTCGACTGCGCTCGATGTGACATCTTGATTATCATTGAATTCCTTCAGCACTTTATCTGTAAATGATTTATCGCGTAAGCGAAGGTTTTCATAGGTTACTTTCTTGGCTCGAGTCATGCATCCAAAAGCAAATTGATAAAACGGATGCTGGTTGTTCCGATCCATATTTTCAAACCAATCTAACGAAACCAAAGCAGCATGTTGAATCATTTCAACTGTATTCCTCCTTGTTTTATCGTATTGCTCAAAAGCAGCTTGTACATTGTTTGGATTTGCTATCACTGCGTCGGATAATCCAATAGCGGAATCCATTGCGAGTTTTGTTCCCGAACCGATTGAGTAGTGGGCCGTCGCTTTGGCATCACCCAAAAGGACAATATTGTTATGGAACCATTTTTCATTGGTTACATGTGGAAATTGGCGCCAATGTGATTTATTTGAAATCAAGCCATGACCCTCAAGTTCTTTTTTGAAAATTTCAGCTATTTTGGCAATGGTATCTTCTTCATTGGTCACCTCAAATCCGTGTTTTTTCCAGGTTTCGTCGCTGCATTCAAAAATCCAGGTGCTCATTCCCGGTTGGTATTGATAGGTGTGAGCTACTATTAGTCCGTGAGGAGTAGTTCGGAAGAAATAGGTAAAAGCGTCCAATGGTTTTGTAGAACCTAACCACACAAACCGGTTTTTCTTTAATGAAATTTTGGTTCCAAAATCTTTAGCGAACTGTGTTCTGATGTTGCTTGCAATTCCGTCGCAGGCGACGATTATATCGGAATCGTTAAATTGATTTAGATTCTCAATGTTTTGTTCGAAATGGAGATTGACACCTTCTTCGGTACAGCGTTGCTGGAGTAATTGCAGTAATTTTTTTCGGGAACAGCCACAAAAACCGTTTCCGGCAATGCTTACGGTTTGTCCGTCACGTGCAATGATGATGTCATCCCAATAGGCAAAATTGCTTCTGATTAATTCGTAGGATCTTAAATCGCGTGAAAGGAATTCGCCCAAGGTTTCATCTGAAAAAACGACACCAAATCCGAAACTGTCATCAGCCTTATTGCGTTCGTAGACATCAATCTGGCAATCAGGCATTGCTTTTTTGGTAAGTATCGAAAAATACAATCCGCCCGGACCACCACCAATTACTGTTATTTTCATTTATGTTTTTAGTTTTTTAAAGCCACGAATGCCCGAATATTTTTTTATTTTTTCATAAAGTCAAAGGAACCTTTTCTGAGGTTGATTCCGAATTCAAGATACGCTTTTAAGCAGGCAAGAAAATTAGACCAGCCAAAGGAATTTCCGGAAAGCCATTTGAGTCCTTCTTCATTGTTTTCCATGCTTTTTTCGGATATTTTTACTAGTGTGAAATTGTCGCCAATCGTTGAAAGATTCATTTCTACCAACAGCTCTTTGCCACTATTGTCCCAAAAGAATGAAACTGTTTTGTCGTGCTCAATTTTCCCAACTTTTACGGGAACTTCATCACTAAATTCGGGAAATTTCCAGATTAAATTTTTGCCCTCTACCATTCTTCCTGAACTTCGAGAAATGAAATAATTGGTCATTTTTTCAGGGTTTACAATGGCTTCGAAAACTTCATTAATAGGTTTTGAAATCTGCATTGCAACGTTTATTTCTAATACATCTGTTTTCATACTAGTTTCTTTTTACGGAGAAAAGTTCTCCAATTTTTGCATAATTGGAACCTGCCAATCGGGAAACAGGTCGGTAATTTTCCAGGTTGATTTTGTAATTATCCAATAAAACACTTTCATCAAAATGCATCATTACAATGCGTCCAATGACTACACAGGCACCTCCATGTTTGTGGCCTTCAAGGAAATAATGATGCACGAGTTCACATTCAAGTGTAATGGGACTTTCCTTAACACGCATAGGTTTTATTTTTTCGGATGGAATAGGAGTTACTCCGGCCAATTCAAACTCGTCAATATCGGAATGAACTGACTGTGCCGTGGCATTCATTTGTTCTACTAACTCTTCAGTAACCATATTCACTACAAACTGTTTGGTTGCCAAAACATTATTCAGAGTGTCTTTATTTGTGTCATTGCCTCTTCCGGTTGCGAACATTACATGTGGTGGATCATCGCCAACGGCATTGAAATAAGAGAAAGGAGCAAGATTATTGATTCCGTTTTCGCTGACACTGGAAATCCAGCCAATGGGTCTTGGGATAATTGTGCCTGTCAGAAGTTTGTAAATGGCAGTATGTTCTAATTCGTTTGGGTCAAATTGCATGTTACTTGTTGTTGGTACACAAAATAACAAAAAAAAGCCGAATTATTATACTGATTTGTTTAGTGCTGATAAACAAATTCCTTATCAGATGGTGTAAAATTTTTCCAGTCTATAGACAGCACATGATTGATGGCTTTTTTAAGAGCAGTTACAGAAGCCGGTTTGCGTATGTAAAGATTTGCGCCTAGTTTTTTAGACAACTCCACATCTTTTGGATTGCTTGAAGTTGTAAAAATAATAACGGGTATATCTTCAATGGCAGGTGTTGCCTTGATTTCGCGAAGGATATCAAAGCCTGATCTGACAGGCATGTTTAAGTCAAGGAAAATTATTGAGGCTTTTGGTGGTGGATTATGAAGGCTATAAAGTAGTTTTTCACCTTCTTCAAATAAAGAAACTGGCTCATTAATTTCGTTGGTAACCTCTTTAAAAAAATCCAAATCATCTACATCGTCGTCTGCATAAAATATTGTGGCGTGTAGTTTTTCCATTTTTAATTGTGATAGTTAAATATTTAGTGAAATTACAACTTAAATGGAAAAATAGGCATTTCGAAATGTTAAATTTTTGGTTTTTCTTAACAGTTATCTGACTGTTAAATATTTAAAAGTTCAATGCTTGTGAAAATATCTAGTTTGCCGGGATATAGATATCAAAAGTCGCTCCCTTGCCCAATTCACTTTTTGCAGTGATTATTCCTTTATGGTTGTCAACGATCTTTTTTACAATAGCAAGACCAATACCGGTTCCCTGGTAAACTTCTTTGCCGTGTAGTCGTTGAAAAACCTCAAAGATTTTTTTACTATATTGTTGTTCAAAACCAATTCCATTATCAGAAAAGGTAATGTGTACATATTTAGTTTCTCTGTCTAGCTTATCATTGTTGAATTTATTGCCTTTGACAATTTCTCCGTGAATTTTGATATGTAGTGGAACATCCTCGCGGGAGAATTTAAGCGAATTGCTTAAAAGATTAAACATAAGCTGGTGGAACTGAAATGGAATGATATAAGCGTCACCAATTTGGCCTATTTCAATAGTTGCGTTCTTTTGTTGTATTTCTTCCTTCAAATCTTCTTTTACGTCTTCAATGATGGTATTCAGGTTTACCTTGATTAATTCCACATCCTGATTACTAGTTCTTGAATAGGCCAGTAAATCGTTAATCAATGTCTGCATCCTTTTAGCGGCATTCTGCATTCTCCTAAATTTATCCTTCCCATTTTCGGTCAAGTTTTCCGATTCTCTTTCCACTATCTGATCAGCAAAAGTTTGTATTTTTCGTAAAGGCTCCTGCAAGTCATGGCTGGAAATATAGGCAAACGACTGTAGTTCCTTGTTCATTTTTTCAAGCTCCTTGTTTTTTTGTTCGAGTATTTCTGAATTGAGTTTTATCTTATCGTCAGCTTCTTTCTTAAATGTTAAATCGTGTGTGACTTTTGAGAAACCAATTACTTCATTGTTATCATTGTGTACTGCCGTAATAATAACGCTTGCCCAAAATCTTGTCCCATCTTTTCTGACACGCCATCCTTCATGGCTGTATCTTCCATGTAAAATTGCCTGTTGTAATAAATAATGTGGTAAATGGGATTTCCTGTCTTCTTCGTTATAAAAAGCTGAGAAACTTTTTCCTATTATTTCTTCTGCTTTATAACCTTTGATTTTTTCGGCTCCTTTGTTCCAATTTTCTACTATTCCTTCTTTATTTAGATAAATAATGGCGTAATCCTGCACTTCCTCAACCATCAGGTGATAGCGTTCTTCACTTTGTTTAAGGTTTTCATTTAATCGTTTAAGTTCCTTGGTACGCTCTGCTACCTGTTTTTCAAGCTCTTGCGTAAATTCTTTTTGGTCCTGGATATCCGTACTGGTTCCTACCCACATTTGAATTTTCCCCTGTTCATCCATTTGCGGAATAGCACGGCTTAACTGCCAACGGTATTCCCCATCATGGCGTCTGAAGCGGTGTTCAAATAAAAAGTCTTTACCGGTTTTAATGGAATGTATCCATTGTTTTACATTCTCATCCCTTTCTTCAGGATGTACTATATCCAGCCAGCCTTTTTGATTAATTTCCTCTAATGACAAGCCAGAATAATCGAGCACCGACTGATTGAAGTAATTTAAGTTACCTTCGATATCAGCTGTCCATATATTTTGTGGCATTGAATCAGCCAATAACCTGAATTTCTGCTCGTTTTTTATTAGTAATTGCTGTGATTCCCGTTCATTGGTAATATCCCTAATGGTGCCAATCATTTTTACAGGTTCACCGTTCTCATCATAAAAAACCTTTCCTCTTCCTTCCATCCAATGAATCGATTTATCATCCCATATTATTCGGCCTTCATAATGAAGATAACCGGTAGCCAAGGCTTTTTCTATAGCTTTCTCGCGAATTTGCAAATCATCCGGGTGAATATGTTGCTTTAATTGTTCGTGGGTTAGTTCAACATTGTCTTTAAGTCCGCATACAATTTCAAGATATCGTTGTGAATATTGTACCGCTCTTGTTTTGAGATTTAATTCCCATGTGCCCAATTCACTGGCTTCGATTACTATATTAAGTCTTTCCTCGTTACGTTCTATTTTTTTATGTGATTCTACCTTTTCGGTAACTTCCGTAGCAGTTACAATAATTCCCGAAATGGTTCCATCTTCTTCTTTTAATGGATAATATAATAAGTCGAAGTTGAAAATCCCGATTTCTCCATTACGTTTAATGGGTGCAGCAATTTCATTTCCGTGAAAAGGTACTCCGGTATAAAATACACCATCTAATAAAGGTTTAACGATATCCTTTACTTCCGGTATTGATTCAAATAAAGGAAGACCTATAAGTTCATCTTCTTTTCGGTCTACTAATTCAAGATAAGCCTCATTTGCCATTTCCGCTACATAATCCGGTCCGCGGAATATAGCTATTGCAACTGGAGCCTGCTTAACTGTGGTTCTGAATCGTGCTTCAGATTCTTCAATTTTTCTGCGTGAAGCTACTTTTTCGGTTACATCAGTGACGGTTACTATCATTCCCGAAATAGAACCATCATCTTCTTTTAAAGGATGATATACAAAATCGAAATTGCAAAACTCTATTTTATTATTTCGTCTAAGTGGTACAGTTACTTCGTAACCATAATAGGGTTCTCCTGTTTCCAAAACATGATCCATTAGGCTCAGTGTACTTTCTTTAGCTTCTGGAATTGAGTCAAATAGGGGTAATCCAACAAATTCACTTTCGTTAAAATCTACAATTTTCATGTAGGCATCGTTTACCAATTCAACGACATAATCTTTACCCCTTAAGATAATCATTCCAGTTGGAGCTTGTTTTACAGTGTTTTTAAACCTTGCGTTGCTTTCTTCTATTTTCTGCTTAGCCAGATTTAGGTCCGTTAAATCTACTCCGGTATTCATTACGCCATAGATTTTACCGCTAAGATCATAAAGAGGTACGAAATCATAATTAAAATAATAAGTACCTAATTTGCCATTTACGACAAGATCAAGTGCCTGATTTTCGTTATGGAATGGTTTTCCTGAAGTATACACTTCCTTAATCTGTTCGAATACGGATTGCCCTGCTAATTCAGGAAGGACTTCGGTAAATGTCTTTCCGATAACGTCATTTCCTTTTCCCCAAATGTTCATGATAGCCTGATTGGCCATTTCGATGCGCATTTCCTCTCCGGTATATACAGCAATGGCAAGAGGAGCATTTGCAACAATATCGCGTACTTTTTGCTCGCTTTGTTCTAATTTGCCTCGAGAAAATACCTGATTAGTTACTTCAATAGCTGTTGCCACAATTCCGGATATAGTTCCGTCACTTTCTGTTAAGGCCTCGTATACAAAATTGATGTAAGTGGTTTCTATTTTTCCTTTGCGTGGTAGTAGAACAGGACGCTCGTTGGCAACAAATTTCTCGCCTGTACTAAATACGTTTTCAAGTAAGATTTCAAGGCCTTGCTCTTTAGCTTCTGGTAAACCTTCAAAAATTGGTTTGTCTATAACATCATTCAATTCCTTTCCCCAAATTCTGAGCATCATTTCATTAACCACTTCGACCTTAAAATCCTTTCCCCGAAAAACACACATAGCAATGGGCGCCTGTTGAATATTATTTAAATAGCGCTTGTTGCTTTCATTTAATAATTTGAGTGTATTTACTTTTTCTGTAGTTTCGTTACAGGTAACGAGAACGCCGGCTACTTCACTGTTTTCATCGTATACAGGACTATAGCTAAATGTCCAATATACATCTTCAATCCGGTTGTTTCTATATATCGGTATTAATGCATCTTCGTTCCATGTAGCTTCTCCCGTCGAAAATACGCTGTCTATCATAGGCTTGATGATATCCCATATTTCTGGCCAGGCGTCTGAAGCATTCATTCCCAATATAGATGGATGCTTCCCTTCTCTTCCCAAGCTTGGACGATAGGCATCATTATAAAAACATGTCAAGTCTTTTCCCCACCATAAAAACATTGGGAATTTGGAATTCAACAGGATTCCTAAAGTAGTGCGTAAACTTTGTGGCCAGCTTTCAGGATCACCTAATGAAGTCTTGCTCCAGTCCTTTTCGCGTGTGAGTTGCCCCATTTCACCACCTCCGGCAAGAAATTGTATATCAGAAATAGTATTTTTTGGCATAAGGGAACTTTAATCGGGTTACGAAGTTAATAAAATAATTTGTTTTTTGATAATCATCTAAATAAAATAGAGATGATTGTATAAGCGGCGTTTTCAAGTATTTAATTTAAAGACGATATATGTCATTTTTATAGACTTACTGACTAAACTGACAGACAAACTGTTAACTTTGTGTTATATAGCATAATTTTACTACTATTTTTTTTTCGAAGAGAATTTCCAAAGAAAAATAATTACCTAACAATTTATTCAAAATGAACTATCAGGAATTATACAATTTAAGCATAGAAAACCCTACAGAATTCTGGGCGAAACAAACCGATGAGATAGATTGGTTCGATAAACCAAAACACATACTGACAGCTGATGGCTTAAGCTACCCAAAGTGGTACAAAGACGGCCGCCTAAACGCTTGCTATTTGGCTTTAGACAAGCATATTAATGATGGTTTTGGCGAACAGATAGCCATAATTTATGATTCCCCGGTAACACAAAACGTAAGGAAGTATACATATAACGAAGTCAAATCGGAAGTGGCACGATTGGCAGGAGGTTTACTCTCTTTGGGATTAAAAAAAGGAGATACCGCCATTATCTATATGCCTATGATTCCACAGGCTACTTTTGCCATGTTGGCTTGTGCCCGAATTGGAGTAACCCATTCGGTTGTGTTCGGCGGGTTTGCGCCACACGAACTCGCAATCCGAATAGATGATTGTAAGCCGAGGGTGATTATCACCGCTTCGTCAGGAATTGAAATTGACCGTTTGATTGCTTACAAACCTTTGGTTGATGAAGCAATCGAACTCGCTCAACATAAACCAAAAAAAGTCGTCATTCTCAACCGAAAACTAGGAGCACGGATTCCATTCAAAAAATACGATGTCGATTACGATGCATTGATTTATGGTTCGGAAGAAGCTGATTGTGTGCCGGTAGAAACCACGCATCCTTTATATATTTTGTACACTTCGGGCACAACCGGAAAACCCAAAGGCATTGTTCGTGATACTGGCGGCTATGCCGTGGCATTAAAATTTTCAATGCAGAAAATATATGATGCAAAACCCGGCGAAGTTTTCTGGGCAGCTTCAGATGTGGGCTGGGTTGTTGGCCATAGTTTTATCGTTTATGGCCCGTTAATCAACAGGAATACTACTATTATTTTTGAAGGAAAGCCTGTCCGTACACCAGACTCCAGTACTTTTTGGAGGGTTATTGCAGAGCATAAAGTGAGCGTAATGTTCACAGCACCAACAGCAATCCGCGCCATTAAGAAAGAAGACCCAAATGGCGAATTTATCAAGCAATATGATTTGTCAAGTCTCAGGACACAGTTCCTCGCCGGTGAACGTTGTGATGTTGCTACCTTAGAATGGTATCGAGAACACATTCCCATCCCGGCGATTGATCACTGGTGGCAGACAGAATCAGGCTGGCCAATGATATGCAATATGATGGGCGTAGAATTTTTGCCTATAAAACCAGGCTCGTCAGGTAAAGCGGTTTCAGGTTATGCTATTACCATTTTTGGTGAAGACGGTCAGGAGTTAGGACCAAATCAAGAGGGTTATGTTGTTATCAAATTGCCTTTGCCTCCGGGAACCTTGTTGGATATATGGAATGATAACGAACGTTTTCAGACGGGTTACCTAAACAGATTTCCAGGATTTTATTTTTCAGGCGATGGCGGATACAAAGATGAAGACGGTTATATTTTTATTACCGGAAGGGTAGATGACGTAATCAATGTTGCCGGTCACCGTTTATCTACTGCCGAAATGGAAGAAATCGTAGCTTCACACCATTCGGTTGCAGAATGTGCCGTAGTTGGAATTAATGACGAAATGAAAGGCCAAATTCCATTGGCTTTGGTGGTAACAAAAACGGGCGAAGGAATTGAAAATTTTCAATTGCAGCATGAAATTGTTAAACTGGTCAGAGAAAAAATCGGTGCAGTTGCTTCGTTACATGATGTGGCTGTTATTCAGCGTTTGCCAAAAACACGCTCCGGTAAAATATTGCGGAAATTATTGAGAAGTATAGCCGATGGTGAAAACTTTCAGATTCCATCAACTATTGATGATGAGGCGATAATTGGCGAAGTGAAAGAAGTACTGGAATTAGGAAAGATTGGTTACTTTAAATAAAATGAATGATGCTGGAAATGGAAAATTTAGCACAACTTCGATAGAATATATATATTTACGCTGCAAACATTATTATTAGAACATGAGCTACTATAAAATACTCAATTTAGAACACTACTTCAAAATGTATAAAAAATCTGTCCGTGAGCCGAGAAAGTTCTGGGATAAGATTGCAGAAGAAAACTTTACCTGGTATCAAAAATGGGAAAAGGTTTTTGAAGTTAATTTTTCAGAAGCCCATTTCAAATGGTTTGTTGATGCCAAAGTCAATATCACCAAAAATTGTATCGACAGGCATTTGGCGAGACGCGGCGAAAAAACCGCTATCATCTTTGAGCCCAATAATCCGAACGAAAAAGCCCTTCATATTACCTATAACGAACTTTATGACAGAGTGGCAAGGATGGCAAATGTACTTCGCGAGCAAGGCGTTCAGAAAGGCGACAGGGTTTGCATTTATTTACCAATGATTCCAGAATTGGCGATTGCAACTTTGGCCTGCGCCAGAATCGGTGCTGTGCATTCGGTTGTGTTTGCCGGATTTTCAGCAGCTGCAGTGGCCGCCCGCATTAATGACTGCGAATGTAAAATGGTGATTACTTCAGATGGAAGTTACCGTGGAAACAAATCGATAGACTTAAAAGGAATTGTGGACGAGGCTTTAGAGAAAACGCCTTGTGTGGAAAAAGTATTGGTCGTAAAAAGAACGAATACTGAAGTTTCGATGAAAGAAGGCCGTGATATGTGGCTGCAACCTTTACTTGATACTGCTATTCCGAATAATGTTGCAGAAATCATGGATGCAGAAGATTCATTATTTATACTATACACTTCCGGCTCGACCGGAAAACCAAAAGGAATGGTACATACTACAGCAGGCTACATGGTTTATACTGCTTACACTTTTAAGAATGTCTTTGCTTATGAAGAGAATGATATTTTTTGGTGCACCGCCGATATTGGTTGGATTACCGGTCATTCCTATATTCTTTATGGACCTTTACTAAACGGTGCGACAACAGTAATTTTTGAAGGCGTTCCCTCTTACCCGGATTACAGCCGTTTTTGGGAAGTTATCGAGAAACATAAAATCACACAATTCTATACTGCACCAACGGCGATTCGCGCTTTAGCAAAAGAGAGTTTGGATTATGTACAACGTTTCCCGTTGAAATCGTTGAAAGTTATTGGCTCAGTTGGTGAACCAATAAATGAAGAAGCGTGGCATTGGTACAATGACCACGTTGGCGGAAAACGCTGTCCACTTGTGGATACCTGGTGGCAAACCGAAACCGGAGGAGTTATGATTTCACCAATTCCGTTTGTGACACCAACAAAACCAACTTATGCTTCATTGCCATTACCCGGAATCCAGCCTGTATTGATGGACGAGCTACGCAATGAAATTGAGGGCAATCAGGTAACCGGAAGTTTGTGTATTAAGTTTCCCTGGCCGGCGATTGCAAGAACCATTTGGGGAGATCATCAACGCTATAAGGAAACATATTTTACGGCGTTTCCGGGGAAATATTTTACCGGTGATGGCGCTTTACGCGATGAAGTTGGTTATTACAGAATTACAGGCAGAGTTGACGATGTAATTATAGTTTCCGGACATAATCTTGGAACAGCGCCAATAGAAGATTCTATCAATGAACATCCGGCAGTTGCGGAAAGTGCCATTGTAGGTTTTCCACATGATGTTAAAGGAAATGCTTTGTACGGGTTTATTATTTTGAAAGAAATAGGCGAAAGCCGCGATAAAGATAATTTGGCAAAGGAAATAAATCAATT
>JAZKCP010000150.1:16935-28037 GCA_040388035.1 Bacteroidota bacterium | reverse complement strand
TTGATTTCTGACCAAATCGGCCCGATTGCCAAGCTTGATAAAATCCAGTTTGTATCCAATCTGCCAAAAACGCGTTCCGGAAAAATCATGCGTCGGATATTGCGGAAAATTGCTGAAGGTGATTTTAGCAATTTTGGTGATACTTCCACTTTATTAAATCCCGAAATTGTCGATGAGATTAAAGAAGGAAAAGTATAATAAAAAAGCCTATTCAATTTGAGTAGGCTTTTTATTGTTAAGCTGTTTTTACATTTCGTTTCAAAATCAAAGCGCTAATTATCGGAACCAATAAACCAATGGGAATTAAAACTTCGGCATAAGTCATTAGTATTACGATAATTGGGTTTTTATACATTTCCTTATACATTTTCATTTCGTCTGTTTTAGCTTTTATTTCGGTAGCAGTCATAGCAGTTTTGTCCATTTTCTTGAGCATTGCCTCCGAATATTTGTCCATAAAATCAGGAAAGAAACAGTAATATTCTATCAGCCAAACCCCAACATAAATCGTTGATGCAATTAAAGAAATTAAGGCGCCAACTTTTAAGGCTTTGCCGAATGTGATTACACCGCCATTTTGTTTGTCGCGATAGTTTTTAATTCCGATAAATACAAACGAAAAGGCGACCAGCATTCCGGTGTAGCCCAGCCACATGCTTCCTTCAAAGTTGGGATTGTTGATAAAGGTCATAGTGCCATAAATCATAAAGGCAGCCACAATTGCTCCTGCAATCAAACCATAAGTAAGTACTACTTTTTTCATGTTATTTTTTATTTAAGATTGAGCTGCAAAGTTTTGGAAAAGCATTTACAAACGGCTCATCCTTTTGGGTGATTTTGTATAAATCATCCTAAAGTAGGAGGAAGCAGCAGTAATTTTTTGGCAGTTTCAATGGCTTGTGTCCTTCTTTTGACTTCGAGTTTTTCAAACAGTTTGGCGCTGTGCGTTTTGACGGTATTCAGCGAAACAAATAAACTTTCAGCGATTTCCTGGTTGCTTAAGCCTTCGGCCATTAACGTCAGTACTTCCAGTTCGCGTTTGCTTATTTTTCGAGCCTTTAGTTCGTTTTCATTTAATATAAAGTTGTCGTTTGAGATTACCCTGATTTCTTTTTCAATGATAATGGTTTTCTCTTTGGGCTTTGTTATTTTGTTGGCAACCCAAATACCAAACAATAAAAAGAAAACGGAAATCAATCCCACATAAATTTCAAACTGATGCCCTAAAATCAAAAAACGAAACTCTAACCAGCGCAATAACAGCATTAGTACTGCCATCATTATGGCATAACCGACGAGTTCTTTGTTGCGTTTTAATTTTTGTAGCATTTGAATTCAACAATTGAATCAGAAATAAATTTTTTCGATATTTCAAAATCAGAATCAAAATTTCCTTCAATTCAAATTTGTAAAACATATGCTTCCAATCGGTCATTTAATGATATTTTAAATTTTCAACAATTTGTCAAAGTTATGAATTATGAGTTATGAGTAATGACTTTTTTTCAAATGCTATTGCAAAAAGGCGTGTCTTTAGCCCCGATGGGAGCGAGCTACCTTGTAGCGCGTACAGCGGGAGTGAACTTCCGAAATAAAAGATTTGCTGTGCTCCTAAAATAAAAAGCCCAAACATTGTTTCCAATATCAGGGCTTTTCAATCAATGCGATACTAATTTTTTATGTTACGAGATCGCTTTGGTTTCTGAATACTAATCCACCGCCAAAACTATCTAATAGAATAATATGATCTGTAGCGATTTTGCCTGCCAATATTTCTTTGGAAAGCTGATTCAAAACTTCTCTTTGAATCACTCTTTTTACCGGACGGGCGCCAAACTGTGGGTCATATCCTTTATCAGCTAAATAATCAATAGCTTCCGGTGTGGCATCTAACGTAATATTTTGATGCGCCAGCATTTTGACCACGCTTTTTAACTGAAGCCCTACAATCTCTTTGATATTGGCGCTTGTCAATGGCGTGAACATGACAATTTCATCTATACGATTAATAAACTCCGGACGAACCGTTTGTTTCAGTAATCCCAAAACTTCCGATTTTGCAGCTTCGGTAGCGGCCTCAACCGAGCCTTTTAAATTTTCAAATTTCTCTTGGATAATGCTGCTTCCCATATTGGAAGTCATGATGATAATCGTGTTTTTGAAATCGGCTAAACGCCCTTTGTTGTCTGTCAATCTTCCTTCATCCAATACCTGTAATAAGATGTTGAAAGTGTCAGGATGCGCTTTTTCAATTTCGTCCAACAGCACTACCGAATAGGGTTTTCTGCGTACGGCTTCGGTCAACTGTCCGCCTTCGTCATAACCGACATATCCCGGAGGTGCACCCACCAATCGGCTTACGCTGTGTCGTTCCTGATATTCGCTCATATCAATACGTGTTAAAGCATTTTCATCATCGAATAGATATTCGGCTAATGCTTTCGCCAACTCGGTTTTACCGACTCCGGTTGTTCCTAAGAATAAAAAAGTACCAATTGGTTTTTTCATATCCTGTAATCCGGCGCGGCTTCTTCGAACCGCATCGCTTATTGCTTCGATGGCTTCTTCCTGGCCTACAACCCTGTGATGTAATTCATCTTCGAGTTTCAGGAGTTTTTCCCTTTCACCCTGTAGCATTTTCATCACCGGAACTCCGGTCCATTTGGCAACGACTTCGGCAATGTCCTCACGCGTTACTTCTTCTTTGATTAACGAAGTTCCTGCCTGGTTTTCCTGTAATTCTTTAAGTAACACATCCAAACGTTCCTGCGCTTCCTTAATTTTTCCGTAACGGATTTCGGCTACTTTACCATAATCGCCATCGCGTTCGGCACGTTCCGCTTCGTATTTAAAATCTTCAATTTCTGTTTTTATTATTTGGATGTTATCAACAACGTCTTTTTCTGATTTCCATTTGGTGAAAATTTCATTCCTGTCTTCCTTAAGATTCGCTAAGTCTAATTTCAGGGATTTCATTTTGCTTTCGTCATTTTCACGTTTGATGGCTTCCAATTCGATTTCCAACTGCATAATCCTTCTGTCCAAAACATCCAGTTCTTCCGGTTTGGAATTGATTTCCATACGCAGTTTGGAAGCGGCTTCGTCAATAAGGTCGATGGCTTTGTCGGGAAGAAAACGATTGGTAATATAACGCTGTGACAATTCTACGGCGGCAATAATGGCTTCGTCCTTTATTTGTACTTTATGATGTGTTTCATATTTTTCCTTGATTCCACGTAAGATGGAAATTGCACTTTCGGTATCAGGTTCGTCAATCATAATCTTTTGAAAACGACGTTCCAGGGCTTTATCTTTTTCAAAATATTTTTGATATTCATCTAACGTTGTTGCACCGATAGCACGCAATTCGCCACGAGCCAAAGCTGGTTTTAGGATATTGGCTGCATCCATTGCGCCTTCGCCACCGCCTGCACCGACAAGAGTGTGGATTTCATCAATGAAAAGTACAATATCGCCTTCGGCAGAAGTTACTTCTTTTACCACGGCTTTTAATCGTTCCTCAAATTCACCTTTGTATTTTGCGCCTGCAATCAGTGAACCCATATCAAGCGAATAAACGACTTTATCCTTAAGATTTTCGGGAACGTCACCGTCAACGATTCTGTGTGCTAACCCTTCGGCAATGGCAGTTTTACCAACTCCGGGTTCACCAACCAGCATCGGATTGTTTTTGGTACGGCGCGTTAGGATTTGCAGCACACGACGGATTTCTTCGTCACGCCCAATAACCGGATCAAGTTTTCCCTGGCTGGCTAGTTCGTTCAGATTTTTGGCATATTTGTTTAAGGCATTGTATGTTTCTTCGGCTGAAGCTGAAGTCACCCGTTCACCTTTACGGATTTCGGCAATAGCGGCTTCTAATCCTTTTTCGGTTACGCCTTGGTCTTTTAAGATTTGGGCCACTTTGCTTTTAGATTTGAATATTGCTAAAATAAGATGCTCGATGGAAACATATTCATCGTTCATTTTCTTGGCTATAATGTTAGCCTCGTTGAGCGAATTATTGGCGTCACGCGACAGCATGATATCGCCGCCCGAAACTTTTGGAAAACTCTGAATAGTGCTGTCTAATATCTTTTTAAACAGTTCGAAGTTCACATTGAGTTTTTTCAAAATGAAAGGCGTTACGTTTTCGTCAACTTCTAGAATTCCTTTAAAGAGGTGTTCGTTTTCGAGTTGTTGTTGACCAAAACCTTGTGCAATTTGCTGTGCTTGCTGAAGTGCTTCCTGCGATTTGATGGTTAAATTATTTATGTTCATTTTTTAATGTTGTTAAATTTTATTAAAGAGCTAAAGCTTATATACCTGAAGCCCACTGGGCTTCCTCCTCTTAATATCAAACCTGCGATTTGATTGTTAAATTATTTATATTCATTTTTAGTATGTTGTTTTATTTTACATTTGCAAACTTTTCAATTTGTATTCCAATATAAAATTACAGACAGAATGTCTTTCTTGAAATGATTTTCATCACTAAAGTCAGACAAAGTGTCTTAAAACAAGACAGTTATGGGTATGTTTAATATCAGCTCCGGTTCTTCAGAAGAAAATAAGTCACTCTCAAAAGTAGGGTGGAAGCAGCTTTTAAATGTCTTACAATTAGAAGAGCTGGTTGCTGAATCCGAAGATAAGCCGGTGCTAATTTTTAAACACAGTACTCGTTGTGGCGTTAGCAGAATGGTATTGAAGAAGTTTGAGAATGAATATGATTTGGAAGATGCAGTCGCTCCGTATTTTTTAGACTTGTTGGCACATAGAAATTTGTCTAACGAAATTGCACGTCTTTTCGGAGTAGGCCATGAATCGCCTCAAGTACTACTAATAAGAAACGGAAAAGTGGTTTATGATGCTTCACATAGTGATATTGATGTAGCCGACCTCACCCAATATATTTAACAAAACTGTAACATATTTTCTGACAATCTTATTTAATTTCGCCCAGTTAAAAAAATAAAATAAATGATTTCATTTAAATCCAAAAGATTTTCGATTGTGCATGTCGCTATCTTCTCTTTAGTAGTATTTACCGCTGCTTTTTCTTTAGCAAGTTTCTGTAATAAGAATACTTCGCCTTCAGAGATGCCAGTTGCCAACAATTCCTGTGATTATAACATAAAAAGAATTACAGGTTTTAAATTCATTAAGCCGATTCTATGGGTAGACGAAAATTGCGAGGGTGATAATTTGGCGGGAACTAAACAAAGAGTTACAGAAATTATCGAAAGATATAAACAATATGAAGGAGTATCCAGTGCTTCGGTTCTTATTCGTTCAGCTGGAAAATGGACGGTTGTCAATGAAAATGAAAAGTACCAACCAGGTTCTTTATTTAAGGTTCCTGTGCTTATGACTATTTTGAAAATGGATGAAGACAATCCCGGCTTTTTGAGCAAAAAACTTCTTTATAGCAAGGCTGTAAATGCAGGTAAAAAAATTAATTTTGCAGGTAAAACAATTCAATTGGGGCATAGTTATACAGTTAGGGAATTGCTGACTTATATGATTAAATATTCGGATAATGAAGCTACAATCCTTTTAGAAAATAACATGGATAAAAAGGTGTTGCAAAAGCTATTTTCTGATTTTGACCTTGAAGTTCCAAACATGTATGCGAGTCAATACCTGCTTACAGTTAAGGATTATTCTCTCTTTATGCGAGCCATATTCAATGCGGGCTATCTAACCATTAAAAATTCGGAATATGCTGCTGAACTTTTAACAGAATGTGATTTTAAGGAAGGAATTGCCAAGGGTGTGCCAGCCAATACCAAAATGGCGCACAAGTTTGGTGAATCGGGAACTGAGGCTGAAAAGCAATTACATGAATCCGCCATAGTGTTTTTGGACAATAAAGCCTATCTGCTGACCGTAATGACAAAAGGAAAGGACATGAAAAAATTATCTGAGTTATTGGTGGAAATCTCGAGGACTGTCTATACTGATATGTCTAATGGAGCTAACTAGCATTTGATTGTTCTACTAAAATAAAAATAAAACCCGTCGCGTTCCAAAACGCGACGGGTTTTATTTTTATCGTCTAAACTTATGCCTTGAGATAATATCTTTTAATTTCTCCTTTAAATCATTTCCCGTATCAAAAACCATTTGCTCATTGCTTGGAAATGGAATTCGCCTGCGGTCGAAATAGGTATAATCAGTATCATCGGCTGCGCGCTTGTCTCCTTTATAAGTGGAATAAACATTACTGAACACAAATTCGCTTGCCAATGGAAAAGTCTCCATCAGTTGATTGGTTCTAAAGTCGATATAATCAACTTTGGCAGTAATCTGGCAGGATTTTATTTGCGAGAACTCATAAATACGGATGCGGATTGTTCTCATATGATCTATCTTAATAGGATTGCCCAAACTGTCCTTTACTATATTGCCCTGAGCATCCAAAAGGTTTTTGACACCATCTTTAATTTGTTTTTCTCTTATGTATTCTTTTTCTTTTACCTGCTCAGGCGAAATGTTGATTTGGCGGAAGTTGACGATCAAACCATAGTCATAGTTAATTCCTTGTTGACGGTTGCTATGATAGACTGTCCATTTATCATTCAGTCCATAGGTGCTGAAATCCAACAAATCATTTTCCAATCGAATCGGAATGACCATATTAGTTTCGTTTTTAGTATAAACATTTACAAAATCGGTTCCTTTAAACTGGGCTTCGTCAATTAATTTGCCAACATCCTTAAAACCGGGATTGATGCTTTCTAAGTACACCAAATCATCATAAGCGCGACGAATAACCATTTTTTCCTTATTGGCTAACAAGGCTTTTGAATTGTCATAAAGATATTTTGACAAAGCATTTTTACTGCTTACAATTTGATCGGTGTAATCATCAAATGGAAAAATGGCATCGCGGCCTTCCTTTAATAATTTCAGAGGAAGGAGTGGACGAATTTGATTCTGACGCCTGTTAAGCTGGACATAGGTTTCATATATTTTTTCCAGGTTTTGTGGATTGGCATCCTTAAACCAACTGCTTATGTCCTGCAAATCCCGTTGTTTGGCTTTGGCAAAAGCTTCTTCAAGCAAATAGACATAATCCTGTTTGCCTTTAGCATTTTTGTTGTTGCGTAAACCATCAACCGCATTATTTATTGCAGCGTCATAATCACCTGAGCTAACTAATTTACGGGTTTGCTTTACACCACAAGAGGCGACAATAAGGAATAAGGCGAGAAGTGAAGTGATTTTTTTCATGGGATATTGGTTTACTGACAAAAATAGGAAAAATCAGTATTACTTTATCAAACCAAATATATTGTCAAAAATATTGTACTTAAGTATAACCAAAGTAACGAAAACATCAGGTGCATTAGTGTTTCAAATTTTTTTCCTTTCCACAACTCAGGTGAGTAGCCAAAGAACTGGATTAATAATCTAATAGTCCAGAATATACCAAGTCCAAATGATATTCTTTTTCCAAAATTAGTTTGAATCAATTCGCTGGATGACGTCAGGCAAAGCAAACCCATCAGAAATACAGTCAACGCAATAAAAAAGGTATGCACCGTCATCATTTGACGATTGATTAAACTTAGCGATTTAAGTTCTATGCCCCAATTAAAATACCTTGGAAAAACAATATGGATTAATGCTAAACCAACTAAAAGGCAGCCAATTATTTTTAGATGAATTTCCATTAGGGGCGACAGTTAAATATTGACATAAATGGCGTAAACTTTGTTTCCTGAAAAGACGTAAATCCCGCATCGGTAAATGCTTTTTTCCAGGTTGTTTTTGAGAAAAAGTGGGTAAAGCCAATTGTAAATGCTATGAAGTTTGGAAAGTCTCTTAAATGCTCTACCATAATTACATTGCCGTTTGGTTTACAAACACGGTGGCATTCCTTTAAAAATTGTACTTTTTCATCGTGTTTGCGAATTTCGTGTATTGCCGATAATAAAAAAATATTGTCAACCGAATTGTCATTTAACGGAATTGCGTTTGAATTTATCTGCATTGTATTCGGATAAAAAATACTCACTTTTCTTGCCCTGATTATTGCAGGTTCGGTATGCTGTTTTGCATTGTAAAAATCATAGACCTGTAAATCAGACTTTGGAAGTATTTTTTTGATAATGAAGCTCGTTTCATCAAACCCGGCATTGATGTTTAAGTTGAGTTTACTTTCAGAATCTTCAATATTCAATTTCCTTAACCAGTCAAAATTGTAAAACCCGGAAAAATCATAAACATAGGCTGAAATGATTAACGGCATTGTGAGTCCATAAATAAATCCCAAAATAACAATCCAATACAAACTGTCTGACCAATTGAAAAGTAGTTCACTTCCAATAATCAAGGCCAAAGCAATAAATCCAAACACATAGAAATGCCGGTTAAAGCTTAAGATATTAAGAACACCCTGAAAATTGCGCCTCTTTATTTCCATACTTCCTTTTTGCCTTTTTTCCAGTAGTATGGAATGTCTTTAATTATAAAAGCATTTGCTAAAACAGGTTTTTCAAGTTGTAATGAGTCTAAAAATCCGAAATTATAATCAATCACCTTTACAGGATTTGGTGTCCAGTTTTGCCTTACACCTTCTATGATTAAAACTTCTTTGGTTTCTTTGTTATAGGTAAATGTAAAAGGCAACGGACCAGCAAACCTTCGGGCTTCTTTCCAGTCTGCGAAAGGCGAATGCTCCGGCAGGGGAATTTCTTCTTCCGTTTTGTCTAGTGTAACCTTAAATTTTGAATTGATTGAGGATATTTCTTTTGTGTCTTTTTGATCGGTTTGCCTGATGTCTGTAGTTGTGTAATTATAATGGGTAAATATATTTCCCATAAACTCCATTTTCTTTTTGTCTGTTTCTGATTTTAAGATATATAAACCACGTAATCTTTTGCCCGCATTATTTGTATAACGGACAAATACACGATAACCAATAAGAAAGAAATCATTACCCATAAATTTCGGAAACCCTTTCGGACGCAAATTTTTTGTCTGCACCATCGCTACAGCTACAAAAGCCCATTTATCTTCAAATGTGTCGAGCTGCAAACATTCCGGAATAAGATGTTCTAATTCTTCTTTTGGAACGGCAAATGTCAAAACAAGTGAACTCTCAAAATAAGCTTCGACTGCAAACGGATGGTTTTTTAGAAATGATAGCATCAACTTAATTGTTGTTTTTTGTTAAGATGAAATTCATTGAAATATACCACTAAAATAAACAGAAACGCAAAAAGTGAATTTAGTTTTCCCCAAAGTAACAAGTCAGGTGCAAGCATAAATTCAAGGGTATTCATTGATGCTATTATTATGATTTGTGCAATGGTATTTAACTTTGATCTGTAGCCGCTTAAAATCCATACAGCCATAATGATTTCTGAAATTCCGATTAAGATAGTTAAATAGGCAGCTGAAGGCCTGTCAACATTTGTAATTCTTTCAACAATTTCCTGATGTCGGGGAACGAAATCCAATACTTTACAAAAAAGCCCGTTTGCTATCCAAACAGCTGCAATGCAATAAGTCACTATTTTGTGGATATTTTTGTTTGCCATTATTTAAAGCAATTATCCTAAAAAGGATTTAAATTCCTGATACGTTTTAATTTTAGTGCTCACTTTTTCTTTACCAAGCACACTTTCAATTTGTTTCGGAATAGGTAATTTTAAATCCAATAAAGGTTCGACAGTATCTAAGAATTTAATAGGATGCGCCGTTTCTAAAAATACACCAATGCTATTTGGTTGATTTGCCATTTCCATTTTCAGGCCAAGATAACCCACAGCTCCGTGTGGCTCGGCTATATATTTTGTTCGGTTGTAAATGTGTTTAATGGCCACTTCGGTTTGGGCATCGGTATAGCTATAGGAAGAGAAGTCTTTTTCAAATTCGCTTAAATCATTATTGTATAATTCCTGTATGCGAATAAAATTACTCGGATTCCCAACATCCATGGCATTCGAAATGGTGGCTATAGAAGGTTTAGGATCATAGTTTCCGTTGTCTAAAAATCTTGGAACGGTATCATTCATATTCGTAGAAGCTACAAAATGGGTAATAGGCAGGCCTAATCTTTTTGCCATGATGCCTGCGCAAATATTTCCAAAGTTCCCGCTTGGACAGGAAAGAATGATTGGCTTGTTGTGTTTTTTTAACTGTTGGTACGCAAAGAAAATATAAAACATTTGTGGCAGCCAACGCGCAATGTTAATCGAATTGGCTGAAGTAAGATTCTTGTGTTTCAAGGTATCATCCAGAAATGCTTTTTTAACCATGTCCTGACAGTCATCAAAAACGCCATCCACTTCAAGTGCTTTTATATTTTGGCCTAAAGTGGTCAGCTGTCGTTCCTGAATATCGCTCACTTTTCCGGAAGGATAAAGTATGATTACTTCAACACCTTTAACGCCTAAAAATCCGCTGGCAACCGCACCGCCTGTATCTCCTGAAGTGGCAACCAAAACAGTCACGTGCTTATCGTCGTTTCGATTGAAATAGCCTAAACAACGCGACATAAAACGAGCACCGACATCCTTAAATGCCATGGTTGGTCCGTGAAAAAGCTCTAAGGAAAACACATTGTCTTCTACAGGCACACACGGAAAGTCAAAGCACAACGTTTCTGCAATAATGCGTTTAAGTTCCGTTTCAGGAATCTCATTTCCAACAAATTGTTTAATTGCTTCAAATGCAATTTCTTCATGCGAAAGGTTTTCAATATTTGCAAAGAAAGAATCGGGTAGTGGTGTTATGCTTTCAGGAAAGTACAAACCTTTGTCGGGTGCTAAACCAGCGACAACTGCTTCCTGGAAACTAACTTTGTGTGATTTATTATTTAGGCTGTAATAGTTCATTTTCTATATAATTTTTGTTCCTTCATCATTCACTTTCGAAATATGGATGTCAAAATGAATTCCGGTATCTGCGTAAGCGTCACACATACTTTTAGCAACGGTTTTGGCAATAGTTTCTCCTTTGCACAAAGCAAAAATTGATGGTCCGGCTCCTGAAATCCCGCTACCTAAAGCGCCATTTTTAAGCGCAGCATTTTTTACTGCATCAAAATTGGGAATTAAATGCTTTCTGGCAGGTTCAACGATAACATC
>JAZKCP010000150.1:0-16925 GCA_040388035.1 Bacteroidota bacterium | reverse complement strand
CAATTAAATCATAGTCTTTCGTGTATAATCCGGCTATCAATCCGCCAAGGTTTCCCCATTGGGTAATGGCATTTTTAAGGGAAACTTCGGGTTTCAGAACTGCTCGCGAATCAGAAGTTTTGACTTCAATATGTGGATGTAATACGACTGCATAAATTTCACTAGGGCTTTCAATCTTAATCACATCCAATGGATTGTAACCGCGGACCAATGTAAAACCACCCAAAACGCAAGGCGCTACGTTATCGGCATGTTCACTGCCACTGGCAACGACTTCGCCTTTCATCGCAAAGTAAACCAGTTCATGTTTGGTAAATGGTTTGCCCAAAAGTTCGTTGATGCCAAATACTGCGCCTGCTGCGCTGGCAGAACTGCTTCCAATACCGCTTCCTGCTTTTATTTTTTTATGGATTTCGATTTCAAAACCAAAGTCAGTTTGCGTAGCATTCAATAAAGCCAAACCAGCTACTCCAGCCACGTTTTTCTCTGTTTCCAACGGCAAGTCCGCTCCGGTAATTTTGGTTATCCTGATGCCTTTTTCGGCAACTTTCCGGATAATCATTTCGTCACCAATGCCTTCGAGGCATAAGCCCATAACGTCAAACCCGCAATTGAGATTGGCGATAGTCGCAGGGCAGAATACTTTTATTTCAGTCATAATGTCTTAAAAGTCATAATGTCTTAAAGTCGTTTGAATCAAGAGTCAATTTACTTTAAGACTTTCGACATTCGACTTTACGACTCGATTATACATTTCCCATTCGGATTACATCGGCGAAAATACCTGAAGCTGTAACCGCGGCACCGGCACCGGCACCTTTTATGATTAATGGCTGGTCAACATAACGGTCGGTATAGAATTCGACGATATTGTCTTTTCCTTCCAAGTTATAAAACGGACTTTCCTTCGGAATGAATTGCAAACCAACCGAGGCTTTTCCGTTATCAAATTTAGCGACAAACTTAATCCGGCTGTCTTTTGATTTGGCTTCAGCCAACAGCTCGTTGAAGTGCGCATCATTTTTTGTCAACGACTTGAAGAAATCTTCGTTATTGGTTGTATCCATGCACTCTTTTGGCAGGAAACAATTGTTTTCGATTTCGTCAATATCCATTTGGTAACCGCTTTCGCGGATAAGGATCAATATCTTACGGGCAACATCAACACCGCTTAAATCAATCTTTGGGTCGGGTTCTGTAAATCCCTGAACGCCTGCTTCTTTAACTACGTCATGAAAATTATAAGTATCACTGAAATTATTAAAGATGAAGTTCAAACTTCCCGATAAAACCGCCTGGATTTTATTGACTTTATCGCCAGAAGCAATCAGGTGTTTCAAGGTATCAATAATTGGCAATCCGGCTCCGACATTTGTTTCGAACAGAAAAGGTGCATTGTATTTTTGAGAAAGATTTTTTAGGTATTTGTAATTATCATATTCGGAAGAGCACGCAATTTTATTACAGGTAACCACCGCAACGTTTTGACTTAAAAACTTATCATATATTCCTGCAATATCTGAGTTTGCAGTGATGTCAACAAAGATACTGTTGCGTAAATTGAGGTCTTTTACTTTGGCAATAAAGCTTTCAACGTTTGCTTTTTCACCTTCTGCAACCGCCGTTTTCCAGTCTTTCAAATCGATTCCGTCTTCGTCAAAAACCATGGTTCTTGAATTGGCCATCGCAATAACGCGTACATTTATTTTTCGGTTTTCCTTTAGGAATTTCTTTTGCTGTGCAATCTGGTCAACGAATTTCTCGCCTACGTTTCCAACACCCATTACGAAAAGATTCAACTGTTTGGTATTGTCTTCAAAGAAACGTTCATGCAAAGTATTCAGTGCTTTCTTAACGTCTTTCTCATTAATTACCACAGAGATATTTCTTTCGGATGCGCCTTGTGCAATGGCACGGATATTCACATTGTTTTTACCCAAAGTGCTAAACATCTTGCCGCTGATTCCCTGGTGGTTTTTCATGCTTTCACCCACTAAGGCTACGATGCATAAATCCTTTTCAACAATAGTTGGTTCAACGCGGTTCTGAGCTATTTCAACTTCAAAGGTTTTATCGATTGCCGCTTTGGCTTTATCAGCATCGGCATTTAGAATACCAATGCAAATAGAATGTTCCGAAGATGCTTGGGTAATAAAAATAACATTGATATTATTCTGCGAAAGCACTTCGAATAATCGTTTGGAAGAACCGGCAACACCAATCATTCCGGAGCCTTCAAGTGTCAGCAACGCAATATTATCGATATGCGTAATTCCTTTGATAGGATTGGCGGTGGCGTTTGGATTATCAGAAATCAGCGTTCCATAGATTTCAGGTTCAAAAGTGTTTTTGATGAAAATTGGAATACTGTCCTTCAATACAGGTTGAATCGTTGGCGGATACAATACTTTGGCACCAAAATGTGACAACTCCATTGCTTCCTGATAGGATATGGTTTCTATAGGCTGGGCTTGTTTTACGATTTTTGGATTCGCAGTAAACATTCCATTTACATCTGTCCAAATTTCCAAAACATCGGCTTTTACGGCTGCGGCTATTATTGCCGCTGTAAAATCAGAACCACCACGACCAAGTGTTGTTGTATTGCCATCTAGCGAAGACGCAATAAAACCTGGGAGTAACACAACCTGATTGGTATCGGATTTAAAATAATCGACAATCAATTTATTCGTTACGCCAAAATCTACACTTGCTTTTCCGAAGTTGGAATCGGTTTTGATTAATTCCCGACTGTCTTTGAAAGAGGAATTGCTTACTTTTTGTTTTAATGCTACGGCAATAATCTGGGAAGATAATAATTCACCAAATCCTGCCACAATATCAGCGGTTCTATTGGATAACTCGCCCAAAAGGTAACAACCATCCAATAAAGTCTTTAAGTGGTTAATATTGCCATTAATTGTATCAATAAGTTCGCTTTGCTCGCTCAGCGGAATTAACTCGTCGATAGCGTCTTTGTGTTTCTTTTCAATTTGGCTGACAATCTCCTTATAGTTTTTGTCTTTTGCGGATGCTGTTTTTCCCGCTAAAATCAACATATCGGTCACGCCACTGAAAGCGGAAACGACAACTGCGAGTTTATCTTCTTTGCTTTTGTTGGTTACGATTGCTATTGTTTTCGAAATATTTTCTGAATTGGCTACTGAAGTCCCGCCAAATTTTAATACTATCATGATTGAATTATGAGTTGTGAATTATGAGTTATGAGTTGTTGTCTTTCTAAATGAAAGTCCATGAATAAGGATTATATGAAATGATTATACCCCAAACGGGGTTGTAGTTGTTGTAGTACCAACAGTAGTTACAGCCAATGTATTAGCTGTAGTTGTTAAAGAATATTTGTTGTTGGTATTCCACATAGTTTTCCAAAAATAGCATTTTTTGTGTACGAAAAAAGTTTTGTGGTTATTTTTATCAAAATCGTAGTTTTCAGCGGATGAGGAAATTGTATTAGGATTTTTTCCATCAGATGCATAAATTCATTAGCAATTTCTCAATAAAATACTATTAATAAAACTTGCTTTTTAGCGTTTGTTTGTGGAATTTTGAGCACAATTTGCAAACAAAAAATGGAAAACACACACTATATCAGTTCGGAAGTATTGAGTTTAGAGCAGTTGGAGGTAATTATCTCCCAGCATAAATCGCTTTCGCTTTCGGAAGAAGCCAGGATTAATATTCAAAAATGCAGGGAATATTTGGATAAAAAAATGGCGAACAACGATAAACCGATTTACGGTATCAATACCGGTTTTGGTTCGTTGTGTAATGTGAAGATTTCCAATGAAGACTTATCCCAGCTACAAGAAAACCTTGTAAAGTCGCATGCCTGTGGTACCGGAGATTTGGTGCCGAATGAAATCGTAAAAATTATGCTGTTGCTTAAAATTCAATCGTTAAGCTACGGCCATTCGGGTGTGCAGCTGATAACTGTTGAGCGTTTGATGGATTTTTATAATAATGACATCCTTCCGGTAATCTATACACAAGGTTCACTTGGCGCCAGCGGTGATTTAGCACCTTTAGCGCATTTATCATTGCCATTATTGGGTGAAGGTGAAGTGAATTTTGAAGGCAAAAAGATACATGCTTCTGAAGTTTTAAGGAAATTCAACTGGCAGCCAATTGTCTTACAGTCAAAGGAAGGTTTGGCATTATTAAACGGAACTCAATTTATGAGTTCTTACGGCAGCTATATACTTCTGAAAGCAGCAAAATATTCTTATTTTGCAGATGTGATATCGGCTGTTTCTTTGGAAGGCTTTGACGGAAGGATTGAGCCGTTTGATGAATTGATTCATTTTGTGCGTCCACACAAAGGACAGATTGTGACGGCAAAAAGGATGAAGCAACTGTTGGAGAACAGCCAAATTATTTCGCAGCAAAAAGAGCATGTTCAGGATCCGTATTCATTCCGCTGTATTCCGCAGGTTCATGGCGCTTCAAAGGATACGATTGATTATGTAAAAAAAGTATTCAAAACGGAAATCAATTCGGTTACCGATAATCCGAATATATTTATTGAAAGCGATGTGATTATTTCGGGTGGGAATTTCCACGGACAGCCTTTGGCGTTAGCTTTAGACTTTTTGGCAATTGCCTTATCAGAATTAGGCAGCATATCCGAGAGAAGAACTTACCAACTGATTTCAGGTTTACGTGGTTTGCCAGCGTTTTTGGTTGACAATCCGGGACTGAACTCAGGATTTATGATTCCGCAATATACTGCGGCAAGCATTGCCAGCCAGAATAAGCAATTGGCTACTCCGGCCAGTGTTGACAGCATTGTTTCCTCAAACGGACAGGAAGATCACGTAAGTATGGGAGCAAACGCTGCCACAAAATGCTTAAAGGTTATGGAAAACCTGGAAAGAATCCTAGGCATTGAATTGATGAATGCCTCACAAGCCATTGAATTCAGACGACCATTGCAGTCGAGTGAATTTATTGAAACCTTCCTGAAATCATTCAGAGCCGATGTGCCGTTGGTTAAGGAAGACAGGATTTTGCATTATGATATTGAAAATTCGGTGGCGTTTTTGAATAGTTTTATGGTGGAGTTGGAGGATTAATGTCATGGACTACAAGTATAACACTCCAGAAAATGCTATAATTTCTTTAGAAACTGCTTTTTGTAATAAGGATTTGGAGAATGTTCTTTTATCTAAAGATTTTTTGACAGAAGCCCAAATAATTTTGAGACAGGCAAATCCTGCATACGATTTGGATGATGAGGAATTAGTTTATGAAACAGCTGAACTTTTGAAATTAACATTAATTCAATATATTCAGGAGAAAGGCTTTGCGGATTTCAATAATGTCGAAAGAGAGTTCTCTCAATTCATAGAAATTGAATCAAATCTATACTCAATTGTTGAAGTTTTAACTTATCCTAACGGAGATACCTTTACAAATACAATCTACTTATCCAACTTTGATGATGAGTGGAAGAATGTAATGACTGGATAAACTAATTAAATCTTCAACATAAAACTCAGCAATCCCAAAATAGCAGGAACTGCCTGTACCACAAAGATTCTTTTGGAAGCCGTCATTGCTCCGTAAATCCCAGCTACTAAAATGCAGGAAAGAAAAAAGATAGCGATGTTTTTACTCCAGTCGACATCTGTAATGCAAAGCGACCAAATTAATCCCGCTGCGAGAAAGCCGTTGTATAAGCCTTGATTTGCCATCATAACTTTTGTTTTTTCAAACTGGTCTTCCGGAATGTGTTTAAAAACTTTTCTTCCGCGTGTTGTCCACGCAAACATTTCGAGCCAAAGAATATAAAGGTGTAAGACTGCGACGAATCCGACGATGAGTTGTGATAAAATGTTCATTTGTTTATTTGTTTATTTGGTTATTTGTAAATTATTTTTCGTTATAGATTCTTTCGATTCTTGAATCTGGTATTAACCACATCAGCGCGACCAAAATGTAGATTCCGCCTGAGATTATTGGATAAAAATTGGCAAACAAAATGGCTATTGTGTATAAGATTGGAGACGATTTTCCTTTGAAATCACTGCCAATAGCTTTTGATAGTAGCGAATCTTTGCCATGTTCCTTTAAGATAAATCCCTGAAGGATGAAATAGGCAATACCATTCATCAACAAAATGATTCCGTAAAGCATCATTGGAAACGGAGCGAAGTGATTTTCACCATTCCATGCCGTGCCAAAAGGAATCAATGACAGCCAAAACAACAGATGGAGATTTGCCCAAAGGATTTTACCATTTACGTGTTTTACTGTGTGCATCATATGGTGATGGTTGTTCCAATAAATTCCAACATAAATAAAACTCAAAACATAACTCAGGAACTTTGGCACCAATGGCATCAATGCTTCATAGTCTGAGCCTTCAGGAAGTTTGAATTCCAATACCATGATGGTAATGATGATAGCTAAAACTCCATCGCTAAAAGCTTCAAGTCGGTTTTTATTCATAGTCTAATTGTTTGCGTGGAATAGAAATTAAAAAGCCACGAATAAAATTCGTGGCTTAAAGTTACTTTATTATTTTTTAACTCGCAGATTTTTTTGCTTTTTGGATGGCGACAGTCAACTCTTGCGTGGCTTCATCCAAATCCATAAAGATAGTATCTCCGGAAGCAATTTTGGAAGTGATTATTTCCTCAGCTAGAGCATCTTCAACATATTTTTGGATATTTTCTCTTGAAGCAAACAGTAAAGGACGGATTATGGAATTATTTTTAGGACGGATTCCATGTAATCCTGCTATTCCAGTTCCTTTAACTAGATTTATTAAAACTGTTTCTATAACATATTTTTGAATGGCTCTTTTTAATGGACGCGCTCCAAATTGTTTGTCAAAACCTTTTTCAGCTATAAACGCTTTGGCTTTATCTGAAAGATTTAATGTATATCCAAGTTCAGAAATTCTGCCGAATAGCTTTTTCAATTCGATTTCTATGATCAAATCGATATCGTGTTTTTCTAATGGATTGAAGACAATTACGTCGTCAATTCTGTTCAAAAATTCAGGAGCAAAAGCTTTTTTCAATGCGCCTTCAATAACACCTTTCGAATTGTCATCGGCCTGCGCAATTTTTGCGGCAGTTCCGAATCCGACACCTTGTCCAAAATCTTTCAATTGTCTTGCACCAACGTTAGAAGTCATAATGATGATAGTATTTTTGAAGTCGATTTTTCGGCCTAAACTATCAGTCAGATATCCATCATCTAAAACCTGCAGCATCATATTGAAAACATCGGGATGTGCTTTTTCAATCTCATCCAAAAGAACTACGCAATATGGTTTTCTACGAACTTTTTCAGTTAATTGTCCACCTTCTTCGTAACCAACGTATCCCGGAGGCGCACCGACTAATCTGGAAATGGCAAATTTCTCCATGTATTCGCTCATGTCAATTCTAATCAAAGCATCTTCGGAGTCAAATAATTCTTTGGCTAAAACTTTGGCTAACTGGGTTTTACCAACACCCGTTTGCCCTAAGAAAATAAATGAACCGATAGGGCGATTTGGATCTTTTAAACCGGCACGATTTCTCTGAATCGAACGCGAAATCTTCAAAACAGCTTCGTCCTGGCCAATTACTTTTCCTTTTATTAAATCGGGAAGATGTGCCAATTTGTTGCTTTCTGTTTGGGCGATACGATTTACCGGAATTCCGGTCATCATCGATACGACATCGGCAACGTTATCTTCGGTAACCTGGATACGATTGCTTTTTGAATCTTCCTCCCATTGTTCCTGAGCGATTGCGAGGTCTTTTTCCAGACGTTTTTCATCATCACGAAGTTTGGCTGCCTCTTCATATTTCTGTTTCTTAACAACCGAATTTTTCAAATCACGCACTTCTTCTAGTTGACGTTCCAAATCCAAAATCTGTTTCGGAACGTCAATGTTTGTAATGTGAACTCTTGAACCAGCTTCATCCAATGCATCAATAGCCTTATCCGGAAGAAAACGCTCTGACATATACCTGTTGGTCAATTTAACGCAAGCTTCAATCGCTTCGTCAGTATAAGTTACACTGTGATGGTCTTCGTATTTGTTTTTGATGTTATTCAGAATCGTAATGGTTTCTTCAACCGAAGTTGGTTCTACGATTACTTTTTGGAAACGTCTTTCCAACGCACCATCTTTCTCTATATATTGTCTGTATTCATCAAGCGTAGTGGCACCAATACATTGTATTTCGCCTCTAGCCAAAGCCGGCTTGAACATATTTGAAGCATCGAGCGAACCAGTTGCGCCACCGGCGCCAACGATAGTGTGAATTTCATCAATGAAAAGAATAATATCGTCATTCTTTTCCAACTCATTCATCACGGCTTTCATTCTTTCTTCAAATTGTCCACGGTATTTCGTTCCGGCAACTAAAGATGCTAAATCTAAAGTAACTACCCTTTTGTTAAATAAGATTCTAGATACTTTCTTTTGAATGATTCGTAGAGCTAAACCTTCGGCAATGGCAGATTTACCAACGCCAGGTTCACCGATTAGCAACGGATTGTTTTTCTTTCTACGGCTAAGGATTTGAGAAACTCTTTCAATTTCTTTTTCACGACCAACTACGGGATCAAGTTTTCCTTCTTCAGCCATCTCGGTTAAATCACGTCCAAAATTATCCAAAACAGGCGTTTTAGATTTTTTATTGGTCTTGTTCGCCGGATTGTTGAAATTGCCTTCTTTCAAACTGTCATCTTGTCCTGAGTCTTCATTATAAGATTCGTTTGTTGGCAAATTATCGCTAAAATCTTCTTCGCTTGGTGTCATATTTAAATATTGTTCTTTAACCACGTTATAGTCAATTTTCAGACGATGCAGTAGTTTGGTTGTTGGATCATTCTCATTTCTTAAAATACACAATAATAAATGTGCCGTACTAATAGACGTACTTTGAAATACTTTAGCTTCCAAAAAGGTAGTTTTCAAGGCACGTTCCGCTTGACGAGTCAAGTGTAGATTTTTCTTTTCGTTACTGATTTCCACATTCGGATTTGCAGGGCTGAGTACTTCAACCTTCTTTCGCAAATGTTCCAAATCAATAGACAAATTATTAAGAATAGTAATTGCTTTACCATTTCCGTCTCTTAAAATACCGAGCATCAAATGCTCTGTCCCAATAAAGTCGTGACCTAAACGCAAGGCTTCTTCCTTACTGTAGGTTATCACATCCTTAACTCTAGGTGAAAAATTATCATCCATAAATATATAATTGGTAATGTAAATTTAGTTATTCAGAACGATTCTAACAAAAACCATTCCCGCTAAATGTACTGTCAGCTAATTGACAAAAAAAATGCCAATAATAAAAGTAGGTATGCAAGTAATTTATTAACCAAAAACCACCCCTATTTTGTTAATAAATCATTGAAATTTATGAGCAAAAAAAGGTGTTGAAATTTTTAAATATTCTATATTAGCACGTTTTGAAATTGAACTAATTTTTATTAAATATTTATAATATATGTCTGACGGAGAAAGGTTAATTCCGATTAACATCGAAGATGAAATGAAATCAGCTTACATCGATTATTCGATGTCGGTTATTGTCTCAAGAGCATTGCCTGATGTGCGCGATGGTTTAAAGCCAGTGCACCGAAGAGTGTTATACGGAATGTATGATTTAGGAGTTTTTTCAAATAGAGCTCACAAGAAATCCGCAAGAATTGTTGGAGAAGTTTTAGGAAAGTATCACCCACACGGAGATACTTCGGTTTATGATGCGATGGTTCGTATGGCTCAGGAATGGAGTCTACGATATTTGCTAGTTGACGGTCAAGGTAACTTTGGATCTGTTGATGGTGACAGTCCGGCTGCGATGCGTTATACTGAAGCCAGAATGAAAAAAATGTCGGAAGACATTATGGCAGATATTGACAAAGAAACGGTTGATTTTCAATTGAACTTTGACGATACGTTATATGAGCCGACCGTTATGCCAACACGCGTTCCAACTTTGCTCGTAAATGGAGCATCTGGAATTGCAGTGGGGATGGCCACAAATATGGCACCACATAACATTACTGAAGTTATTGATGGAACGTTAGCTTACATCGATAATAATGACATTGAGATTGACGAATTAATTACATATATAAAAGCACCGGATTTTCCAACAGGAGGAACAATCTACGGGATGGAAGGTGTTCGTGAAGCATTCAAAACCGGAAGAGGAAGAATCGTTATTCGTGCCAAAATAAGTTTTGAGGAATCTAACGGAAAAGAGGCCATTGTTGTTTCTGAAATTCCGTATCAGGTTAACAAGGCAGAAATGATCAAGAAAACTGCCGATTTGATTAACGATAAAAAAATCGAAGGTATATCAAACATCCGTGACGAATCGGATAGAACGGGAATGCGTATCGTTTATGAATTAAAACGTGATGCAGTTCCAAATGTAGTTTTGAATACTTTATATAAATTCACACAATTACAATCTTCTTTCAGTGTCAATAATATTGCGTTGGTAAAAGGAAGGCCACAAATGCTGAACGTAAAGGATCTGATTCATTATTTCGTTGAGCATCGTCATGATGTTGTCGTTAGAAGAACTACATTCGAATTGCGCAAAGCAGAGGAAAGAGCCCACATCTTAGAAGGTTTAATCATTGCTTCCGATAATATCGATGAAGTAATCGCATTGATTCGTTCCTCAAAAGACGGAGACGAAGCAAGAGGTAAATTGATTGAGAGATTCAGCTTGTCAGATATTCAGGCGCGTGCCATTGTAGAAATGCGTCTTCGTCAGTTAACCGGTCTGGAGCAAGACAAGTTAAGAGCAGAATACGAAGAGATCATGAAATTAATTCAACGTTTGAGAGATTTGCTTGCAAGCAAAGAATTGAGAATGGAATTAATTAAGGAAGAGCTAATCGAAATCAGGGATAAATATGGCGACGCCCGTCGTTCGCTTATTGAGTATTCCGGTGGCGATGTAAGTATCGAAGATTTGATTGCCGATGAAAATGTAGTAATTACAATTTCTCACGCAGGTTATATCAAACGTACCAACCTTACTGAATACAAAACACAGAATAGAGGTGGCGTTGGACAAAAAAGTGCCGGAACAAGAGATCAGGATTTCTTAGAGCATATGTACGTAGCTACGAATCATCAATATATGATGTTCTTTACGCAAAAAGGAAAATGTTTCTGGATGCGTGTGTATGAAATTCCGGAAGGAAGCAAAACGGCAAAAGGAAGAGCGTTGCAAAATCTTATCAATATCGAATCTGATGACAAGGTAAAAGCATTTATCTGTACGCAGGATTTAAAGGATAAAGAATATACTACCAGCCACAACCTTATTATGGTTACCAAAAAAGGCCAGGTTAAGAAAACATCTTTGGATAAATATTCTAAACCAAGAGTTAACGGAGTTGCAGCGATCACCATTAAAGAAGATGATGAATTATTAGGAGCTCAATTAACAAATGGAGAAAGCCAAATTATATTAGCCGTTAAGTCAGGAAAACTAGTTCGTTTCGAAGAAACCAAAACACGTCCAATGGGAAGAACAGCTTCCGGAGTTCGCGGAATTACACTGAAAGACGAAACAGATGAAGTAATTGGCATGGTTACTGTAAACGACATGGAAAGTGAAATTTTGGTCGTAGCCGAAAACGGTTACGGAAAACGTTCTTCACTTGACGAATACAGAATTACAAACCGTGGTGGAAAAGGTGTAAAAACATTGAATATTACCGAGAAAACAGGAAAACTGATTTCGATTAATTCGGTTACAGATGCTGATGATTTGATGATTATCAATAAATCAGGATTAACCATCAGAATGGCAGTCGAGGATTTACGTGTAATGGGTAGAGCAACGCAAGGTGTGAAGCTTATCAATATCAAAGGAAATGATTCCATTGCGGCAGTTACCAAAGTAATGAAAGACGATGTTTCAGAACCGGAACTGGATGAAGACGGAAATGTAATTGAAACCGAGGCTATCGAAAGAGTAAAACCGGTTTTAGAAGTTCTTGAAGATGATGGTTCAGCTGTTGACGACGACGACGAGGAAGATGATGATATCGTTGATGATGATGATGCTGAGGACGATTCTGACGAAGATGAATAAAAACAAAAAATCACCAATTAGAGTATTTAGTTGGTGATTTTAATTATAAATTAAAAAATAAATAAAATGAGAATAAAACACATTGTATTAGCTTCGGCAATATTAGTTTCTGTTTCATCTTTCGCACAAAAGGATGAGTTAAAAAAACTAAAAAGAATTTACGAGAAAGAAACACGTTCAGCAAGTGACATAGCTGAATACAAAGCTTTAGTAATCAAAGCTGAGCCTCTTGCCACAGAAGAAGGAGATAGAGTATACACAGGATTTTACAAAGCAATGACTCCCGTGCTGGAAATAAAAGCAATTGATCAAAAGCTACCCGCGCCACAACAGCAGATGGCGCTTGCAAATCTAATAAGCCCAAAGAAAATTTCGGAGGTAGCCAATGGATTAAATGCAACTTTGGAGTATGAAAAGAAAACAGGAAAGAAGGTTTATACAGACAACATTAACGAAACAGTTACCACTTTCAAACCTCAATTAATTGATTTTGCGATGGAATTTGGTAAGGCAAATAAAAATAAGGAAGCCGCTGATATTATTTATTCAATATATACCCTAGATAAAAACGATGTTGATATGTTGTTTTATGCTGCATCTTACTATGTAAATGCCAAGGAATATGACAAAGCTTTGGAGTACTATGATATCTTAAAAAAAATGAACTATACCGGTGATGGGACTATTTATTATGCATACAATAATGCCACTAAAACCGAAGAAAGTTTTGGAGTTAACAAAAAACTTAGAGATATAGCTGTAACTTCTGGTTCACACTCAAAAGCTAGGGAAGAGAAAACTCCATCAAAACGTGGCGAAATATATAAAAATATCGCCTTAATACTAAAGGAAAAAGGCAAATCCGCTGAAGCCTTAACAGCTATTCAGGATGCCCGTAAAGAAAATCCGGAAGACGACAGCCTTCTGATGACTGAAGCTGATTTGCATTTAAGCAATAAGGATACTCAGTCTTATACGCGTGTAATTAACGAGTTATTGGCTAAAAATCCCAACAATGTCGATTTGATTTATAACCTGGGAGTTATCAGTTCTAATGCCAACAAGCTTGAAGATGCTGAGAAATTCTATCTAAAAGCATTAAGCATTGACCCCAACTATTTCAATGCGCTTTTAAATCTTTCCGAATTAAAATTAAGGGGAGATGAAAAATATATTTCTGAAATGAACAAATTGGGAACATCAGAAAAAGAAACCAAAAGATGGGAAGTTCTAAAAGCAGAAAGAGAGAACAATCTTAAAAAAATTCTCCCATATCTTGAAAAAGCCGTTGAGGTCAAAGGTGATGATGAAGTGGCAAAAAGAGCTTTATTAAGTGTTTACGGTGCTCTTGAAATGACTGACAAGTACAAAGCATTAAAAGCTAAAAAATAATTCGTCAAATACTAAAATTTGATAATGCAAAAAGTCCCGGTTTTAACCGGGACTTTTTAATTTCCTAAACTAACCAAAATATATTAAAAAAAATAATTATGCGATTCCGTTTCCTTGAGTGCTAACTTTTTTCAAGAAAGATCTAATTAATACACTGTTGGTATTGATACCAGAGTTGATTAATTGTTTTTTGCTGAAAGTTCCGTTTGATGTATTGTTTGTATTTTTTTTAGAACCCATAAACCAAACTGCGAAATCCATTGAAGTAGAAGCAACAGCGTTATCAGTAGTGATAGTCATTTTTACTTCGTTAGAAACAGAAACCTCAGTTGAAGTAGTTGCAGCAGCTGGAGTAGCTTGTGCAAATGTTCCGGTTGTAGATAACATTAATAAAACGAATAAAACAAATAATCTAACGTTTGTTACATTTCCTTGAGTCGTTGTGTTATTAGCTGTTGTCATAATTTTGGTTTCTTTATTATTTCTTCACCAAAACTACTGCAACACTATAACCGAAGGAAATATTTCCGATAACTAACCCCAAAAGTCGTTTAATCGACAAAATCAATGAATTCAAGGGTTTTCAGCGTTTTTTTTGTGCAGTTCGTCTATGAAATGTTAAAAAAAGAGGTATTTCACCGATAAAAAACCAATATTTTCCATGAACTACATCATTCAAATGAATATCAAAACGACAAATCAAGGATTAGTGACAAAATCTTAGTAAATTAGCATCATAAATATTTGCATCCAAAATGAAAGTAGAGCAAAAAGGACACACCACAACTATTAGGAATACTCAGGGCAATACTGCCGAGTTTTATCAGAAGTTAAATAATGAGTACAATAGTTTTAAATCTCAAAATTTAATAATAGATCTATCTCATGATAAAGCTATATCAATGCCAAGTATCAAGCTGTTTCTTGAAATGGCAAAAAATCATAGGAAAGAGAAAAAGTCATTAGTGCTGGTTGCTGACGGAATTAATTTCAATGATGTTCCGGATAAGCTAACCGTTGTTCCAACTACTCAGGAAGCTCATGATATTATTGAGATGGAGGAAATAGAGCGCGACTTAGGATTTTAATTCTCTATATAGAAATGAAATTAACCATTCTTGGCTGTTATGCCGCAACTCCACGAACGATAACGAATCCAACATCACAAATCCTGGAAATCAGAAACCGGATGTTCCTGATTGACTGCGGAGAAGGAACACAAGTACAGCTGCGTAAAAACAAACTCAAGTTTTCCAAAATCAACCATATTTTTATTTCGCATTTGCATGGCGACCACTTTTACGGATTAGTAGGCTTGATTTCAACCTTTATGCTGCTCAACCGTCAAACCGATTTGCATGTCTATGGACCAAAAGGCATAAAGGAAATAATATTGCTTCAGTTGCGGTATTCCAATTCCTTCACAGGATATAATTTATATTTTCATGAATTGACATCTGCTCAATCTGAAATTATTTATCAAGATGAAAAAGTTTTGGTAAAAACAATTCCTTTAAAACACAGGATTTATACCAACGGATTTTTGTTCCAGGAAAAAATAGGTGACAGAAAATTGAACGTAGATGCTGTTCAGCAGTATAAAATTGATACCTGCTATTTCCAGAAGATAAAAAACGGAAAAGACATTACCCTTGATGACGGAACTATTATTCCAAATGCCGAATTAACCTTTGATCCAATCCAGCCGAAAAGCTATGCGTTTTGCAGTGATACGATGTATGATGAATCCATAATTCCTATAATTGAAAAGTGTGATGCCTTATATCATGAAACGACATTTTTAGAATCAGAATCCGATAAAGCCGAAAAGACAATGCACAGCACCGCCAAACAGGCAGCGGCTATTGCGGCAAAAGCTAATGTAAGGCAATTGATTTTAGGGCATTATAGCACACGGTACGATTCGATTGATTTATTCAGGCAGGAAGCAGAAACATTACATTCTAATATTTTACTTGCTGATGATGGGAAAACATTTGAACTTTAATAAAATAGTTCTCTATAGAATTATATTAATTTTGTAGTAAATAAAAATAATATGGAAGACTTAAGCCATTATAGAAAATCCTACGAGAAAAGCCAGCTTCTGGAAAGTACTATTCCCGAAGATCCAATAAATTTATTCCACAGATGGTTTCATGAGGCCAAAGAATTTGATGGAGTGGATGAAGCGAATGCTATGACTGTTGCTACTATTGGTTTAGATGGGTTCCCAAAGTCGAGAGTTGTGCTCCTTAAGAAATATGATGAAGATGGCTTTATATTTTACACCAATTATAATTCAGAAAAAGGAAAGGCTATTTTAAAGAATCCAAGCGTTTGTCTTTCGTTCTTTTGGCCAAGCATGGAAAGACAGGTTATCATAAAAGGAATAGCTGAAAAAACGCCTGAAGCTGTTTCAGATAATTATTTTGAATCACGACCCGATGGAAGTAAGCTTGGCGCGATTGTCTCTCCGCAAAGCGAAGTGATTCCTTCCAGAGATTATTTGGAATTTAAACTTAAGGAGCTTGAGTCAACGTTCGAAGGAAAAGAAATTCCGCGTCCGGAATTTTGGGGCGGGTTTTTAGTCAGGCCAATTGAGGTTGAGTTTTGGCAAGGAAGGCCAAATAGGCTTCATGATCGAATTCGCTATCAATTACATGCTGCATTCAACTGGAAAATTGAACGACTTTCGCCTTAAACAGCATAATCGAATCTAAAAATTATAAAAACCACTCTTTGGAGTGGTTTTTTCGTTTTAGATGTATATTAAATTATTATCGATTAAATGCAATAAAGTAGGAATACTTCTTATTCAAAATCAATAATAGTGTATTTCATCGATTTTATTTGTACTTTAAACGTCAAAAGTTGTAGAATTGTCTAACGAAATAAATCAATACGTTCTTTCAAAATAAAATATATAAAGTGTTTGCCCCACATCTACTTTATTAAAATCTGTCAATATTAATCGAAATAAAGTGTTTGCCCCACATCTACTTTATTAAAAACTTAACCTACTACTATGAAAGCAAAAATGTTTAGAGCATTGTTGCCGTTAGCAATCGTGTTCACTATGGTATCTTGTTCTTCTGACTCTTCAGAAGGTTCTTCAACAGACAACAAACTTGTAACTACCTACAATTACAATGACGCAGAGTTGAGACTTGTTACACTTATCAATAACTATCGTGCAAGTATTGGATTGAATACTCTTGAAGTGATCAATCACATCTCTTATAAATCACAAGAGCACAATATTTACATGATTGATAATAATGTGGTAAACCACGATTATTTCACACAAAGATCTAACAATCTGATCCAGGTTTTAGGAGCAGAAAAAGTAGGCGAGAATATTGCTTACAACTACCAAACGCCGGAAAGTGCATTGAGCGCCTGGTTAAACAGCCCAGCTCACAAAGACAA
>JAZKCP010000149.1:34455-36432 GCA_040388035.1 Bacteroidota bacterium | reverse complement strand
GGTTACGCAAGACAAGACAGAAAAGACAAACCAAGGGTTCCGATTGGAGCAAAACTGATAGCAAAACTATTGGAAACTGCCGGAGCAACCCGAATCATGACAATGGATTTACATGCCGATCAGATTCAGGGGTTTTTCGAAATGCCGGTCGATCATTTGTTTGCGTCGACTATCTTTTTGCCATATGTTAAGAGCCTGCAGTTAGACAATTTGACAATCGCATCTCCGGATATGGGTGGTTCAAAAAGAGCTTATGCGTATTCCAAATTTTTGGAATCGGATGTGGTAATTTGTTACAAACAAAGAAAAGCGGCCAACGTAATTGACACAATGGAGTTGATTGGTGAAGTGAAAGGAAGAAATGTGATTTTGGTTGACGACATGGTCGATACCGGAGGAACATTAGCCAAAGCAGCAGATTTGATGATTGAAAAAGGAGCATTAAGCGTGAGAGCGATTTGTACTCATGCAATACTTTCGGGTGATGCTTATGAGAAACTGGAGAACTCTAAATTATTGGAATTAATCGTAACCGATTCGATTCCGTTAAAAAGAGAATCCAAAAAAATAAAAGTGGTGAGTTGTGCGCCTCTTTTTGCAGAAGTAATGAACATGGTGCAGCACAACAATTCCATCAGCGGGAAGTTTTTGATGTAAGCTGGTGATTGCGTGAAGGATTGGAGCAAGTATCCTTTTTTGAAGAAAAAGATACTGTGGAAAGCCTGACCCGAAGGGACACGCCCAAAAAGAATTTTTTTATTAATTAATATATTTTACAATGAAATCGATTACGATTAAAGGATCACAAAGAGAAAGCGTGGGCAAGGTAGCAACCAAAGCGGTACGTAATGCTGGAATGGTTCCTTGCGTTATTTACGGAGGAAGTCAACCAGTACATTTTGCAGCAGAAGAAAAAGCATTCAAAAGCTTGGTTTACACTCCAAACGCACACACAGTTGTGATAGATTTGGATGGAAAAACTACCAACGCAGTTTTGCAGGACATTCAGTTTCACCCAGTTTCAGACAGAATCAACCACATTGATTTTTTCCAATTGGATGAGAACAAGGAAATCATTATGGAAGTGCCGGTAAAAGTAACAGGAACTTCTCCTGGTGTACTTTTAGGAGGTGTTTTGAACCTGAACCAACGTAGATTAAAAGTGAAAGCTTTACCAAAAAATCTACCTGATTATGTTGAGGCAAACATTGCTGAATTGCAAATGGGGAATAAATTGTATGTAACGAAGTTGCCTACACCTAATTTCAAATTAATGCACCCGGACAACACTGTTGTTGCTCAAGTTAAGATTTCTCGTGCGGCTATGAAAGCAGCGCAGGAAGCAGCAAAAGCAGAAAAAGGAGCAGCAAAAAAGAAAAAATAAGTAATTTATTTTTCAGTTATAGAAGAGCATCAGTTTTACTGGTGCTTTTTTTATGTGTCTATTTTTTGTTGAGTAGCCGGGAACCTGCACCCGAGCCTTTTGGCGAACTGGCGAAGCAATCCGCTATAGTCCTCACTACGTTCCGGGCTGCCGCTCCTATCAGGGCTAGGGCAATCGATTCCATAACAATAACCGTTTTCATAATCGTATTAAATGCCTATTTTTGCACCATGAGTTGGTTGACCAAATTATTTACGACAAAAAAAACTTCAGAAAACACAGAGATAATGAAAAAATTCCTCATTGTTGGCCTTGGTAATATTGGTGCCGAATATGTAAATACACGCCATAATATTGGTTTTAAAATAGTGGATTATGTAGCTTCAAAACACGATGTTTCTTTTGAAACAGCAAAGCTTGGTGCCGTTGCACAATTTAGCATCAAAGGAAGAAAATTTATTCTGCTTAAGCCTAATACGTACATGAACCTAAGCGGCAAAGCGGTTCAGTATTGGATGCAAAAAGAAAACATCGCCAAGGAAAATATTTTAGTCATTACAGATGATTTGAATTTGGCTTTTGGAACAATCCGT
>JAZKCP010000149.1:22842-34445 GCA_040388035.1 Bacteroidota bacterium | reverse complement strand
AACATCCAGCTTATTTTAAACACTTCCGAATATCCGCGCTTTCGTTTTGGAATCAGCGATGAATTCAAAAAAGGACAACAGGTCGATTATGTACTTGGCGAATGGATTGAGGCCGAAAAAGAAAAGCTACCGGAAAGATTTGAAATAGGCAGGCAAATAGTTGAATCCTTTGCTTTAGCAGGACTAAACGAAACGATGAACAGCTTTAATGGAAAATAAAAAACCCTCTCAATTGAGAGGGTTTTTTTATTTTATGAGGACAATAATTATTGTATGAGCAGTTTCTTGGTTACGATACCGTTCTCGCTTTTAATATTTACAAAATAAACACCGCTGGTAGCGTTATCTAAATTGATAACCTGAGTCAAATTTGCAGATTGGTCATAGCTGTTTTCGTAAATGGTTTTACCCATCACATCAAATACCTCCACAGAATAACTATTCATCATATCTTTAAATTGAATGGTGAAAGTACCGTTACTTGGATTAGGATAAATGCTAAAATCATTTTGCAAAAAAGCTTCATTACCTAAAACATCGGTTCTAAATTGACTTGCAATAGCATTATACCAGGCCTGCATTCTTGTTGCCTGACCCGCTGTAAACATATACATGCAAGCATCATTTGTATAATCCATGTAATTCATTGTTAAAGCCAAATCAGTGCACCCGCCAACTTCTCCTGCCACGGGGCACTCATACGATTCCGTATTAGTATCCGGTGTGTCGCATACTCTGTCTCCGGAGGTAGCGCAATTAGGACCATCACAACCATCAAAAGTATGATCCAAATTAAAGAAATGGCCTAATTCGTGTGTCAATGTTCTTCCCAAATTATATGGTGCATCTGGAACGTAACCTGTACAACCACTTCCTGCACCAAAAGCAGTTTTCGATATTACCACGCAATTCCCTCCTGATGGAGAACCGCCAAGTGGCGAATACCCTAAGATTCCGTTTCCTGCATTTTTACATACTAAATTCATATAACCCGCCCAAGTACTATCATTATCGTTATTTGCTAAGAAATCTGTTCCGAATGTCACCGCTAAGTCACCATTAACCAAACCGGTTCCTGCCGGATGATTTTGCGTAGCTAATACAAATTCTACTTGTAAACTACCTATGTTAGTGCCAGGATAATAATCAGCATCACTCACAAAGTTAACAATGTCAGCGTTTGTCGCATTATAATCTGCATTCAAAATATTAATTTGTGATTGCGCTAATGTTCTTAAACAAGCTTTTAAGGTAGAGGTAGTTGCAACCGCTGGGAAGTGCACTGCCACAGGAATCTTTATTACTGAGTTTACACTGTTACCATTTTTATTGCTGCTAATAGCCATTCTATGCAACTCAACTTCGAAACTGTTTTGTTGCTCAATATAGGCAGCTCTTTGAGCTGGGTCATTCATTATTTGCGTCATTTTTGCCTGCATTCCACAAGTTCTGTGTTGTGCCGAACTTAATTGAACAACAAGTAATGCAAATAGTAATTTCAATTTCATTTTGTTAGAATTTAAATTTTAAAGATGTCAAAAATAAACAAATGTTTTACATAAAATATTTTTTAACAAAAAATAGAGGTAAATATTTAATCTTTATAGGCATACAATAATTATTGGCTCTTTTTGATAAGTATAGCATTACAATTATAAAGCCAAATCTTACTTCAATAAAAAAGAGGTGCTGATTAGCACCTCTTTAAGACCATTCTATATATAGGGTTTACTCAACCACAATTTTTTTGGTTTCCTTCATTTCCCCATCAGTGACAGTTAGTAAATAAACGCCAGCCTGAGCATTATTTAATTGAATGTTTTGATTAAATATAGCGTTATTTTCAAAATTATTTTCCATAATCAATCTTCCTCGCATATCGTAAACCAGCACTTTAACTCCGCTGCCGTTTGAAGCGTCACTTGTAAATTGGATATTGAAATTTCCGTTATTTGGATTTGGATAAACTGCAAAATTAGCAAATCCAACTGTTGGAGTTGATAAGGCAAATGTTTCTGTACAAACTTGGATAGACCATGAATTTAAAGTTCCGGTATCATCATTATAAAAATCAGCTGCCAATAAAGACCATGTTCCATTAGCATCATCACCATTGAACGCTGATAGCGGGGACGAAGGCGAAAATGTTCCAGTCATATTAGCTACACAAGTAAATGCCGGGGAACCATCATTTAGAGTGACATTAAAATTATTATTACCTCCACAAGCTCTGTTCCAAACAGGAACTTGGTTGGCATCACCTGGACTATTAACAGCAATTATTAAATCATTTGGATAGGTATGAGTAACGTTTAATCCGATATTCACATCCGATACTACTCCTGTTATAGGCACATTGATTGAGCTAGAAACAACAGATCCCGGAGTATTAGGAGCTACACCATCAGGTATTGCCAAAGGTGTAGAATTTGTGTATGTATTACATGTGGTAGTTACAGCGTAACCAAGCGCGATATTCTTTGATACAGCATAAAATATATTCCCGACTGCTTCAATCAGGATTCTGCAATTAGGGGCAGCTGTACTTGGAAGAGTAACAGATTCTGATCCATCATTTGGAGTATTTGCGGCGAGTACTGTTGGAAAAGTCAAACCACCATCGGAAGAGAATAGTATATTTACATTAGCAGTATTAATTCCACTTCCTGTCGTACTGGCAACATTCCATGTTACCGTTTGAGTTGAACCTAAATTCCATGAAACATTCGCCGTACTTGGATTTGTTATTTCAAAAGCAGTACCTGTATTAACAACTGTAACTGTTGTTGCTGCACTATTGGTTTGGCCTCCACCTAGTACATTATCCCTAACTGTGAATGCAAAAGCTAACGTCCTTGCAACTGAAGAAACTGTTTCCCAGGTATTAACTAAATTTCCTGCCAAAACATCTGAAAACTGTGGCATGTATCTAACCGGCGAAGAACTTGGTGGGCGCGATCTGAAATTTGGCCCGTCTGTTTTGGTTGGCGATGGGAAAGTAGCCGTTCCTCCAACTACTGTAGCATCATCGTTCTGCTCCCACGTGTAGGTTAATACTTCTCCTGCAGTTCCTGTTCCTGTACCGGTAAGTTTAAATGCTGTACTTATTGGGATGGAATATGCTGAAGTTACGCTAACGCCTGGTCGAGGATTTGTCACCGTTAAGCTTGTACTGACAGGGCAGGTTTTACCATTCATATTTGATTGAATCTGTGCAATACTTTTATAGCAATAATAATCATCAGAATGCAATTGCATGTCAGTTCCACCTCCACCTATTCCGGCATAAGCCATAATAGTCGATCCGGAACCTGGTTCAACATTTACAGCATTGTTTTCAGCAGTATGGGTAAATGTATGATTTCCTCCCATTTGATGGCCCATTTCATGCGCAACAAAATCGATATCAAATGTATCTCCTTCAGGAATATCGTCTATTGGAGATGTGATTCCGCTTCCTTTTTGTCCGTTTACACAAACACAACCTATACAACCTGCACTTCCACCACCACCAGTTGCTCCAAAAAGATGTCCGATATCATAACCGGCTTCTGTTATAACACTAGTCAATGTTGCCTGTAATTGTGCGTTCCAGTTATTCATACTTGCTGCATCCGAATAAGGGTCTGTCCCAGGATTAGTATAAACCACAAGATTATTATTAGCTATGATTAACAATTTAATCGCCAAATCTTTTTCATATACACCATTACATCTTGTCATCGTAGCATTCATGGCGGCCAATGCGCCACTTACGGTTCCGCCATGATATTGGGCATATTCGCCTGTACATGACAATGCGAGTCGCATTGTTTTATAAGACTGAGCACTTGATAGTGTGACGTTTCCTAATCTGTCGGATAATTTTTGACTAATAGCAATATCTTCTGTACTGCAATTAAAAGGCAACTTCCCGGCAATTCTGGTTGCAGAATCAAAAATGATATAAACCGAACTATCTTTAGTATACGGCTCGATGAATTCTGTGCCTTTATCAGCTCTGAAAACCATAGTTTGTATGCCTCTTGGAGAAAGACTAAAATTTAAAACTGCTGAAGGATCTGTTATGCCTTTTCCAACATAAGCTCTAATCTCCGGAAATTGAGCCTGTAATGTCGGTTCAAAATTTGAAGATTCCCAAACTCGGTATTGTTCTAATTCTCCATTAATATTTGGTAATTGAATTACGGTACCCGCATGTCCCGAAGATTTTTGTGAAACATTAACAAGGGATTGCTTGAACTGAACAGCATTGAATTCTAATAATTTTTGGTTTAAAGAATAAGCTGTTTTTCTTATTTTTTCTGAAGTAACCGCTTTATTATTCTCAAAGAATTTCCATGAACTATTTCTTTGTGAAAAAGAAAAATTAACGGATAGGATGAAAACAATTAAAAGTAAAAATTTTTTCATGTTTTAGTTTGTTGAATTAATATAAGGGAGTAAAGATAGTTATCTTTCAATTATTTGCAAATAACAATTCTCTTTTTTGAATTATATTCCCTAAACTTTAACACATCCTAATTTATTGATGTTTTTCTGATGAAAATTATTATATTAAAATTCTAAAACATATTTTTGCGTAATACATTCCACACACCTTTGAAAATATTCAATTCCATAAAATCATTTAGTGCCGCTAAGCCAACAATTGTAACCATAGGTACTTTTGACGGTGTTCATCTTGGCCATAGAAAAATCTTGGAACAAATTACAAAAAGTGCTCACGCTCTAAATTGCGAAAGTTTGGTTCTTACTTTTTTTCCACACCCAAGAATGGTACTTCAGGAAGGTACCGAGATGAAGCAATTAAACACCTTAAATGAAAAAATAGAACTATTGGAGGGTTTAGGGATTGATAATCTTGTTATTCATCCATTTGACAAGGAATTTTCAAGATTAACTGCCGAAGAGTTTGTTAAAGAAGTTTTAGTAGACGTTTTCAAAATCAAAAAAATAACTATCGGACACGACCATCGTTTTGGAAGAAACAGAACGGCCAATATTACCGATTTGACTGCTTTTGGCGAAACCTTTGGTTTTGAAGTAGAACAAATTTCCGCAAAAGCAATTGATGAAGTTTCCATCAGTTCAACCAAAATAAGAAACGCGCTTTTAGAAGGAAATGTTGAATTGGCAGCTACTTATTTAGGATACAATTATCCGTTGACCGGAATGATTTCCAGAGGAAAACAATTGGGAAGAACCATTGGTTATCCGACAGCCAATATCGAGATAAAAGAAGATTACAAACTCCTTCCCTTAAACGGTGTGTACGTTGCTGAAAGCATGTTGAATGGAAAAACTGTTTTCGGCATGATGAATATAGGAACCCGGCCAACAGTAGACGGGACAACACAAACCATCGAAATCAACTTCTTTGATTTCAATCAAGATTTGTACGGTCAAAAAATCACGGTTTCTCTTTTACACCGAATGCGCGACGAACAAAAATTCGAATCTGTTGATGCATTAAAAAATCAGTTAGCCAAAGACAAAATAAACGCCGAGAATTATATTGCTTCATTGTAAAAATCAATTAACTGCGAATTTTCAGCTGTTTATTTTCTTGTTTTTTTGTTAAGGGATTCATTTTTCAACGATATTTTTCTTAAATTTGATAGCAACTAAACTATTATCCATTTTAAAAAACTATTGATATGAAACTGCCTAAAGAAGTTATTAACGCAATTATAATATTCGCCGGAATCTCAGCCTATTTTTTGATTATCGATTTACTTAATTTATCCGATATCTTATGGTTAAGAATGCTCAATGTGCTTTTTGTATGGTATGGTGTCACACGAACTCTAAGCTATAATGTAGAACACGGCAAAAAGGATTATGGTTATAATTTATTTTCAGCCGCTACTACAGCGTTTCTGGGTGTTTTCCTTTCAATTATTGCTTTAATATCCTATATTCATTTAAGAGGCGGTGACGACTATGTTAACAACCTTTCACAAGATTTATTATTTGGTGGCAAACCAACCGCCAACCAATATTGTATCGGTATTTTGTTTGAAGGTATCGCTTCAGCATTAATTGTTGTTTTTGTCTCTGTTCAATATTGGAGAAGAAAAATGGCTGCCCAAGGTTAAAAAACTTAGTTCTATTAATGTGTCACAAAATTGTAACTTAAATACAATTTAACTACTTTTGGTGCACTATAAAATAGCACCTATGAGTATTACAAGACACAATTGGACTAAAGAAGAAATCATCGCTATATACAATAAACCTATGATGGATTTGCTTTACGAAGCAGCTACAATCCATAGGCAACAACACGACCCGAATGTTGTTCAGGTTTCCACTTTATTATCTATAAAGACAGGTGGTTGCCCTGAAGATTGTGGCTATTGCCCACAGGCTGCCCGTTATCATACGGACATTGAAGGAAACGATTTAATGACAGTAAACCAAGTAAAGGCGCAGGCTTTACGCGCAAAATCAAATGGTTCTTCCAGGGTTTGTATGGGTGCTGCCTGGCGAAATGTAAAAGACGGTGAGGAATTTGACCAGGTATTGGAAATGGTGCGAACCATCAACAAACTGGATATGGAAGTATGCTGTACTTTGGGAATGATTACCGAAAATCAGGCGCAGCGTCTTGCTGAAGCAGGCCTTTATGCTTACAATCACAATTTAGACACATCTGAAGATTATTACAAGGATATAATTTCCACAAGAAGTTTTGAAGACCGTTTGGAAACGATCGAAAATGTCCGTAAAACTAATGTTACCGTTTGCAGCGGTGGAATTATTGGAATGGGCGAAAGCATTGAAGACAGGGCAGGAATGCTGGTAGCACTTTCTACTTTAAATCCACAACCCGAATCGGTGCCAATAAATGCCTTAGTGGCTGTAGAAGGGACCCCGATGGAAAATGAAAAACCAGTAGAGATTTGGGAAATGATCCGAATGGTGGCGACTACCCGAATTGTAATGCCAGAAACCCAGGTTCGTCTTTCTGCCGGAAGGATGGAGATGTCACGCGAAGGACAGGCTATGTGTTTCTTTGCAGGCGCAAACTCGATTTTTGCCGGTGATAAATTACTGACTACACCAAATCCGGATGTGGAAGATGATATGAAAATGTTTGCTTTATTGGGTTTAAAACCACAAAAACCTTTCGTCAAAGTGTCACAACCGACTACAGTGGAAGCTGCAGATTCTCAATATCAGGCATTGGGAGAAAAACCTAAATGGTCTCGTCCCGGACATACAATCGAAAGAAACTTAGAAGCATCAGGAAAAGGGAAATAAATTTGAATTAATAACATCATAAAAAAAGCGGTCTCGTAACGAGACCGCTTTTTTTAATGAATATTTTAACGCTGTTAAAGAATAATTTTTCTTGAAACCATTACGCCATTTTCCAACTTAATTTTTACAATCAATGTTTGTTGGCTTGCAGAAATATTAGAAGTTGCAAAATTCTTATCGCTTATTTCTTTAGCGAAGAATAATTGCCTTCCTAATACATCATAAACGGTTACTTCCTCTATATTTTCAATAAATGACTTAATAGTCAATTCACCATGATTCGCTGCTAAAACAACACTATTTCCTGTTTCGAATTCCGGATTGCCCAGAGCGGAATTAGTATATCGCAATACAAATCTATCGTTAAATATTCCTGCTCCTGAAGAAAAACTATAGGGGTTTTGTCTTAAATCATAGATTATATTCAATTCCTTATCTTCAAGGAAAATTGGTTGATCGTCTTCAAATAATCCATCAACAAAAGCAATCGCAATTTTATAAGTGCCTTCTTGTGTAATAGTAACGCCTATAGGAACCAAATCGTTCTGATCAAAGGGAGTTGCTCTTCCTTGAATTATCAGCGTTTTATCTTCGACGATAGAATATATGTTTTTTTCATTGGCAGTATTTTTAAAAGCGTCATACATTCGGTCTAAACCTATAGTGGCGCTTGGGAAATATCCAACTAATGTTCTGACAGACTCGTTGTTTGAATCAACTAAATCAAGCCAAATTCTGTTGTGCTCCTCTTCGTCTGTTTCTACTGCTGTTGTTGTTCTGAAAAACTGATTATTCGTATGCGTTCTGCTTCGCATTCCATTATTAAAAGTAACTGTTGAACTGCTTGCAACACCATCGTTCATAGATACAAAAAATCCTTGACCGGCACCAATATATCCATTAAACGCATATGGGCCGACGGCATTTCCGGCGGAATTAACAGTGATATAATCATTTGAAGTATAATTAGCCGCAAATGTATTATAAAAAGGACTAACGGCCGATATAGGCGCAGTATTGTGACTCCATAAGTTAACATATCCTTGTATGTTTGGATTGTTACCGGCACTTAGAAAATCTACAACTCTTATAGCCGATGGATATGGGTTTCCAACTAAATTCCAGTTATCGTCATAGTTAGTAACTGTGGCGCCACTTGCGCCTGTCTGATTCACTGTTGTATTGCCTCCTCTTGAAATGGTGGTAGATATTACTCCGTTGCCGGGAACGCCTGTAAAAACAGCAGTGATATTGGTGGCCGCCATTGAATAAAGGGTTGACCCTCTAACAATATATCCTTTAGCAGGGGTCATAATGCTACCTGCTGCCATCTGCCAGTTACCCGAGGTGCCTGTACTTGCTGTATTGATATTACTCACGGTAGGGTTCCAGGCGTATTTCAATCCCATTGCCGGACTTGAATACAATCCATCAATAGATTGCCCTGTAACGGGTGAAGCCCAATATACATAATCATAACCTTTAATCCCTGTCGCCGTCCTGTTGTAAATAATATTACCCGTGTTGCCCCCAGTATATACGCCTGCACCATTTACGGTATCATCAACCTGTATTAATTGCCCATTATTCTTAATTTCAAACGTAGCTCCTGATGCCGCGACAGCAACTGCTTTTTTCACTTCAATTACTTCGCTTGTATTTACCAATAAAATACTGGCGTTTACATTCAAGTCCCCATTCATAATAATTGGCGTAGTTAGCAATGTTTTTGTGCCTGTTCCCGATATCGTTACATTATAATAAGTGGAAAATGCTGTTATTGTTTGACTTGCTCCACCATACTCTACTGTACTTCCTGTGTTAGCTGTTATTGCAAGAGTTGGGATCGCGGCATTAGTCCCGTTAAATCCTTGTGCATCTCTAGTTATAAATTTCCCCGTTATAACTACATTAGCTGAAGCCGAACCCGTAATTTGATATTCTCCTCCATTGTCCAATATGGCCCCTGTAGCAACAGTACAAACTCCTGTTGTACGAGGAATGGAAACGTTAACGCCTAAGGTGTAAGAACCTGTAATGTTCATAACGTCGAGATTGGAAGTAGTTGCTCCGGAAATCGTTTTTGACGTTCCTGAAAAAGTAAAATTAAAATAACCTCCTGTATTGTTCATTGTTCCATCGTTAGTAAAATTGCCCGAAACATTAAAAATAGATGAGGTTGTAAGTGAACTGGCGTTTATAGTTACACCTGAGCCAATATAAAAATCGTTAGTACTACAGCTTGTTATCGTAAAACTAGGAGTAAGGCTGTACGAACCGGAAGTAGATTCAAAACGTAGGTGTCCAAACGAACGGGCTCCCAGAGAAACTGCCGGCGTAACTGTGCCTGAACCACGATAGATCATCGTTGAAGTAATATTAAAAGTAGTTATGTCTAAAAAGAGCGTAACAGCTCTTATCGAATTATGAACATAAGTTCCGCCGCTTAAAACAGCTACCGAAGCACCTGCGACACTCCATCCGTTTGCTGCTGAACCACCCGTTACAGACATGGTTACAATCCCTCCGCTATTTATAGTAAGATCGGTGCCGGAACCATTATTTAGGGTTGCAGTTATTGCGTTACCACTAACAATAAGGCTTCCGCTTACATATACTTGATCCATGGTTGTATCAGCTGTTATAGTAACAACATGTCCGGTTAAGACAGTAACTGTATTCGCTGATATGGTCGGTGCAGCAACAGCATTACTCCAAGGAGCAGCATTATTAGGTGAAGTTTCCCAAGTTGTCGCAGCATTCCAGTTACCTGTTTGTATACTTCTATAATATAGCGAAGCCGTTTGGGCGGAGAAATCATTGGTTGTTGATAGACTGCTACCAGTAACAGTACAGTTACCGGAACTTATAGCGGTTACCCCTACATCTACCCAACTAGCGCCATCATAACGCTGTGGCAAACATAAAGATTCGGTTCCGGTAACATCACTAGCACCAGAAATATATGTCCCTGCAAATGTATATGTAGTTGAGGCAATTCCTGAATCAAAAACCTGCCAATATCTGGTCAGATAATCTACACCGCTGTTTGAAGGATGCGCAGCATCAACTACTCTAACGCCAACAGTTCCCGGATAAGTTCCTCCTGTAAAAGTTAATGTAGCAGGTGAATATTCCAACCCTGGTGTATTATCACCAATAGGATAAGTAAACGCTCCTGCAGCACTAAATGTTTTCACCAATTGTCCTCCTGTGGTGGTATAAGCTAAAACATAACTATTAGATGAAGCGCCGCTGATTGTGGCACCAGCTGCTAATGTTAAGTTGTTCGCTCCTAAATCTATCAATCCGTTTGTTAATACTAAACTTGTATTTAAGGTTACGGGCGTACCTAAAGCACAGCCTATCACACCTGCCTGACGGTTCATGGTAAAGGTTCCAAGGTTTTGAAATCCGGTTGTAAAATTCAGTGTTCCGATTCCTGACGCTCCACCTGTTCCCAATATGGTTAAATTAGAAGTCGCACTTCCTTTAAAAGTTCCTGAACCTGAAATAGAACCTGTGCCTCCAACGGAACCAATTGTTAGGTTTCTACCGTTGATGTCTATAACATCGGCGGCATTACCAAAATTAATAATCGTTGTACCCGTAGCGGAAGATGATATTATGACATCGCTTAACAACTGCACTGTCGTTCCTACGCCAGATGTTACCACAAATGGAATTGTTAAAGCTGTTGAAGAGGAAACAGTTTGTGTTCCTGCTTTGGTAAACCATACTGCCCTGCTGTTACCATTAAATGTTCCTGTGTTAATAAAATTACTTTTTATTTTTAAATCAGCTGCAAATACGGATCCTAAAGTTACCGTTCCGTTATTTGTGAAATCACCCGTTACCACTACCGAACTAGCTACATTTGGACCAGTAAGAGTACCGTTATTGATAACTGTTCCTGCTATAGTTAGGTCTGCCGCAGAAGCTGGAGTTCCATTAGCCATATCAAGTGTTGAACCGCTCGCAATGGTCAGATTACCGTTGATTGCTTTTGCTAATGGCGTCCCGTTATTATAGTTCAAAATAGTATTGTTGCTAATTTGCACATTGTTTGGATACCCAGGCGTTGTCCCGATTGTCCCAACTCCTAACGCCAGCCATTCATATCCTCTGCTATATGTCGCTCCGGAATTATACAATAAGGTTGAAGCATTACCATAGATTGGCGAATTAGTAGAGAAAAAACCGAGTGAATTAATCTGACAGGTGCCGTTTAACGTTAACGTACTGTTTAAAGTTACTCCGGCCGCTGTTTGAAAAACACCGGCAACTGTTTTCGCTGAATTTAATGTTAAAACGCCCGATAAAACGGTCACATT
>JAZKCP010000149.1:6161-22832 GCA_040388035.1 Bacteroidota bacterium | reverse complement strand
TATAAGGGCCACTGGCCGGCCAATATTGCTCTGCCCCCGAGATCGTGACAGCGGTGTTTAAAATGAGAGTACTGGCAGCGCCATAAACAAAGTTATTACCCGTGACTGAACCACTGGCATCTAACTTAAATGTTCCGTTTATGGTTGTCCCGCTTGAACCACTATTATTATTGTAAGCAAAAGTACCTGTGGCTAAAGTGCCTCCTAAATTTACAGTAGTGTTTGTCCCTGTGTTTCGGGTAGTAGCACTATCAAGTGTAACGGTCGCGCCTGACACAATTACTACATCGTCATTTGAAGTAGGAGCAACACCATTCACCCAAGTAGAACCCACAGACCACAGTCCTCCGGTAGTCGTAGAGGTGATTACTCCCGGACAAATAATCGTACCACTTACCAAAGCAGGCGAATAATTATAAGCCAAATCCCTGTGGATAATGGCATACTTATAAGAAGTGCCGGGAGTAACTGTATTATCAGTGTAAGCAGTAGCAATAGCGCCTACAGACGTGGAAAGCACTGTCCAATCGGTGGAAACTGTATTTGGTCCTGATGCTCCTCCTGCAACCGAATAAACTCCCTGATCGTTCATGACCGGTGCTCCGGCCGCCAAATTAGCGGTTCTTAAAATGATAGTGTTTTGTACTCCTGTAGCGGCATCGGTTCCGAATGCCCAAGTAAAAGTAACTGAACTTGCCAATGTAGCTCCTTGTGTAAACGCAGTTGCCGTACCAGGCTGCGTTAAATCTGGGGTCGCTGAACTTGAAGTATACATGATGATATCATCCCAATATATATTGGTCAATGAGCCATTGGTTAATGATCTTGAGCTTGTTCTGCAATAAGCATTTTGTGGACTACCAGTAATGTTTTGTGCAGACACAGTTAAACGGAGTGTAGCATTATTTAGTGCCCCATTAGCAGATTGTGTTCCGGAAGTAGGCGTTATATTTACAGTGCAACGCATTTGCGCTTTTGCATTTACATCAGTTCCTTTTGCCCAGCCAATGGCATGAAAATATGATAAACCAGGAACACTTATAGTAGTAGCATTAATATTATCTTGAGTTGGAGCAGCAAGGTTAGAAGTAGTAGCGTGATTTAAGGAATATGTTCCAGTTCTCGCATTGGTGGTGGTTACTGTAGATGTTCCGGTTCCTCCATGACCAGCCCAATCCGTAACATTGTTAATAGCACCATTCTCAAAGCCTCCATTAACAGGACTTTGAGCAAAAGTTATAGCAGAAAAAAGCAGTACAAGCGTAGCCAGTAATTTTCTATTTTTCATATAGTTGAAATATGTTTTTTATATCCATGCGAAATGAGCTAATCACGAAAAGTGAAAGGCTCGGTCAATTTGGGGCTACAAACTTAAGGCTAAATTACTAAAATACAATTGTTTTAAGTTGCTAAAATGTTATGATTTTCAACTATACGTGCTGACCACTCAACTACAACGTTGTAGCTGTAAAATATTATTGGATTACTATAATATTTATAAATAAAATCTTAAAATATTATCTTTTTGGTAATGATTTCGTTATTTTCTAAAACAATTTTTACAATTACCGGTTGGTGATTCCAATTATTTAAATTGATAGTGATTTCCTTATTATTTACGTTGGAAACATCATGTATTATTCTTCCAAGCATGTCATATACTTTGATAGCAGCGATTTTTTCGGAAGATGCAGAAGCGATAATGCTACTTTGGTTTGAGTAAATCAAAACTTTTTCAGCAGCGACAAGCTGGGTGCCTTCTGTTTCCGTTTGGTTTTGATAACGAAGTTTAAATCGGTTAGTGAATTTTCCGGCCAATGAGGTAAAAGTGTAAGGCGCTTCTTTTAAATCATGTATAGTACCTGTCATGGTATCTTCGAGGTATATTTTTTTACCACCACTTTCAAATAAGCCATCAATAGCGCCTAAGGCAATAGCATGGCTTCCAGCTGTACTGATTTTAACCCCGATGGGTACCACATCATCCCTATCAAATGGAACCGGTCTTCCCTGAATACTCATAGCTTCCTCATTGAGCATTGAAAAGATACTCATGCCGTTTCCCACCGCAAAAAAGGCGTCATATAATCTATCTTTAGCTAAGGTTGCTCCTGATAAATAAGCCACTAAAGCACGACTCGATTTGTTGATATTACTATTAATAAGGTCGAGCCAAATTCTACCCTTTTGACCGGTAGGTGGTTTATTGGTATCGGTATTTGTTCTGTAAAAATAGGTGTTGTCGTAATAAGTGTTGGTTGGCCCAACCGTTTCTCTCAAGGAATTATTAAAGGTTACTGTTTGGGTAGCATCGGCCGCTCCATCGTTCATAATTACAAAGAACCCTTGCGCCGAAGCAATATAACCATTGAATGCACTTGGTCCACTACTTGACCCTGAAACATTATAAGTGATATAATCACTTGGGTCATAGTTGTAAACGAAGTTCCCATAAAAAGGATCGAGAACAGCAGCACTAGGTAAGGTTCCATGAGTCCATAGTCTGATATTACCGTCAATATTGGTATTGAGTGTCAAAAACTTCACGGCACTAATAGCACTGGGATATGGATTTCCCAATAAGTTCCAATTGTCATCTTTTATAGTTCTCGTAATGCCATTAGGTCCGGCTAAACCAGCATTGGTATCATTACCTCTTAAAATACTTGGTTGGTAAACGCCGTTAAAAGGAGTTCCGGTAAACTTAGCTGTAAAATCGGCAGCCGTAGTATTATTATAACTGTCGGGACCTCGTACAATATACCCTTTACCTACCTGCATTGTTTCACTCGTATTTTCCCAATTCCCTTCTCCACCGTTGGAATTCATCTGCGTTGTATTCCATTTGAATATCAGCGAAGAAGGTGAACCCGATGATATATTTTGGACACCAAATCCAAAAACGGGTGACGACCAATACACATAATCTGTTTTCTTGATTGTTGCGGTTCTGTAAACATCAATACTCCCTGAAGTAACGCCCGAATCATCTATCTGAATTAGTGAACCATTATCATTTACTATAATATTCCCGGATGGTTTTACAGTTAAATTATACTGAATTGCAACATATTGATTAGCGCTAATTGTAAGTTTTCGTCCATCCTTAACAATAAGGCTGCAAGCTTCAAAACTTCCATTTGGAGTGGTGTCGTATTGTCCATCAATAATCGCTAATTTAGACAGGCTTGGGTTTCCGTTAGACCATGAAGCTCCGTCCCAAGTGGTTGAAGAAGTTGGGGTATAATTGTAAGTATTAATATTGGAATAATCATTTGTTGGACATGCCGGCGAACCAGTACCTGCCCAGTCTGTTATTGTCCAGTCAGAATTACTGTAGGCATTGGGATTTGGTAGGGTTGCAGCAGTAGGATTTCTTCGAAAATCAGCTCCCGAAGTACCGATAGTTAGCGAAGAAGACCAATTAGCTGTAGCATCTCCCCAACTGTCCACTTTAGTACTGCCTTTATAAAGAATTATTTGATCGTCAGCATTAGCGCCAAAATTAACTCCGCTTACTCCAGTAACCAAGTTTGCCAAAGAGCCATCTCCTCCTGGCACTCCACAGGCAAATCCGCTGGTAGAAGTACTTATCGTATAAGTTTGATCGTTAGCAAGCATACCGGAAAAAGCCGGAACACCACTAACTCCAGTTGTAGCGTAGGGAGAGGAAGCACCATTACTATAAAATTGTAAATTGTAGGCAGACAGATCCACCGAAACTCCGGTTCCGTTGTAAATTTCAATATAACTTAGTCCTCCATAATTCGTATCCGTAACTTCACTTATTATCAAATCCGAAAGAACTTCACATGCCGATGTCGTTGGCAGCACAGTAAAAGTTGTTGTGACCGGACAGGGTTGTGTATCAGTAATGATTAAATTCCCTGTAGTCGCACCGGTAGGGACTGTAACGATTAATTGTGTAGCAGAACTCGAAACTGTGGTAGCCGTTACGCCATTAAACACAGCCGTTGCACCGGTCAAGCTGCCTGAACTTGATGTTATAATAACCTGACTGCCGACGACTCCCGAAGCAGGTGATACAGAAGATATGACTGGAGGCGTACACGGAGCGGTCGCCGTTCCGTTCAGGATAACATTGACTGCATTAGTGCTTGTATCAAAACCACCTGTACCACTAGTACCTGTTGCACCATAACCATACAATCTAAATGTAGTGGCAGTTGCAATATTGGTTAAACCTGTAATGGTAATAGTATTTCCAGTAGTCATTGACGCCGCCAAACCTGTAAGCGAACCTAAATTAGCAGCATAAAGATCCGCAGAGGAACGAAGTGCTACACTATTTGGCCCAGAAGCTGAATGATCCCAACTAAATACAAAAGAAGTTGGTGTAAATGTGACTCCTCCTGTAGGTGTAACGGTAAATTCAATATAGTCATTCCCAGTTATGGACTGTGCAAGAGTTGTCGGATTAGTGTCTCCGGTATCAAACCAGTTGCTTCCTCCAAAACGATTGGCATTCCCTGCTGCCGAAACACTTCCTAATGTTAAATTAGAGATACTAATCCCTGCAGCACTGGAAAAACTGGGTTCTGTGGTTTCCGTTCCTGTATTTCCAAAAGTATTCCACTGTAATAATTGGGCGTTTGCTTTGGTCAATCCAAAAATGCTAACCAAAAGCGCTATTAAAAATATTTTTTGTTTCATTGTAGAATGAATTTACATCTTTTAATTTCCATACTAAGAATCTGATTTTAGGGTTAATCTGTAGAACAGGGACACTAAAACCATATCTAAATTACTAAAGTTCAAGCAGTTTTAAGTTTAAAAAAATATTAATAAAAAGCTAAACTTTTAAACATTCAGGTTAAACGGATTAAAACGATGTTTTTATTTACGTTTTTACTATAAAATGAGATTTTAGCCATTCTCTTATATAAGGATAATCTTAAATTTATTATGGTTCTCAATTATTCATTCAATTCGCTAACTTTGCCTGATAGCGATTTGAAATCAGAAATGAACGAAGAACTCACAATAAAGGAAGCCCAACTTAAATTGGAATATTATTGTTCCTATCAGGAACGCTGTCATCAGGAAGTGGTGCAGAAGTCCTATGAGTTAGGCATGAAAACCCACGAGACGGATAACATTGTTGTTCATTTAATCCAAAATAATTTTTTAAATGAAGAGCGGTTCGCCCGTAGTTTTGCGCGGGGAAAACATCGCATCAAGCTTTGGGGCAAAACCCGAATTGTTAACGAACTAAAGCAAAGGCAAATTTCAGCACCGAACATCAAATATGCACTAACTGAAATCACTGAAGAAGAATACCAGGATACTTTTGATAAACTTGCAGAAAGACATTGGGAAACGATTAGGGAAGCCAATGTTCAGAAAAAGAAAAAGAAATTCTGCGATTACCTTTTGCGAAAAGGCTGGGAAAGTAATTTGATTTATGCCAGGTTAAAGGAATTTGAAAACACTATTTAGAAAGCAAAATACTGACAGCATTACCTCCAAATCCAACAGCATTTATCAATACATTTCGGATAGCTTTTCGCGGATTTTGCTCGGTAACAAAAGGAACTCCAATAAACTGCTGGTGCTGCATCATCAGTAACGCCATTTCAAGATTGAGCATTCCCGAGGCACCAAAGGTATGGCCGACTTTCCATTTGTTGGTCGTCAGCATCGGGAGGGTTTCCCCGAATACTTTCTGTATCGCCCTGTATTCTGATTTATCTCCTTTTAAAGTTCCCGGAGCATGCATCACCACCACATCAACTTCGTTTAATGGAATATCCTTCAAGGCCATTTTCATTGATTTCTGGAAACATTCTGCTTCATCTGTAATCGAAATGCTGTGCTGCAAATCGTCTGTAGCATAGCCAAATCCGGTAACATATCCTAAAGCATTTTTTTGGTTGCCAATTTCCAAACACGCCATGGCAGAGCCTTCGCCCAACACCATCGAATTTTTGGTTTTATCCAAATCCAAAGCCCTACAAGGATATTGCGAGTTGGTTTTGGCATAAATTTTCAACGCATTCATTTGGGCAATGGTAAACGCAGTTAATGGCGCTTCACTTCCGCCGACCAAAAATTTTTCGGCCATACCTGCCTGCAGCCAAGCTATCCCATTCAATAAAGCATGAAGCGCTGTAGAACAAGTTATGGAGTGCGATAATTCGGGTCCATTTGATTTTAAATCATGGGCAACCCAGGTGGAAATATTTCCCAAAGTCGTGGTTGGCGAAGCCAAAGTTGGTGTTTTGCCTGTTTCCAGAAATTCCCTATGGTGCTTTTCAAAAAGTTGTGTGGCACCGCGGGAAGAACCAATATTGACACCAAATCGAGCATCATTCCATCCGGCCCTTTTCACCGCTTCCCTTGATGCCAAAATAGCATAGAGAACCGAATTATCAAGCGACTTATAATGGGAATCGGAACTTCGTAACTCCTGAACATCTTTTGCTAAGCTTTCTGTTATTGGCGCAACCAAACTGATGGTGTCGCCAATCTTTTTCTCCCTAATTAAAGTTTTCAGACTTAAATATTCATTCCACACTTCGGCTGAAGTTTTTCCTAAAGCAGAAAACGAGGCAATTGAAGTTATGGCAACAGGGGTTTTCAAGACAAATTGATTAAGGCATTACAACTGCAAAACTACACTATTTCGAGCGCTTTTTCGACTGTGTCGTAGACTTTTTCCAGTTGGGAATCGGTAATGATATAAGGTGGCAAAATGTAAACAATGTTCCCCACCGGGCGAAGGATTATGCCGTTCTGAATAAAAAATTTGTAAAGTTTGTTGCGCATTGTTCCATAATAGCTTTCCTCATCTGCAGTTTTGATTTCCAAGGCAAAAATCACTCCGAGAACCCGGGTGGTTTTTACTTTTGGATGTGATTTTATTTTCTGTTCAAACGCCAAATGCTGATTGTTTATCCGAACAATATTATGTTGCATTTCATTGCTTTGCAGCAAATTGATGCTTGCCATAGCTGCAGCACAACCCGTTGGATTTGCAGTAAATGTATGTCCGTGGAATAAGGCTTTATTCGTTTCGTCATCATAAAATCCGTCAAAGATTTCCTGGGTAAAAGTGGTTATCGCCATGGGGATAGTCCCGCCGGTCAATGCTTTTGACAAACACATCATATCGGGTTTGTAGTCCAAGTAATCCGTTGCAAATATTCTTCCTGTTTTACCAAAGCCCGTCATCACTTCATCGGCTATTGTAAAAACATTGTTTTGGTTGCAAATGAGAATCATTGTATCCAAAACTTCCGGACGGTACATCACCATTCCGGCAGCACCTTGTACCAAAGGCTCAAAAATAAAGGCTGCGTATTCATTGGTTACAGCCAAATCATGCAACGCCTGTAAACTTCTTGCTTCGTTAACTTCCGTCGGAACGGGAATTCGGACCACTTCCAGTAACGAACCTTTGAATGCTTCGGTGAAAAAGGAAATTCCACTGGATGCCATAGCTCCAAAAGTATCACCATGGAAAGCATTTTCAAAAGCTATAATTTTTGTTTTTTTGATTCCTTTATTGTAATTGTACTGTAACGCACATTTCAGCGCTACTTCAACCGCGGTCGAACCGTTATCAGAATAAAATAATTTCTTTTGGTTCTTGGGTAAAATAGTCATCAGCTTTTCGGCCAATAAAACCGCTTTATCATGGGTAAAACCTCCAAACAACACATGCTCCAAAGTTGTCAGCTGGGCATAAATAGCATCCGCAATAATTATATTGGAATGACCATACGGATTTACCCACCAGGAAGCAATCGCATCAATATATTCCTTGCCGTTTTCGTCCCAAAGCAGCGCTTCCTTACCTTTGACAATAGCCGGGAAATCGTCCACTGTTTTATGTTGCGTATAGGGATGCCAGTTGTATAGTTTGTCTCTTTCGGAAAGATTCATGGTTTATTTTTGATTTGGTAACACCTGATTTTCTCTTTTACTTCAATAGTGCCATCGCTATCATAGGTATAATAAAGTTTGGCGACATCGCAGCGGCAGTCTGCCTTAACCATTTCGATTGAAATTATCCTGGGTCCATAAGGGAAATTTCCCCTTCCCCAATTTTCGACCTTAAATCCTTTCTTTTTCAAAAACTGAACGATAAGGATTTTTTCTTCTTCATCACTTTTTATCGCGGTGGCCGTTGTTTCGTACATATCACTGAATTCAACGAATTCATTATTTTTTGCGTGGATTATCAAATCGATGATCTGCTGGTTGGTTTCGCTTAATTCCTGGGCAAATGCAGTGGATACAAATAAAAGAAAGAAGGTGCTGAGAAAAAAAAATCGTTTCATAGTGCTAAAAGGTTTTCCCGGAATTTGTCGGCATAGTAACTAATTACATTCGCATCAAAGTAGGGCTCGTTGCCAATCCTGCCAATAAATTTCACTCCGGTTTTCTTTAGGATAATTTCCTCTGTGGCGTTGTTTTCATCGCCTGAAAAGATAATCCCGGCAACACCTATTTTCCTGTTTTGTAATGATTCAATCGTCAGCAAAGTATGATTAATACTTCCCAAGTAATGACGCGAAACCACAATTACCTTATAGTCTTTTTGGATTAAATCAATAACACAATCGTTATCATTGAGCGGAACCAGGATTCCGCCGGCGCCTTCAATTACAAGATTATTGTTTGTTTTTGGCTCTTGGATTTCTTTTATATCGATAGTAATGCCGTCGAGCTGCGCTGCCAAGTGTGGACTTGCTGGAGTGTTCAATGCATAGGCATTCGGAAAAACTTCTCCTTTTTCCCTTATCCCTACCCGAGCCAAAGGCGAACTGAGCGAAGCTAATCCCTTAACTTTGTGGCTATCAGAATTATTTAAATCTCCTGCCTGAATTGGTTTCCAATAATCGGCTTCCAAAGCTTCAACCACGATAGCTGAGGCAATTGTTTTACCTACATCAGTACCAATTCCTGTGATGAATAGTTTCATTAGTTGAATTCGTGTTTACAGCTTTCACATTTGTATTTATGCTTTGCGTAGATTGGGAACAGGCTGGAAATCCATGAAAATACAAATGCCAGAAAGGATTTCCAATCTTTTATAGAAGTTACCATGTCAACTGTTTCGGCACCACATTCGGGACATTTTAAAGGTTGGTTATCATCATCCACTGAATAAAGGCTTACGTCGCCTAAGATTTCGTTGGCCTTATTAAAATCTTCTGTTTTGACAAACAATTTTACACCGCCAACCGCATTACTGTACAACGGATTGGAATCAACGATATTATTGTCTCTCAGGTAAACTTCAATTCCCTGGCTTTCTAATTTTCCCTGGTAAATGATGGCTTCACTCGAATATTGAAACCGGCGTAATAATGTAAATTTTTCTTCTTCCATAATTAAAAAACAAAGGTAGCTAACAATTCTAAGACATTGACTATTTCGGTTTCAGAATTGAAGCTGTGGAGGCAAAAGCGTAAACGTTCCTGTCCTTCGGGAACAGTCGGCGACAATATTGGCCTGACATCAAAACCTTTTTGCCGGAGTTGGTTTGCAATATTTTTTACTTTTTCATTTCCGGGAATAATAGCACATTGAATGGTCGATTTGCTATAGACGAACATTGGTTTTAAACCAAGCCTCATTTTCTCCTGATTGAAGAATACAATGTTGGATTTCAATTTTTGTATGGCTTCTTTCTCTTTCGTCAAATGTTTATAGGATTGCAAAATTGTTGCCACAGCATGAGGCGAAAGTGCCGTAGTATAAATAAAACTTCGGGCAAAGTTGACCAAATAACTTTTCAGTTCCTGACTTCCTAAAATGGCGGAGCCATGACAACCCAATCCTTTTCCGAAAGTCATGATTCGGGCGAAAACTTTGTCCTGCAGTCCTAAACTTTGTACCAAACCTTCACCTTGGTCGCCAAAGACTCCAAGTGCATGCGCTTCGTCGACGACTAAATAAGCATTATACTTTTCAGATAATTTGGTCAGTTCTTCCATATTTGGACAATCGCCATCCATTGAGAAAACGCTTTCGGTCACTATATAAATGGTGAATGGTGAATGGTGAATTGTGAATTTTTGAATCTGTTTTTCTAAATCTTCCAAATCATTATGCGAGAATTTATAGGCTTTCGCCTTACTCATCTGAATTCCGTCGCGGATTGAGGCGTGACACAATTCGTCGTATAAAATAATGTCGTTCCGTTGTGGTACCGAACTGAAAAAACCCACATTGGCATCATAGCCTGAGTTGAAAATCAGTGCGGCTTCGGCTCTATGAAATTTGGAAAGATATTCTTCTGCTTCGTTATATAAAGGATGATTTCCCGAAAGCAAACGCGAACCGGTGGCGCCATTTACTTTGCAGTTTTTATCTCTTAAGTATTGATGCGTTTCGTCAAAGATGGTTTCATTTTTGGCAAAACCGATATAATCGTTGGATGCAAAATCGATTATATTATCGGCAACGGGCAATTGGCGCAAAGCATTATTGGCTTCGCGTTGCTGTAGTTTTTGCTGGAGTGATTTTGGGAGTTTCATCAATACAAATATAAGGAACAGTTTTTTATATGAATTCAAATTAATTATTGTTTTTAGAATATTTATTATTGTTTATCGATAATTTTTATATATTTGCTGTCAACCAAAACCCATTTATCATGAAAAAATTAAACTTACTTAAGACAATTGTCGACTTTATTTGGATTATGTCATTAATCTTTTTCCCTTTGATTATCATACTTTCGTTTTTGATAGTAATTGACAAGGAAGTTATTGACGTTCCGATTACGTTCGCTACCGGAACGTTTGATTTATCAAACAGCTATGGAAAAATAGCTTTAATGATGAATGTTTTTAATTTTGGGTTACTTTTATATGCACTCTATTTTTTCAGAACGCTCTTGAGTCGCTTTGTAAAACGAATGATTTTTGAAGAAGAAATTTGTCTTTTATTAAATAAAATTGGCGGGTTGGTTATTATGGCTTCCATAGTTCAGTTGTTTTGTGATTTTACTACAAAACTTTCCCATGACAAGGTTGGAATTGAATTTGGTTACGGCCCTTTTCTTTATCTATTGAGTTTGGGTTTGTTTTTTAAAGTTTTATCAGAGGTATTTAAGATGGGCAAAAACATGAAAGAAGAAAACGAATTAACCATTTGATCATGCCAATTATCTTGAATCTTGATGTTATGTTAGCCAAACGCAAAATGCGTTCCAATGAACTTGCGGAAAAAATAGGAATTACAACAGCCAATCTTTCCATACTCAAGACCGGGAAAGCAAAAGCTGTACGCTTTTCTACGCTGGAATCCATTTGTGATGTTTTGGAATGCCAGCCTGGCGATATATTAGAATATGTAAACGAAATAAAATAGAATTATGAAGAAAGAACTTATCTTATTAATAATTGGAATGCTACTGGTTATTGTTGGAGCTTTATTAAAAATTTACCGCTATGAGTTTTCAAAATTTGTGTTGATTGCAGGACTTGCAATTGAGGCATTTGTATTGGCTTCATTAGTGGTTAAATCGCTTAAGAAGATAAAATAAATTAGCCCGGATGGCAGCGGCATCCTTTTTATTATTTCGAGAAATAATAAAAGATATAGCGTACAGCCGGAAATAGCTCCTAAACCTGCACTGAATTCAGCTTAAATAAAAAAGCCCAACAATAATGTCGGGCTTTCTCTTTTTATTTTGAATCGTATTAATCCGCTAATACAATTACTTTATTGTCTTTCATTTCAATGGTTCCTGAATTGATTTCCAAAGCGTAAGCTTGATCGTTTATTTTGGTAAACTTGCTTGCCACATCTTTCTCAAATTTGAAACTCGGCGCTTCAATTTTTACAACGCCGTGCTTTAAGATAGAAACTATTGGTGCGTGATTGTTCAGGATTTGGAATGAACCGCTAACGCCAGGCAAAGAAACTGAAGTAACTTCTCCTTTGAATAATGTAGCTTCCGGTGATACTATTTCTAAAATCATAATTTTTTGAGTTATGAATTATGAATTATGAGTTATGAATTGGAGTAAAAACTCATGACTCATAACTCATAACTTATAACTATATTACGCTTCCGCTAACATTTTTTGTCCAGCTTCGATAGCTTCTTCGATTGTTCCTTTAAGGTTGAAGGCAGCTTCCGGCAAGTGATCTAATTCACCATCAATAATCATATTGAATCCTTTGATCGTTTCCTTGATATCAACCAATACTCCAGGAATTCCTGTAAATTGCTCCGCAACGTGGAAAGGTTGTGATAAGAAACGTTGTACTCTACGTGCTCTTGATACTGATAATTTATCTTCTTCTGATAACTCTTCCATACCTAAGATGGCGATGATATCCTGAAGTTGTTTGTATTTTTGAAGTATCTCTTTTACTCTTTGAGCACAGTTGTAGTGATCGTCACCTAAGATTTGAGCAGTCAAAATTCTTGAAGTTGAATCCAATGGATCCACCGCAGGATAAATACCAAGCTCAGCGATTTTACGTGACAATACTGTTGTTGCATCCAAGTGGGCAAATGTTGTTGCCGGTGCCGGATCCGTTAAGTCATCCGCAGGAACGTAAACCGCCTGTACAGATGTAATGGAACCTTTGTTTGTAGAGGTAATTCTTTCCTGCATCGCACCCATCTCTGTTGCCAATGTTGGTTGGTAACCTACCGCAGATGGCATACGGCCTAAAAGAGCCGATACCTCAGAACCTGCCTGTGTAAAACGGAAGATATTGTCAACGAAGAAAAGTACGTCCTTCCCTTGGTCTGAACCAGCACCATCACGGAAATACTCAGCGATAGATAATCCTGAAAGGGCAACACGTGCTCTTGCTCCAGGTGGCTCATTCATTTGTCCGAAAACGAAAGTAGCTTTAGACTCTCTCATTCCCGGTTTATCCACTTTAGATAAATCCCATCCTCCATTTTCCATAGAGTGCATGAAATCGTCTCCATATTTTATAATTCCTGATTCCAACATCTCACGAAGCAAATCGTTTCCTTCACGCGTTCTTTCACCAACTCCTGCGAATACAGAAAGTCCACCGTGACCTTTAGCGATATTGTTGATCAATTCCTGAATCAATACGGTTTTACCAACTCCGGCTCCACCGAACAATCCAATTTTACCACCTTTTGAGTAAGGCTCAATCAAATCGATTACTTTAATTCCGGTGAATAACACTTCTGTAGAAGTTGATAAATCTTCAAATTTAGGTGCCTGACGGTGGATTGAAACTCCGTTTGCTCCTTCTTTTGGCAAATCCCCTAAACCATCAATCGCATCACCAATTACGTTGAACAGACGTCCGTAAATATCAGCTCCGATTGGCATTTGTATTGGCGCTCCTGTAGCATTTACAGCAGTTCCTCTACTCAAACCATCTGTTGAGTCCATAGAGATCGTACGAACTGTGTTTTCACCAATATGTGATTGCACTTCAAGTACTAATATTGAACCATTTTTGTTAATGATTTCTAGTGAGTCATAGATTTTTGGCAGTTCAACATCTTTAGTATCAAATACTACGTCTACTACGGGTCCGATGATCTGGGAAACTTTTCCTATTGCTTTTGACATTGTTTATGTATTTATTAAATAGCTATTTAGGTTTGAATAAAACACTTCTTTTTTCAGAGCGCAAAGATAATTTTTATAAATCGAATAATCAATAATTATTTTATAAAAAAAGAAGATTTTTTAAAATGGCTTGAAAACAAAAAACCATCCCAAATAATTGGGATGGTTTTTTAATTTGAAAAAGTCTTTATTATGGCAAAACTTGCGGATACAATATTTGGTACTGACCCAAATTTACTCCTTTAAAGTTTGAACCATAAGCTAAATTGATTGCTTCCAAAAATTTATTGGCAATCAAAGCATAGCCTTTTGGACTTGGATGAACTCCGTCTAGTGAGAATGTATTTCCTGTCACGTAAGCCGAGGTCATAGTGTATCCATTTTGGACAAGCCCCGTAGTGCTTAATTGGGTCATAATTGCTTTGGCATCTACAAAAGCTAAGTCATTTGCATCAGCAGCATTTTGTATGGTTGTATTATAAGCATCCGTAGCTGTTTTAACTTCGTCGATTTCTCTTTTAGATAAAACCCAACCATCTGCTAACGGAACCGAAACACCATTAACTTGTGCCGGATTTCCGCCTACGGTAGTTCCTATAAAGCCTCTTGCAGGTAAAATAATTAGGTCTTCAGCAGTTGCATGACGGTAAGATGGAATCCCAAAACCTGTTAAGTTGGTTAAATATTCATCCACGATTACTACACTGTTTGTCGCTGAAGCAGAAAATGATATTGTTCTTTGAGCAACTTCCGCTGCAGTTAACAACCCATTTGATTGAGCAAATAATAATCCATTGTTATAAGCGGCAAAACCCGCATTTAATTGCCCAGCAACTGTAGCATTTAACGGAACAGGATTGTAAGGTACTGTTGTAAAATAAGGCAAAGTACTTACGTATGGCAGATTAGCGATAACCCCTTTTCTTCCTCCCGCCACTAATTTAGTTATTAAACCATTGTATGCAGTGTCAAAAAGAGATGGTGGCGTAATTGGGCTAGTACTCACACCTCCTGAAGTTGCATAACCTAAGACATCATTTCCTCCAATCCATAATGAAAAGAAAGTTGGGTCATTAGCAATCGCATCATCTACCACTGTAGCTGCAGGATTAGATGCAAATCTTGCGAAATAAGGATTTCCTATAGAGCTTCCATAACCCGAAAAATCCAAGTGGACAGCCTTCGCGCCCGGGATACCATAGTTGTTGAATGGTCCTGTCAAATGAGCTGAAATATCCGTTGAAGAAACTCCGGCGACTGGTGTTGGAACATTTCCTGGCGCCAGATACAATCTAGGTCCAAATTGAGGAATCTGAGTTCCTCCCATTGAAAAGCCGCCAATATTGTCATTCATAAAAGGAATTACAAAATCACCTCCGCCAACCAAAGCAAATTGGGTTGCCATTATACTAGGATAAGAATTTTTTTGTCCTTCTATAAATAATGCATTGTCTGAAAAACCTGCAGCGAAAGAATCTCCTAACGCAACATATTTAGAAAAATCTGCTGAACCGGCTGTTAAAGGTAAACCGTCAGATGAATTTGCATCAACAACCGTTTCGTCATCACTACTACATGCTACAAAGGTCAACGAAACCAATAATAGCCATTTGAAATTTTTTATCATAACTTTTAAATTATATATTGTTATCGTTAATTATGGATTAATTGTTATAGAAGCAAACCATTGTTGTCCGATGGCTCCTGCTCCGATTACCTGGATATAGTCTTCTCCGAATAAATTATTTGCTCCAACTTTTAAAACTGATTTTAACTTTGGAATAGCATAATTGATTTGGGCATCAAAAACAACATTTTCAGGAACCATACCATCAGCAAAAGAAGCTTGCCATAAATATTCTGTATTCCATCTTACATTTGTATTGAATCCAAAGTTTTTGAACAACTTTTGGTTGCCCAAAGATGCTTTCACTCTGTGTTTTGGAGTGTTAAAACTAGGAATGAAACTTGGGTCATCTGCTTGGTCAAAAGTATACTCAGCATAATTATAATTGGCACTAAGTTCAAACTCTTTGTAGACTTTTTTAGCCAAACCAATTCCGAATCCTAATGAAGTAACTTCCGCTTTAGAGTTATTGTAAACCTGGTAAACTCTTCGGTCTCCATTGGCAATAGCTGCATAGGTTTGTTGTACTGCCACATTTGTAGGATCTGTACCAACAGTTCCGTAAAAAGGAGTAATAACTCTCGATTGATTTAGGAAGTCATTATAAATATTGTAGTATCCGCTAATATCAACTGTTAAATCATTATTGATAACAGAACGATAACCAACGTCGAATGCCTGAACTTTCTCCGGTTTTACCAAATCAATGTCAGCAACCTGCAAGTCGGCTGGATTTGCTGTTTGCGCGAATGTTTGAACAGAAGTTAATGTGTATGAATTATTATACGCCTCTACTCCTGATAATGTAGCCGTAGTGGCACCACCATTAACCAATTGTCCAGAGGCACTTACAGGAAAAGTTTCCACAAATCTTGATAAGTTGTCAGGCGCAGACCCAATCAAAGCAAATGGTCCTAAATTCAAACCAATATATAAATCTTGTGTTGTTGGATTTCGAAATCCGGTTTGATAAGACGCTCTGAAATTATGTTGTTTTTTCGCTCCGGCTGAATACACCAAAGAAAGTCTTGGAGAAATAAAACCATCGAAAAGTTCCGATTTGTCATAACGCGCAGAACCTGTAAACTTCAAACGCTCTTCTTTCATGAATTTTGTCTGAACTTGTACGTAAGCTCCGTATTCATCATATCTAAGCGGACCGTCAAAATCCGTGAATATAGTTCCACCTGAGTTCAATTCATATTGCCTGAAGGAGCCACCAATTTGAACTTCAGCTATTTTTATTAAATCCCTGAAATTATAGTTTGCCTCTGCATGATATAATCTAGATTCGTCCTTGAATTTCGAACCAGTTACTAAATTCGGATCTGCTGAAACAGCGGCCAAAGCGCTTGCAAACTCAGGTGAACCCGGTAAAAATCTTCCGGTATCTGCTGCTGCTCTTGCTGCAGCATGGGCTTGCGCAGGAGTGGCGCCTCCTAAAGTATTTTGTATATACGCTCCCGCATATGTTCCAAACCAAGT
>JAZKCP010000149.1:0-6151 GCA_040388035.1 Bacteroidota bacterium | reverse complement strand
ATTCCATGCTGCAAAACGCATGTCATAGGAATCTCCGGCGTTTTCATCAGTCATATATCCTCTGACAAAATAGTTCTTTCCTTTAAACTCAAGTTTTGTCTGATTGATGAAGAAATTTTTCAAAGCATATCTGTTTGCTCCCTGATAGACAGTATTCCCCAATCCGAGTTTATGTTGAAAAATAATTTCATTATCATCAGCCCATGGTTTAAAGTGCAATGAGAAATCTGCTTTAACACTTTTTACCTCGTTGTCGTTTAAGTCTTTTTCGGCATATCCGGTTCGGGCTACGTTATAGTTCGGCAACAAGTTAACTGCTGATGCAGGAATCAATCCTAAGCCAGCTAACGCCACGCCAACACTTTTAATATTGGTAGATACTTCGTCACCATATAAGTTTAGTCCATCATAATTTGGATTTGGATCTGAACCTAAATTGTTTACTGTTAAATCCCTTCTGTCATCAGCAATCCACTCGGTAGCTTTTAGGAAAGTAAAATTGGCTTTTGCCGCGAAATGTGGGCTAAAAGCATGTGCTGCCCTGATTCCAAAATCCCAATAATCATTCGTTCCTGCTACATCTTGCGTAGTTTGACCGTATTTGAAATAAAAACTTAATCCCTGATTTGTAAACGGGCTTTTGCTATTCATGAACATAATTCCGTTGAAAGCATTCGCTCCATACAATGCAGAAGAAGCTCCCGGAAGAAGCTCTACATTGGCAACATCTAATTCAGATAGACCAACTAAATTTCCTAAGACGAAGTTCAGTGCTGGTGATGAATTATCCATACCGTCGACTAGCTGCAAAAATCTCGTATTAGCTACAGTTGAAAATCCTCTGGTATTAATCGATTTAAATCCGAGGCTGCTCGTATTGAAATGGACTTCCTTAAGATTTTCCAAACCGTCGTAATAAGTTGCAGCTGTTGTGGCTTTGATATCTTTCAAACTCATTCTTTCAATCGTTACCGGAGATTCCAAAACTCTTTCAGGTGTTCTTGATGCAGAAACAACAATTTCATCTAATTTATTTTCTTCCTCGTTTAACGCTACACTAACGTTTTGATTGTTTGATGTAACGTTTACCACTTTTGTTCCGTAGCCTATGTTCGAAATTTCGATCTCAAAAGGTGGTTTCTTTGTGGTTGTTAAATTAAATTTTCCATCAATGTCGGTTATTGTTCCGGTATTCTCACCGGAAACTTTAACATTGGCCCCAGGAACTGGTTGGTTCATATTGTCCATTACCGAACCCGACACTGAAGTTTGCGCAAAGCTAATGCCGCAAAAAAACAATGAAACGATAAATAAATAAATCTTCATTTGGTTATAATTTTGTTGGTTTATGTTGCCAAAGTACAAATATTTTTTCTACATCCTCAAAAAGCAATGGGTATTTTTATTAATAATTTATTTTTCAAGTTCTTCGCAAAAACGCGAGCTTCTTTGATGTTTTTAAGTTTTTATTAACGATTTGCGCTTATCAATAAAAAAAATACTATGCATACATATAAAATCTAACTTTAATTGAATTAATCATAAAATTTCAAGCAAAAAAAAGCGAGACAATGTCTCGCTTTTTTAGTTATTTATGTTGATAACTATTCTACTGTAACCGATTTCGCCAAGTTTCTTGGTTGATCTACATTGCACCCTCTCATCACAGCAATATGGTATGATAATAATTGTAAAGGAATGGTAGTAATTAGTGGTGATAAGGCATCCGAAGTTTCAGGAATTTCAATAATATGATCCGCTAAACCTTTCACCTGTGTATCGCCTTTGGTGACAACTGCAATGATTTTTCCGCTTCTTGATTTAATTTCCTGAATATTGCTAACCACTTTATCATAATGTCCTTGTTTAGGAGCGATAACAATTACCGGCATATGCTCATCAATTAAGGCAATTGGTCCGTGTTTCATTTCGGCTGCAGGATAACCTTCTGCGTGAATGTATGATATCTCTTTTAGTTTCAAAGCGCCTTCCAAAGCAACAGGAAAATTATAGCCTCTTCCGAGGTATAAACAGTTGGTTGCATCTTTAAATTTAGCTGCTATTTCCTTAGCCATCTCATTTGTTGAAGTCAATGCTTCAGCTACTTTTTCCGGAATAACTTCCAATTCCTGCAAATAACGATGGAAATCAGAATTTGATAACGTTCCTTTGGCTTTAGCTAAACGTAAAGCTATCATCGTCAATACTGTGATTTGTGTTGTAAAGGCTTTGGTTGATGCAACTCCGATTTCAGGTCCGGCATGCGTGTAAGCACCTGCGTTCGTTTCTCTGGAAATCGATGATCCCACCACATTGCAAACTCCAAACACAAAAGCGCCTTTTTCTTTGGCTAACTTAATTGCGGCCAAAGTATCGGCAGTTTCTCCCGATTGTGATATAGCAATAACAACATCGTTTTTATTGATTATCGGATTTCTATATCTGAATTCGGAAGCATATTCAACCTCGACCGGAATTCTTGCAAACTCTTCGATTACATATTCTGCCACTAAACCGGCGTGCCATGATGTTCCGCAGGCAACAATTAAGATTCTGTCTGCATGAAGGAATTTTTCCAAATTATCTTCCACACCTGCCATTTGAATAATGCCTTGGTTGGCCAAAAGCCTTCCTCTGTAAGTATCTTTAATAACATTAGGCTGCTCATAGATTTCTTTCAGCATGAAATGATCATAGCCGCCTTTTTCAATTTGCTCCAAATTCATTTGAAGTTCCTGAATGTAAGGATCAACTAATGAATCATCCTTAATTTTTCTAATCTTAAGTGGTTTGTGTAATCTTACAATAGCCATTTCTTCATCTTCCAGATAAATGGCATTGGAAGTATATTCAATAAAAGGAGAGGCATCTGAAGCAATAAAGAATTCGTCTTCTCCAACTCCAATTGCAATTGGGCTTCCCAATCTTGCAACTACTATCTCATCTGGGTTTTCTTTGTCAAAAACGCAAATGGCGTAAGCTCCTACAACTTGGTTTAAGGCAATTTGAACTGCTTTGCCGAGTTTTATTTTCTCCTTCTTCTTAACATCTTCAATTAAGTTTACTAAAACTTCGGTATCTGTATCTGAAGTAAAAGTGTAACCTCTTTTTAGTAATTCCTTTTTTAACGGCTCATAATTTTCTATGATTCCGTTGTGAATGATTACTATATTTCCTGAATTTGAAACGTGTGGATGTGAATTGATGTCATTTGGAACACCATGGGTTGCCCAACGAGTATGCCCTATTCCGATTGTTGCTTTTGATGAAGCAATATTCTTTGACTTTTCTTCAAGATCTGAAACCTTGCCTTTGGTTTTAACAATTTTAAGGTCTTTGCCATCACACAACATGACGCCGGCGCTATCATAACCTCTGTATTCTAATCTTTTTAACCCTTTTATTACAATCGGGTATGCTTCTCTAAATCCGATATAACCAACAATTCCACACATAACGTTAGATATTAATTAGGTTTTGTATAATAAATTTCCAGTTTTAATCTTTTCTTATACTCCTGTGTCTGAGGAATAGCATCAGAAATATTAGTTCCGTATAAAATAGTGCCTAACGGGCTCAACACTGACATCTTTGGCGCACTACTTACATTACTGTTTGGTGTTCTCAGTTTAGCAAAGCTAATATTGTTTATGTCTTCGGTAACCGATAATCCCAAACGAACATTCGTAGAATCATTTTTAACCAAATTCCTAACATGGTTTGTTATTCTTACTCTATACTTTTTTGCTCTTTTTCCTCTTCCATCGCTTACATTTTCAGTTTGTACAATTCCGTCATGGATATATTTTCCATACTTAGGAAACCTCGAGTTAGTTGTGAAATCAAATGTGTAATCAACCAGTACCTTTTTATTTGTCAAATCATATAAAAAAATACGGTTTGGTTCAGCAGGCTGATCTTCCGGCGCTGTCGACGTCAAGTGTGACATTGCGGGTTTATCAACATAAAAAGTCAAATTAGCTTCATTGATTAACCAGCCGTTGACTTTAATATTGTCTATCTCATCTGAAATTCCGTTCGGAGTATTATTGACGATATATTTAGGATTTGTTGAACTTATAGTAAGGCTTTCATTAAAAGCAGGATTTAAAGTGTATCCTTTTAAATCGGTTGAACCAAACAAATCGATAACAGCCATTGCTCCTTCGCCTCCTTTTAAATATAGTCTTGGAGCTTCCTGTGAACTATTGGCAGCAGTCTGATAATTGGTGTTTTCATTGGAATTATCTAACAAACTAACTGTGTTTCCTGTAAAATTTAGTGCAAATGTTTTTTTTGGTCTTTCCACTTTGTATTCGTCTATCGTGGTGGTAGCTGGGTTATCCTCAGTGATTTTATCTTCTTGATAATATATCGTGATTTTTCCTGCCTTGAAATTCAGCATAGCCATATTTCCCTGACCTGGATTGCTCCCATGCTCCACTTTAAAATAAATGCCTCTAAAATAATTTTTAAAAACGTCGTTGGTAGCTAATTGACCGCTTGGGGCGTTTAAAATTTTATCATAAAAAACATCAGTTCTTAAATGCAATCTCATTGAAGGTGCAACCCTGGTATATATCGGAGTTATCCCGTCAGATTCATAAGTTGTTAATTTATGCTCTCTTGGATCAAAATAGAATTGGTCGTTTTCATCTTCATCGGCATGGTTATTTAACCGAACCGGAATCTTATTACCGTCAATGAGACCATTTTGGTCGGTATAAAATAATTGTTCTTCAGTTAAAGATTGCGTAGGATCTAAATCCCTCAAATAATAACCAGACTCGTAAACACTCAATTTAAATTTTGAATTGGCACTGGCAACAGCTTGTCCATAAATTGAATCTAATTCATAAGTATTAGTATCATCTGCATTCTCTGTTTTCAAGGTTTTAAAATATGGGACATCCATGATTACACTGTCAATTTCAGGAAGCTCTACAAAAAGTTCACTATTTGTATTGTTAAATACCGGACTTGTAGAAGAAAGTTCAACCTGTGTTACAAAGTTAGCCTGAGTAGTTCCAAAAGCAGGATTCGTATAAAAACCAAGTGGGTTTATTGGCAAATCATTTGAGGCTATCGGACCTAGTTTTTGGTTATATGCTTTTACGGTAGAGAGCGAGTCAAGATCAAACCCGAAGTGGTCATCTCCTACAATATCAGTTCCTATTTCATTAAAATCTTTATCGCAGGATGCGAATATTACAGTTATTAATCCAACAATTAAAATTGGGCGTAAAAATGTTTTTTTGTACATAAAAATTATCTGTTTTTTTAAGAAAGCATTCCCTTGTAAAAGGTTGTATATGCTTCGGTCATTTTGTCTTTCGGGGCGAAAGGTAAAAAAGGTTTTCCTGAAGATTCTATAAATTTTGTTAAACTTGCCGACACGTTTTCAGAGGCTACAATAACAGCATCTGAATGCCTCACAGCGGCTTTAATAAGGTTTTCATAATTAGGGATTTCCAATTCCTGGATGGCCTCTTGAGGAACGCCGTCAAATTTTATTTTGTTTATCATTTCAATGTCCAAAGTACCATCAAAAGACTGGCTATAGACTGAAGTCACGATTTTTGTCTCCGAAAACAACGCTTCATCTTTATAGTAATGCTTCATATAAATTGGCAATAAACTTGCCAACCATCCATGAACATGGATAATATCCGGGACCCAATTTAATTTCTTAACGGTTTCTACAACACCTTTGGCAAAGAAAATTGCTCTTTCATCATTATCAGGATAGAGCACACCATCTTCATCACTGAATGTGGCTTTTCTCTTGAAGTACTCGTCATTATCTATAAAATAAACCTGAATTCTTTCTTTTGGAATAGAGGCTACTTTAATTATCAAAGGCATATCCAGGTCATTAACTACTAAATTCATTCCCGACAAACGAATTACCTCATGTAATTGATGTCTTCTTTCATTAATATTGCCATATCTTGGCATAAAAATTCTAATCTGTCCGCCCTGATCATTTATCATTTTGGGAACATCATACGATAGTAAAGAAACCTCATTTTCAGCCAAATACGGCACCACTTCAGATGATACATACAATATCCTCTTATCTTCCATAATTTAATCTACTTTATTTATTGGCAATAAAAAACAGGCAAAAGTACAAAAATTTATGCAGTTA
>JAZKCP010000148.1:3597-18763 GCA_040388035.1 Bacteroidota bacterium | reverse complement strand
TCGATACCGGTTTACACACAGGAATGATGAATCGTGAGGATGCCATCAAATATATGATGGACAACGAAGCTATAGCTGAATCAACCGCCATTGCTGAGATTGAACGTTATATGGCAATGCCGGGACAAGCCTTGGCTTATAAAACAGGAGAGCTAAAAATCAAAGAGCTTCGTGATAAATACCAGAAACAGTTGGCAAGCAAATTCAGTCTCCGCGCTTTTCACGATGCGTTGCTACAGTGCGGGAATATGCCACTTACCGTATTGGAAATGTATATGCAGGATTGGGCAAAAACGCAGTGATTTTTCGCTATTGCTTAATAACTTTAAAGTGCGATACTTTTGCATCACTTTGAACATTAATCAAATAGACTCCGGAAGCCTGGCTACTTAAATCAATGGTTTCATGTAATAAATTTGAATAATTATTACTGTAGATTTTATTTCCTAAAACATTATAAACACTGATTTCAACATTCGTTAAGGCGGTATTTCCGGCGACATCTAAATTTAAAATTCCGTTACAAGGGTTAGGATAAACAACTAGATTATTAGCATATCCATTTTGATTAACTCCCAAAACGCCACCGGCAAATTGATACAAATAAGCAAAGGCCTGATAATACTGATTGGCAATATTTAAATCATGAACGATTAAAGTATTTTCATCATTTCTATTTTCTGCCGAAGAGCTCCAATTGTGTGAACCTACTAAAACCAATGGGTCAGACGTGCTGTCATAATTGTCTACGACCATGAATTTATGGTGCATTATGCCGCTTCCTGTATATACTACGGCATGATTGGCAGCCAAATTAGATTGAATCGTAGTGATTTGATTGCCTGAAGGGTTTTGGCTATCAACAACTATGTTGGTGCTTGTTAGCCCACCATTATACTTATTAATCAAGGCATTTGCAATATCGCCTCTTGTTACTACCATTATCGCAATATCAATATCTGAATTAGCTGAATTTATCGTGGAAATAATTTCAGCAGTAGTGCCATCACTCGGGCTAAAATAACTATTCACAACCTTGCCACCGATGTTATAAGAGTGTGGTGTATTATTGGTTTTGTAAGGACCAAATTTTGACAGTACCATATCAGGTGTCATTGTGTTGGAACCCCACATTTCTTCAAACTCCATTCTATATCCCAGCGCTAATGCCTGATCCTGGATTACTATGGCATTATTCCTATCCGGTCCATCTATCTGACCTGCCGTCCAATTGGTTGAACCTGTCCACACAATCGGCTTATTAGCATCGGCAACATTAGCATCAAATATCACAAACTTATTGTGCATAATACCATAAAAACTATCATTAGGGCTTGCTAATCTTGGTATTGCAGCATTTAGCAATGGTATCATAACGCTACTGGTGCTGCCATCATAGATAACCCGTATTTGCACACCTCTTGCATAAGCTGCATTTATAGCACCTGCAATTCCACTGGTTGCACTTGGCGAATACGAATTGTAAATTGTAATGTCCATAGTTGTCGTACAGGCGTTGATGTAACTAATCAGCATATCATCAAGCGTATTACCCAAGTCAACAGCACTCTGGATTTGCGCAAAACTGGTATCAACCTGATGATTAAAATAAACGCTTATCGTACCGCTAGAAAGTGAAGCATTAGCAATATAACCTTTATGAATACTTGCATCATTATCAAAAGAATACTCAATTGCTATTATTTCGGAAGGGTATAAATTATTTAAAATATAGGTATTGGAAGCTCTCGCATCAATAGACATCTCAACATTTCTTAGGGTTGCAACATCTACAGCACTCAACAGGATTGGCCTGTTTTTGTGTTCATCAAACTGAATTGTGATGGTTGAATTTCCATAAACAAGGGTGTAATCTTTTTCTTTTGACGTCTGCTGGCTATAGCCTATCGAAAAATGCAGCAGCGTTAAAAGTATAACGCATCGTATTCTTTTAATAATAAACATTGTGGTAGTTTTTCCAAAAGTATTAAAAGCGTAATAAGAAAATGTGAAATCAATCTTTTGCATCACAATTTCTTTGGTTTTTACTGATTTAGTAAGGTTTTTTGTAGATTTATTTTTGGATTTGCCTAATCATATAAGATTTTTATTTCCGATAAATTAATAATCTGTAAATGGCTATATTTGCTTAACTAAATCTATATAGCACAATGGAAGAATGCATTTCCGTCTTTGATATGCTCAAAATTGGCGTCGGACCTTCAAGTTCGCACACACTTGGTCCTTGGCGTGCGGCCGAACGCTTTTTATCTGAACTACAAACAGAAAACTTATTCGATAAAATAACCCGCGTCAAAGTCGACTTATATGGTTCGCTTTCATTAACGGGAAAAGGACATGCGACCGATTTAGCAATAATGTTAGGTTTGTCCGGACAAGATCCCGAATACATTCCGGTGCAGGACATTGCGGGAATTATAAAAAACATTGAGGATAAAAACGAAATCAATCTTGGCAACAAAACCGTTATTCCATTCTATTTTCTACAGGATATTGTTTTCAATAAAAACTTTCTTCCTTTTCATGCCAACGGTTTAACGTTTACCGCTTATTTAGCTGATGAAAGTGAATATGTTTCTACCTTCTACTCCATCGGTGGCGGATTTGTAGTCAAAGAAGAACGGGTAAATGCCAAGAAGAAATCAGAAATAAAATGCGCTTTCCCATTTCCAATCCAGAATGCCGAGGAATTACTCCAATACACGATTAAAGAAAATAAATTGATTTCTGAAATTGTATACGAGAATGAAAAATCAATGCGCACAGAAGCTGAAATCCATAACGAATTAATGCGCATTTGGAATACAATGCTTGAGTGCATGTACATTGGCTGTCATTCCGAAGGGATTTTACCAGGCGGTTTAAATGTCCGAAGACGCGCTTTTGATATGCATCAGGGATTGATTGGCTTAGCCAATTATAGCAATCCGCATGAATGGATGGAAAGCATCAGAAAAACCGAAGTTAAGTTTCGCCAGATACTTAAATGGGTTTCGTGTTTTGCCTTAGCGGTAAATGAAGTCAATGCCGCGTTGGGGAGAGTCGTAACAGCTCCAACAAACGGAAGTGCTGGTGTTATTCCGTCGGTTTTAATGTATTATTTAGTCATAGAGAACCATCAGGCCGGTGAAAAAGAAATCAAACAATTCCTAATGGTCGCAGGTGAAATAGGAAGCATTTTCAAAAAAGGGTCTACTATTTCCGCTGCTATGGGTGGCTGTCAGGCAGAAATTGGCGTTTCATCATCAATGGCTGCCGCAGCTTTATGCGAAGTCATGGGCGGAACTCCAGACCAGGTTTTGATGGCGGCAGAAATCGCTATGGAACATCATCTCGGAATGACGTGTGATCCAATTGGCGGTTTGGTTCAGATTCCGTGTATCGAACGCAATACAATGGGTGCCATAAAAGCCATAAACGCTGCGGAGCTCGCTATGGAAACCGATGCCAAAAATGCAAAAGTTCCATTAGACAAAGTTATCGAAACCATGTGGAAGACTGCTAAAGATATGAATTCCAAATACAAGGAAACTTCCGAAGGTGGCTTGGCTGTTGCCGTAAATATGGCAGACTGTTAAAAATCTTATAACTTTTTAAGTTAATTATATAAGGGTTTTACATAATAAAATCTTCATCTTTGAGTAGACAAACGTAAAGCCCAACTAACTCGGCCTTTCTGTTTTGAATTAAATTTATTTTTTGATTTGAAAAAGTACTTCATAAAAGGCTCAAGGATTGTCCTATGGATAATGCTTTCTATCATAGGAATATTCCTGTTGCTTATTATTGCTCTTCAAATTCCCGCCGTCCAGCGATATTCCAAAGACAGAGTGGTAGCGTATCTTCAGGACAAACTCAAAACAAAAGTTGTAGTTGATAAGATTCAGGTCGGACTTCCTAAAGACGTGATTCTCGAAGGAGTTTATTTTCAGGATCAGGAAAAGGATACGCTTTTAGCAGGGAAAAAAATTGCAGTCAACATTAATCTGTATGGGATATTGTTTGGCAACAAAGTTGAAATCAATTCAATTGAGTTGGAAAATATTGTTGCCCATATCAACAGGAATAAAGAAAACAAATTCAGTTTTGATTATATAATCGAGGCTTTTAAATCTCCAGAAAAACAAAATGACGATTCTGCTCCAATGGAGTTTTTACTTGATAAAATTGAAATGAAGAATGTCAGGGTACGCTTTCACGATATTTACAACAATAATGATTTACGGCTAAGTCTAAACCATCTGAAAACCAACATTAAAACATTCGATTTACAAAAGATGGATTTTGAAGTTCCACAGTTTACTTTGGATGGCTTAAAGTTTTCATACAAACAGGACTTAATAGAAAGTTCCGGCAATACTAAATCCGAAAACTCAAAAAGTCCCGCCTTAAAACTGAAATTAGGAACCTTGGATTTAGCCAACATTAAAGCTTCTTATGAAGATGAAAATTCTAAACTCATTACTACGATAGAATTGAAGAAACTTTTGGCGAAAGTCAAAACTTTTGATTTTAATAATAACGTGATCGACTTAGATAAAATAGAACTTTCGGATGCAACCTATGCTCTGAAGTTGGGTAAAATCGAAAAAGATAGTAAATCTTCCTCCAAATCAAACGACTGGAAAGTAAAATTGAACGAAGTTGCCTTTCAAAGGGTAAACTTTAGTTATGACAATGACAACACTGCACCAACAGAAAGAGGAATGGATTACAAACATTTAAACGTAATAAATTTAAGTATTGACGCGGATAACTTTGCTTATAATTCGGAGTCAATTTCGGCAAAAATAAATGCCCTGAAAGCGGAAGAGAAAAAAGGTTTTAAAGTGGAATCCATGAAAGCTGACTTCTATTATGGTCAGAAATCAACCTACCTTAAGAATTTATATTTAAAAATGCCGCAAACTGAATTACGGGATGAAATCATTATCGGTTATCCATCTATTGAATCACTGGCTGATAATCCGGGCGAACTTATCATTGACGCGCATCTCAATCAAAGTACGATTGCATTTAAAGACCTTCTACTCGTTGCGCCGCAACTTTATAAAACAAATCCTTTTCAATCCAATCCAAACGCGATTGTATTTGTCAATACGACCTTAAAGGGAAAACTGAACAATCTTACTATTCCAAATTTCCAGTTCAGAGGCATTGGAAATACCGTAGCCAATATCAATGGAAGGATTATTGGTTTGCCCGACGCAGAGAAAACTTATTATGATTTGAATGTCAAAAATTTTCAATCAAGCGCCAGGGATTTTAAAAGTTTTTTACCAGACAATACGATTCCGAACAATATCCAACTGCCTTCGCAACTTGCTGCAAAAGGTACGTTCAAAGGAACTATCAAAAACTTCGCTACCAATATGACTTTGATAACCAGTTCCGGAAATGCCAAAATAACAGGCAATTTAGACCGAAGATATAAGAATAGGGAAAATTATAATCTAGATGCCTTCCTTGATAATTTTGACTTAGGCAGATTCCTGAAAAACGATTCCATAGGAAAAATGACGTTGAAAACAAAAATAAAAGGTACTGGCTTTAATCCGAAAACTGCAAATGCTACCGCGAGCGCTACGGTAATAAAGGCAACTTACAATCGCTACACCTATCAGAATGTGGTTGCTGACGGAAAAATAAATAATGGTTTTTTTGATGTAACTGCTTTTACAAAAGATCCTAACCTGAAATTTGATTTGGTTTCCAGCGGAAGCTTTAGGGATAAATATCCAAAAGGAAAGATACACCTGAATGTTGATATTGCCGATTTGGACAAACTCAACCTGCATGCCGGACCCTTAAAACTAAAAGGTGTTTTGGATGCCGATATTCAGTCGGCGAATTTGGATTACCTGAATGGCACGGCGAGCGTACATCACTTGATTATTGCTAATGATAAGGAGCAATTTGCTACAGATTCCATCAATGTTGTGGCAGTTTCCACTGCTGAAAAAAATTCAATTGTATTGAATTCAAAATTTCTGGATGCTGAATTTATTGGAAAATACAGATTGTCAACTTTGGCAAATTCTGTTAGACAAAGCGTTTCAAATTATTATAATTTGAAAACAAATTCAAAAAATATTCCTTATGGTGAACAACAGTTAGCATTCAAAGTCAATGTGAAGTCTACTCCTATTTTACTAAAAATAGTTCCTAATCTGAAAAACATTGAGCCAATTTCAATCAGCGGAAGATATAATTCGGTGAATGATACCATAATTGTAAATGGTTCCGTTCCAAAATTAGTGTATGGTACAAATGTCCTTACCAATGCAAATTTGAAAATTGACACAAAAGACAAAGCCTTGCTTTATAGCGTTAGCGTTGACGAAATACGAAATGAAGAATTCCAACTTCACCGTACAAGCATTGTTGGGCAAGCAGCAAATAATGTTGTTGATTATACTTTGCTTGTGAAAGACTTTAAAAATAAAGACCGTTATGTGATTGCCGGGAATTTAAAATCTAAAAACGGTGGCGATGAGATTTCACTTGACTCCGGTAAGTTAATGTTGAATTATGATGCCTGGACGATTTCTGAAGACAACAGGATTCGTTTTGCCAACAAATCAATCTATTTCGAAAATTTCGAATTGCGTAATGACAAAAGCAGCATTAGCCTTCAATCATTGTCCAATGGTTATAATCCGCCGTTGGCTGTTGAATTTAGGGATTTCAAAATACAGACCTTTACCAATATCGTTCGGATGGAAAATATTGAAATGGACGGAAACATCAATGGAAAAGCCGAATTTAAAGACCTGATGTCGAAAGTGCTTTTCACTGCTGATGCGACGATAGACAATTTCACTTTCAAAAAAGAAGCTGTTGGAACAATTAGTATAAAGGTTGATAATTACACAGCCAATACTTATACAGCCAAAATTGAACTAACCGAAGAAGGCAATCAGGTAAATCTCGACGGAACTTACAGAGCAAGCGATGATGCGCTGAATATGAATCTGGATATCCAAAAACTAAACATCAAAAGCGTTCAGGGTTTTTCTATGGAAAATATTACCGATGGAACCGGTTATTTCACGGGAAATTTTAAAGTTAGCGGTAACACAACCAATCCAAAATTGATTGGCGCCTTGCAGTTTCACGAAATCGGATTTAAGGCTATAAAATTGAATGCCAAATTCAAATCGATGAACGACAAAATGGTTTTTACTGAAAACAACGAAATCATTCTCGACAATTTTACCATCTATGATGAAAAAAACAACGATTTGATTATCAATGGAAAAATTAACAATCAGGATTATGCCAACCTGGGATTTGATTTAACTGTTGACGCTGATAATTTCAAGGCCGTGAATTCTTCTGCAAAAGACAACGATACTTTTTATGGCCAATTGGTTTTGGATAATCATCTGACAGTTAAAGGCACATATAACAATCCCTATGTTGAAGGCGATATAAAAATTGATAAAAACACAAAATTCACTGTGGTGCTGCCACAGGATGACCCTTATGAGGCTGACCGGGAAGGAATCGTAGAATTCATTGATCAGGACCAACCACGGTTATTCACAAAGCTTGCAGAGGAAGATCTAAGGGAAACCAATGTCAAAGGTGTTAATGCCTTTGTTAATATTGAAGTGGACAAAGACGCCGAAATCTCATTGGTTATTGATAAAGGAAATGGTGATTTCTTAAGGTTAAAAGGTGAAGCCCAACTTACCGGTTCTATCGATCCTTCAGGTAAAACTACACTAACAGGCCGCTACGAACTTGAAGAAGGAAGTTATGAAATGAGTTTTAACCTAGTTAAAAGAAAATTTGATATCAAAAAAGGGAGCTATATCCTTTGGACGGGTGATCCTACTACAGCCGATATTAAAATAACAGCCGTTTACAAAACGAATGCGGCGCCAATCGATTTGCTTGACAATCAATTGTCAACGTTTACGCCTGAAGAAAGAAATACCTACAAACAAAAAATTCCGTTCGAAACCGAACTTAAAATGACTGGTGCGCTGATGAAACCAAATATTACCTTCGACGTAGTTTTGCCCGAAGGAAACAACTCAGTTTCAAATGAAATTATCACAAGAACACAGGCTAAATTAGCGCAATTGCGACAAGATCCGGATGATATGAACAAACAGGTGTTTGCATTGCTGCTGTTAAACAGATTCATTGGAGAAAACCCTTTCCAAAGCGAAGCCGGTGGTACGACAGCTTCTTCCTTGGCAAGAGAGAGTGTTAGTAAAATATTGTCGCAACAGCTGAATAACTTTGCCAGCGACTTTATAACAGGATTTGAAGTCGATTTTGATTTAGCTTCTTCAGAAGATTATACGACAGGTCAAAAAGAAAACAAAACCGATTTGAATGTCGGGCTTTCCAAAAAGCTATTAAATGACAGATTGAAAGTTACCGTTGGAAGCACATTCGGAATTGAAGGTCCGGAACAGCCTAACAAGGAAACGAATACTATTGCCGGAGATCTTGCTGCCGAATACCAACTTTCAAAAGACGGGCGATACAAACTTCGCGCTTATCGCAAAAACGTATATCAGGTAGCATTGCAGGGACAGGTTATTGAAACCGGACTAGGGTTCATCATCACTTTTGATTACAATGAATTCAGGGAATTATTTCATTCGATTAAAGAGGCAAAAAAAATAAAAAAAATAAAAAAAGCTATAGAGAAAGCGGAAAAAGAAGCGGAAAAAGAACTTGAAAAAGAGAAATCAGATGATTAGAAATGCATTTTATATCGCAATCCTTGTTTTATTTGTGGTAGCCTGCAGCGGTACAAAAAACCTGCCCGAGGGCGAACTCCTTTACACGGGTGCAACAGTAAAGGTGGTAAAAGACAGCACGACGTCAAAAAAACAACGCAAGGAACTACAGAAGAGACTAAAAGAAGTACCTCGTCCGATTCCGAACAAAAAGTTTTTGGGTATGCGCCCAAAATTATTCTTATACAATCTGGCTGGCGATGTAAAAAAAGACAAAGGTTTCCGACACTGGCTGAAATATACTCTTGGTGAAGCACCTGTTTTATTCAGCGAAGTCGATTTGGAATACAATAGAAGCCTGTTGCAAAACTTCTCCGAAAACAATGGCTATTTTAACACACGTACAAGTGCCGATTCCACAAGACGTGGCAAACGGGCAACAGCCGAATATAAAGTAACTCCGGGCCGACAATACAAAATTAAGTCGATTCAGTTTCCAACTGATTCTTCGGATATCTCCAAAGCCGTACGAAGAACCCAAAGAAGAAGTTTGCTGAAAGTTGGAAAACCTTATAGCCTTGAAGTGATAAAATCAGAACGAGAGCGAATTGACACGCGATTAAAACAACGAGGGTTTTACTATTTCCATGAAGATTATCTAAAAGTCCAGGTTGACAGCACTGTGGGAAAATATGAAGTTGATTTATTTGTAAAGGTAAAAGATGAGGCCCCAAAAGAAGCTAAAGAAGTATATAGAATCAATAAAATTTTTATTTACCCAAACTATGCCCTAAACCAGGATTCACTTAAAGTATCGGAAAAATATAAAGATTTTACGATTATTGGAAACAACGGTTTGTTCAGGCCAAGGGTTTGGGACCGGACTTTATACTTCAAAAAAGATGATTTATACAATCGGGCTGACCATAGCTTATCATTAAACCGATTGGTGACTTTGGGAACATTCAAGTTTGTAAAAAATCAGTTCAAACCTTCTGACACTACGGGAAATTATCTGGATGCCTATTACTATTTAACGCCGCTTCCAAAAAAATCTATCCGTGTGGAAGTATTGGCAAAAACCAATTCTGCGAATTACACTGGTAGCGAATTAAAGATAAACTGGAGTAACCGTAATACTTTTCATGGAGCAGAGTTGCTTGCCATTTCAGCTTTTGGCGGAATTGAAGTCCAATTGGGTGGAAAAAATAATGGTTTCAATGTGTATCGTTTTGGTGGTGAAGCAAGCCTGACATGGCCGCGGTTTATCGCACCGTTCAAGCTAAAGTCCTCCAGCGGATTTGTACCGAGGACAAACGCTACAATAGGTTATGAATTTCAAAACAGGATGAAACTCTATTCGTTGCAAACCTTCAAAGGTTCTTTTGGTTATACCTGGAAAGAAAATATACGCAAGGAACATCTTTTAAATGTTACTGAAATCACTTATGCAAGTCCGGAAAATGTAACCGATTTATATAGAGAACAAGTGGCTTTAAATCCATCTTTGAAGAATGTAATTGAAAGGCAATTAATTTTCGGACCAACCTATTATTATACCTATAACACCGAAATGAGGCAACGAAGAAAAAACACTTTTTATTATAAAGGCGGTCTTGACTTATCGGGAAATATATATGGGTTAATTGCGGGTGCCGACATCAAAAAAGGTGATACAATTAAAGTTTTCGATATACCGTTCAGCCAGTTTGTCAAGGTTCAAAATGAATTCAAGCATACCTACAAATTCAGCAAAAGCTCGATGATTAAAAGCCGAATCATCGCCGGCGCTGCTTTCGCTTACGGAAATTCAGATAAGATTCCGTTTGTCAAACAATTTTTTATTGGCGGTACCAATAGCTTACGTGGATTTCGGTCAAGATCATTAGGCCCGGGAACTTATAATGCGGAAACCGAAGACAGCAAATTTATCCCCGATCAATCGGGAGATGTGAAACTAGAATTCAACACCGAATTCAGAAACAACATTTACAAATTCATAAACGGTGCGGTGTTTCTTGATGCCGGAAACATTTGGCTTTTGAATGATGATCCAAATAAGCAAGGCTCTAAATTTACTAAAGACTTTATGAAGGAAATTGCTGTTGATGTTGGTGTCGGTTTGCGTTTTGACTTCAGCTTTTTAGTGTTGAGAACCGATTTGGCCTTCCCTATCAGAAAACCTTATTTACCTGATGGGCAACGTTGGGTAATAGACGAAGTCGATATCTTTAGCGGTCCATGGCGAAGGGAAAACCTGCTTTTTAATTTGGCGATTGGATATCCGTTTTAAATTTATATCCTAAACAAAACCGCAAAAATTATCCTGTTTTCCATTTTTACCAAATCAGGTTTCCAGTCAGATGGCAATGGTGTTGTGGTATAACCTGTTGGCGAAGTTACACCACCACTTCCTGCAAAATAAGGAACACTCGATTCCCGGTGAACAAATTCCACTCTAAAAGTAATGCTTTGATTGGGCATAAAATCAAAATTCGTGGAGCAATCCCATCCTTCAAATTTATCTCCTGGATTGGCAGAAAAAGGATGTGTTCCAATAGTTTGTGTTGGGTTATTCGGATTTGGCAACGGGCTGGCATCTCCAGTTGGATACAATACCAAGTATCTACCGGGATTTTTCATCACTCCACCGCCAATCGTCCAGGCCATTCTGTCTTTATTAAACCAAACACGATTATAAACCATTCCGCTAAGGAAATACTGTGAAGGCGTTTCAGAATTTCCATTAAACCCAGCAACTCCATCACCACTTTCAAAACCAATATCGAAGGTCGATGAAAAAGCAGCTTTGCTAATTCCTTTAGATTTAGGCTGATTATAATAGCGTACTAACAGGCTATTATCCGAATGGAAACGAATTCTGTTTTTTAAACCGGCTGCATCAGTTCCGTAATAATCATTGGTTAATAATTTCACTGCTTCATTTGGACACCATGTCAGGTTTCCTCCTATTCCTGGCATACTGTTGAACTTACCATAGCTTTGCCAACCATTGATTAGCCAGGCTTCGATCTTTAGTTTCTGTGTTGGAAAAATCTGCACCCGAAGACCATTAAAATACCACGGCGTATTATCCGAAGTAAACGATGCCTGATATTCCCAGTTTTCGACCTGATAATAGGAATTCAAACCGATATACGACATAAACATTCCGGCGTCCACATTGATTCCGTACCATTTATCAAAATGATAACCCGCATAAGCTTCAGATAAATAGCGATATACATTATCCAGTTGATATTGACCTCGATAAACGCTGTAATCATTACGCGGAATTACTGTCGAACGTGTGCCAAACTGTAGCATAATTTTTCCACGAGCTCCTTCATAATTGAATTCGCCGCCTATATTGGCACTTGAAATCTGCATTTCGTTATTGCGTGCCAAAGCTGTTGAACCAACAACTGTATTATCAATTGGATTATTGAATGAATGCGTATAATTGGCATCAATCATAATGCTTCCGGTGAAATATTTGTTGGCTAAAACCGGAGGCTTTGTTCTTCTGTCGGAACCATTTTGCCACGACATATCCATTCCTTCAAAAGGAATTTTGGATGTAATAGTATCATTTTGGGCAAAGCCATCAAGGCAAGTGCAAAGTGCAAAAATTGAAAGTATATTTTTCATTGTATTAATTATTTAAATTTACGCTCAAGGCAGATTTTTCCAGCTGAATTATAGACCATTGGATATTCTTCGATAGCAACATCACTTTTATCCAAACCAAAAGCCTTTTCGTCGGAAAGCGATAATTTTTTCAGCCAGAAATACGATGTCAGCAACCAGCCATCCTTGAAGTCAAAATCATTTTCGACCGAAATGAATTTCTCAATAATGACAAACTTATAATCGGGTTCATCATTGTATTTTGTGGAGCCGTCAGGACGAATGTGAAGATTGAGTTCCTTGCGTTCCACCAGTTCCTGGACAATTTTTTTGAAGTAGAGCTCCACTTTGGGCTGCACCCGGAATCCAACGTTTAAAACCACCTTGATTACCTTGTCATCCAATAACTCAATTATTTGATAGTTCAATGTAAATGGCTCGTTTGTCCTGTTGATATGAAGAAACCAATACACATCGGCACGTTTAGGTTTTTTGGCAAAAATCGATTTGATGACTTTCTCCTCTATTTCATAGGTTTTATTGGCTTTAGACAGATAGATCAAATGCGTGGCATATTTTGGAATACCATCATCAGTGCTCAATTCCTGCAACATTGGCGTTTGCTCAACCAAGTTGACAAACTTGAGAAAACGATTGTTGATTTTTCGGGAATAATACCAAACATACATCACCATAAAAATTAACAGTTCAAAGAACAGAAACATCCATCGTTCCTTTATTTTGACAATATTGGCGACGAAAAAGGAAACTTCAATCAAGGAAAAAACCAATAACATCAATGCAATCCAGCCAATTTTCACTTTCTTGATAAAGAACAGATAATAAGACAATAAAATAGTGGTCATCAACATGGCGATTGTAATGGAAAAACCATAAGCCGCTTCCATGTGCGCCGAATTTTTGAAATATAGGATCATCAGGACACAACCAATCCAAAGTATCGTATTTACAGACGGTATATAGATTTGTCCTTTTAGATTAGTGGGATGCTTCAATGCTACGCGTGGCCAAAAGTTTAACGAAATTGCTTCATTTATTAGTGTAAATGAACCGCTAATCAAGGCTTGCGATGCAATGATAGCAGCCATTGTAGCAATCGCAATCCCAAAAATCAGAAACCATTCCGGCATAATGGCATAAAACGGATTTTGCCCGTTTAAAAATTCATTTTCCTGGTGCATCAGCCAAGCACCTTGACCTAAATAGTTTATCAACAATGCCGATTTTACAAATACCCAAGTAATGCGAATGTTTTTTCTACCGCAATGTCCCAAATCAGAATATAAGGCTTCAGCTCCTGTTGTACAAAGGAATACAGCACCTAACAACCCAAATCCATGCGGATATTCTACCAATAAGCGATAAGCATATATCGGATTCAAGGCTTTCAAAATATCCGGATGGTGAATGATTTGGGATAAGCCTAAAATTGTCAACATTGTAAACCAAACAACCATTGCCGGTCCGAAGATTGAGCCAACCTTATGAGTCCCAAAACGTTGAAAAACAAACAAACCCGAAAGTATTGCTATTACAATAGGAATCGTTGGTAAGTTAGGCACAATGGTTTCCAAACCTTCTACAGCCGAAGCTACCGAAATTGGCGGCGTGATAATTCCATCTGCTAACAAAGTCGTTGCTCCTAGAATTGTGGGAATCACTAATTTTCCTTTTCCGAATCTTTTTACCAAAGCATATAATGAAAACACGCCGCCCTCGCCATGATTATCGGCCGAAAGCGTCAGTAATACATATTTGAAAGTAGTTTGAAAAGTGAGTGTCCAAAAAACACAAGATATTCCGCCATAGACTAAAAGTTCTGTTATTTCTCTTCCGCCAATAATAGCTTTCATTACATAAAGCGGACTAGTTCCAATGTCTCCATAAATGATTCCGAGTGCGACCAACAATGATGCTGCTGTTATTTTTTGTTTTACTGTTGTATTCATTTTTGTTTAAAGTTTAATTATTTTTTGGCATGCGAACGCCATGGCGAAGACCAATAGTGGTTTTCACAAAATGTATTTCAGATAATTTTGATGTTTACTTAGCCGGAGTTGAATCGATAGCCTACACCCGATTCGGTAACGATGAATTTAGGTCGATTAGCATCTACTTCAATTTTTTTGCGGAGCTGCGCTACAAAAACACGCAAATATTGTGTTTGGTCTGAATAGCTTCGACCCCAGATTTCCTTTAAAATATATTGATGGGTTAATACACGCCCATCATTTTTAACTAATAATGCAAGCAGATTGTATTCCGTTGCAGTAAGCCTGATGATTTCATTATCAACTTTTACAATTCTGGAAGCCAGGTCAACAACACATTTTCCAAATGAAACCGTTAGTTCATTATTTACACTTGTATTGTTTCGCAAAGCTGTTCTGATTCTGGCTAGCAATTCCTGTATCCTGAATGGTTTAGTAAGATAGTCATTGGCACCACTATCCAGAGCTTTTACAATTTCTTCTTCTGTACTTTTTACTGATAATATAATGATCGGATTTTGATACCATTCACGTAATTTTTTCAGGATGATTTGTCCGTCTTCATCGGGCAAACCCAAATCCAAAAGAATCAAATCCGGCTGATGACTGGCTGCCAATGTAATTCCTTCTTTTCCGTTGGTTGCAAACGATACTTTAAAACTATTTGCGTCAAGCGTAATCTCCAGCAGTTTCCTGATTTGAGCCTCGTCATCAATAACCAATATGGAAAAATTGTTACTCATTTTCTAGAGAATTAATAGGTAGGCAATCAACAGCAAAACTCAATTCAAAAATAGC
>JAZKCP010000148.1:0-3587 GCA_040388035.1 Bacteroidota bacterium | reverse complement strand
TCTGAAGGCTGATTTTCCCGTTTTGCGCTTCTACAAAGCCTTTCACAATCGAAAGCCCCAATCCGGTTCCACCAGTTTTGGATTCCTTGAAACGATAGAATTTATCAAAAGCTTTATCAATTTCTTCAGGTGGAAAACCATAACCGTCATCGGTAATTGTAATGACACATTTTTGGATTAGATTGATATGGGAATCATAATCCGCATCCACTTCATAGCGTGCATTGATGGTGATATTAGCACCTTTTGGTGTATGTTGTGAGCAATTATAAACCAGATTATAAATGATTTGTTCCATCAGGCCATAATCAAGTTTGAAAAGCGGCAGATTATCATCAATGGCGTAACTGATTTTATGGTCTTTTGTTTCTTCCTTTAAACGGTCACACACATTATAAATAATCTCTTTTACATCACACCAATCCAATTTAGGATGGATATATCCCGATTCCAATCTTGACATATTCAAAAGGTTTTCCACCTGATAATTCAGTTTCATTGATGCCTTCTCAATTTCGCTGTGGAGTTTTTGCTGGGTTTCAGAATTAAGTGTAACATTCTTCTGCTGTAAAGTATCTATCGAACCCAAAATCGCTGCTATAGGAGTGCGAAGTTCGTGGGATAGTGAATCAAGTAAAGTATTGTACAACTTTAAAGTACTGGCTCTTGTTTGCTTTACCTGTATGGCGCGTTGCATCCTTCTGAAATTATTGGTAAGCACTGCGTTTATTAACGCAATAATAAAATACATTATTAATAATAAGATATCTTCGGCGCTATCAATATGAAGTGTAAAATAAGGCTTGATAAACATAAAGTTTAAAGCCAGCGCACTTAAGACTGCCCCTAGCAAAACCGGTTTTATTTCAAGGAAAATTGCCAGCAACGATACGACTACCAATAAAAGATAGCCAACTATCCTATAATCGAGGACATCCCTAACAATAAGACAGGAAAATGAAACGGCAGCAACTGACAGGAAGCTAATAAGATATTGATTCTTAGGACTCTTTAATGATAACTTGTCCATTGGTATTAATTTTTGACAAAGTTACGGTATTCGCTATAAGTAGAATATAAGGGAAGATCCAGTTAGCATAAAGATTTTATAAAGATTACAAAACCTCTACACTTTATTAATATCTAAGCCATTTTATGAGCTCTCTCCATGTTGGTTTTTTGCCATACATTAAAATCCCGACGCGGTAAATTTTAGCCGCAAACCAAACAACGCAAAGGAAAGTCCCAAACAATATCAGCATTGAAACTATAATCTGCCATGCCGGAACACCAAACGGGATACGCATCATCATAACAATTGGCGAAGTTAATGGTATCATCGAAAATACTGTGGCCACCGTGCCATGAGGATCATTTATAACGGTAAAGAAACCAATATAAACACCTAAAATCAAGGGCATAATGATTGGCAACAAAAATTGCTGCGAATCAGTTTCGTTATCAACTGCGGCGCCAATGGATGCATAAAACGAACTGTATAAAAAGTAACCACCTATAAAATAAACGATAAAAGAAATCAGGATAGTTGCGATTGGCAGATTCCATAATTCCCTGATATACATTTGCATATCGCTACCTGACTGCTGAGCGGATTCCACTGCCTGAGCTCCTGCCGTTCCTGAGGCTCCCATATGTATTCCGAGCATTCCTGACAGGATAAACATTGCAGTTAAACCTAATAACGCCCAAATCAGGAACTGTAAAATTCCGGCTAATGAAGTACCTATAATTTTACCCATCATCAATTGGAACGGCTTTACAGATGAGATAATTACTTCTATAATACGTGAAGTCTTCTCTTCAATAACGCTTCGCATGACCATGTTTCCGTATAAAATAATAAACATCATAATCAGATAACCGAAAGCGCCGCCAATGATAATCTTGATTTCATTCAATCCTTTTAAGGATTGTTCGCCTGACGCCTTTTCCAAATTGATATCAACGGTTGCTTTGGCATTTCTTATCACTAATGTATCCAATCCGGCTTTCTGGAAGTTTTCGGCAGTGATTTTTTTGGCAATGACATCCTCCAAATCTTCGGTAAAAGATACACTTGGACTATCATTTGAAATATATTGTATTCCTTTTTGGAGTTTGATATTGTCTTCAGCTTTCGGAATAATTAAAAGTCCTTCATAGCTTTCACTTACGATGCTGTCCTTAAGCGTTTTTAAATTGATTTGGGATAAATCAACATATTTATATTCTTCATCATTTTTAAACTCGTTGACAAATCTGCCGGTTTCATCGTGAATGGCGATGGTTTTCAAATCAGATTTCATGGTGCTTAAATAACCCACAAAAACACCAATGGCAACAAACAATAGTGGACTTAAAAAAGTCATTACGATAAATGATTTATTGCGTACTTTGGCAATAAATTCCCTTTTTATGATAAGCATTAATTTACTCATTATTTTCCGCTTACAGTTTGGATAAAAATATCGTTCATACTTGGAGTTTTTTCCACAAAATGAGTTACTTGACCTCTTTGGACTAAAGTGTTCAATAAATCATTTGGTGTTGCTTTCCCAAGATTAATTTCCAGTTTCAATTCATCGTTCAACGATTTAAAATCAGTTTGTGATAAGGTGAATTTTTGTGACAAATCATACATCAGGCCTTCTATATTATCACTTAGGATACCAACTTCATAATTATTTGTCCTGAATTGTTTTTTTACATCCGAAAGCTTTCCTTCAATCAGTTTATTCGATTTGTGTATTAAGGCAATATAATCACACATTTCTTCAACACTTTCCATTCGATGCGTAGAAAAGATAACCGAAGTTCCCTGTTTATTTAACTCGATAATCTCGTCTTTAATCAGATTGGCATTTACCGGATCAAAACCGGAAAAAGGTTCGTCAAGGATAAGCAGTTTTGGTTTATGTAAAACGGTAACCACAAATTGGATTTTTTGCGCCATTCCTTTGGAAAGCTCCTGAATTTTCTTGTTCCACCAACCCTGGATTTCCAAACGGTCAAACCAATAATCCAATTGCTGCTTTGCCTCTTGTTTTGATAATCCTTTAAGTTGCGCCAGATATAAACATTGCTCGCCGACTTTCATGGTTTTGTACAAACCGCGTTCTTCCGGCATATAGCCAATTACGGCAACGTGCTCCGGCTTTAGTTTTTCACCGTCCAGGAGGATTTCACCGCTATCGGGCAAAGTAATTTGATTTATGATTCGGATTAGGGAAGTTTTTCCGGCGCCATTTGGACCTAAAAGTCCATAAATACTGCCTTTTGGAATGGTTAAAGAAACTTCGTTAAGCGCGGTATAATTACCATACTGCTTAACTACTTTGTTTACCTCAAGAATATTGCCCATGCTTTATTTTGATTTATTTCATCCGCTCTGCCGTTAAGGCGTAGGGATTGTAAAAGTACGCAATAAGTAATAAAACGAAACCATTTGTTACAAAAAAACCCACCCTGATTTTTACAAAAGGATGGGAAAAATTGCTATGAAAAAGAAGTTACTTGTTTCCAAGTAACATTCAAATATAAAAATATTTTTTTAACTATGAAAACATATCCTTTACTTTTTCAAAAAA
>JAZKCP010000147.1:0-5470 GCA_040388035.1 Bacteroidota bacterium | reverse complement strand
TGGGGATTTGTTGATGGCAAAAGCCAAACGAAATACTCTTGGGACAGCTGGACTAAAAAATACGATGCGGAACCGGAATTATGGTTTCACGAAGTATTTCATACTGACGGTACGCCTTATAAAAAAGCAGAAACCGATTTAATTAAAAAAATGACTTCTGAGGCTAATGCCAAATAAAAAAAGTTAAAACTAACCCTATTTTACTCAATAAAATAGGGTTATAACACCAAAAAGAATGAAAAACAGAATCCTAAATACGGTTTTAATACTTGCGGTTTTATTGTTAGAAACGGCATTATTTGCGCAGCAACCCAATCCGCCGGGACAAGTGCAAAACGGTTCAAAACCTAAGAATGAAGCCTATTTATTTGCGCACATGACCCACAATGATTACGGAAGACTGTATTATTCTGTAAGTCTTGATGGCTTGCATTGGACTAATTTAAACAATGGCAAAAGAGTTTTCCCTGAATATCAAGGACACCCGGATATTTGCAAAGGTCCAGACGGCAAATACTATATAGCAGGCAACACCAGTGATGATTCACCAGAAATTAATATATGGGTTTCTGATGATTTAATAACTTGGAAAAAGCATGCTGTTTATACGCCAAACCTAAAAAGCACTCCCGATTATTCCAATGCTTTGCAAAGAATAGGCGCTCCAAAATTGTATTATGATAAAGACTCCGCAAAGTTTATGTTAACATGGCATACGCCTCACAAACCAGGTTCTAAAGAAGATCCAGAAGCCTATTGGGCAAGCCAAAGAACACTTTATGTATTGTCCAAAGATTTAAAAACATTTGAAGGTGCTCCAAATCGATTGTTTGATTGGGACATGGGAACAATTGATGTATTCATCAGAAAAGTGGGAGATTCTTATTATGCGATTTTAAAAGACGAAACCTACCCTACTTTATATTGGACAACGGGAAAAACCATCCGAATTGCTAAATCAAAATCGTTGTTAGGGCCTTATTCCTTACCGCAGGAATCAATCAGTCCGAATTTCAGGGAAGCACCTATGTTGATTCCATCTCCAGATGATAAAATTTGGTATATGTATTACGAGCAATATCCTGGAGTTTCTTATGGATTATCCATTGCAGATAATTTAAACGGGCCTTGGTTTCAAGCATCGGGATATACTTTTTATAGCGACTGGGACAAATACAGTTTACCTGAAAAAGCAAGACACGGTTGCATGATTACCATTTCCACAAAAGAGTATGATAGTTTGGTACAAAAATTTGGTATTACCAAAACAGAATCGAATCTCAAAAAGTAAAAAATGAAAAAAATAAACTATGCCTTTCTAGGACTTATTTTCATCCCGTTACTTTCTTGTAGCGATTCACCGGATGTGATTGATGAAAAACCAGTTGTAGAAAATATTGCCGCCAAACCTCCTGTAGAAGGTATCAGAATCGCTTGGGATTACAACTCCTTAGTTCAGGTTTCGGATAAAAACAATACTGATTACAATGGATACGCCAGATTAGTGCAATTAAACGACAAGAAATTAATGTACACTTATGAATCCGGCGGAGCAATTTTAATTAAAACAAGCAGTGATTTTGGCAGCACTTGGAGCGCACCCATTACAGTAGTTTCCGGGAATACTTTGGTGAACATGACCACACCTGATATTTTACAATTAAAAGATAATTCTATTTTGATTTGTTATAATCCAAGACCAATTGCTGGGAACGGCACCGCAAAATTTTCTATCAATACGATTAAAAGTTATGACGGAGGTTTGACTTGGAAAGAAAATCAAATCGTATATGAAGCCAGTTCTGAGTTTGAAAACGGCTGTTGGGAACCTTCAGCATTACAAATTCCGAGTGGCGAAATTCAATTGTTTTTTTCCAATGAAAATGTGTACCGCAATTCCAATGAGCAAAATATTTCCCTGATTCGTTCTTCAAATAATGGATTAACATGGTCAACAACACCAGAAATTGTGAGTTTCAGAGCCGGAAAAAGAGATGGAATGCCCTCTCCGATTTTATTAAAAAATCAAAATGAAATTGTTTTTTCTATTGAGGACAATAGCATTGAGAATCAGTTTAAACCGTATATCATTCGAAACACAATTACAGAAAACTGGAAGCAAACAGTCGATTCAAATAGCAATAACAGGAATTATGCTTTGGAAGAAGTATTGAGCAACCCGGTTTATGCGGGCGCTCCGTATCTGTCACAAATTAGTACAGGAGAAGTTTTGATGTCCTACCAAGGAACCGAAAACAGAGCAACTAACGACATTAATAATGCCGATATGAAAGTGGTTATTGGAACTAATGACGCTAAAAATTTCAACAGAAAATCTACTCCATTTCTACTTTCGAGCGGAAAATCAGCTTTATGGAACAGTATAAAAGTGTTGGATGACGATACGGTTGTTGCTTTAACCACCACGAATCAATTTTCAAATGCATCACAAATTTGGATGATAAAAGGACGAATTGTACCAGAAATTAATGCAACAAAAGAAACAGCCATAATTGACGGACAAAGCAATGAAGCGGTTTGGCAAAAGAAAAGCCCTGTTTTTATTGGCCAAAAAAGTAGCACTCAATTAGAAGCTAATTTTACGTTCGATACCGAATTTTTATATGCTTTTGCCCAAGTAAAAGACAGCCAAATTGTAAGTACCGATGCGTTAACCGGAAGCGATGGTTTGAATTTGTATTTAGACCCTAAAAACAGAAATTTAATCGCCCCGGGAAAATCCATTTTCAAACTGGAATTAGGGCAATCCAATCTGTTTTCGATATACGAAGGAGAAAACAGCAAATGGAAAAAATTAGAGGATTCGCAAGGAATTGCGACAGCGACTGTCAAAACTACAAACGGGTATCGAATAGAAGTCAAAATACCGTGGAATGTATTAGGCGGAATGCCTGCAAAACAAACCAGGATAGGCTACAACATTGAACTTAGAGAAAAAGGAACAAATAATTATACTGAAAGTATTGCACCCAATAGTAGTGACAAACCGTATTCTTGGTCCACTTTAAAACTGGTGAATTAATACAAAAAGGTAAAAAAGACAGGACGTTTTATAATGGTTTAAAACGTCACTAAAAGGAGGTTAGTTGTGTTAGGTTTGTTTGATTACCAGGCTGTTTTTAAATAGTCTGGTAATTTTTAGTAACAGAAAATAGAAAAAAAGTATCTCATTTTTTAATGAGGTACACCAAAATAAATTAGATACCGATGAAAAAAAATGCAACAGTACTTCTCTTTTTATGCTTAGGATTATCATTATCCGCGCAATGGAAACCAGCTGGAGAAAAAATCAAAACAGAATGGGCGAATAAAGTAAATCCAAAACTGGTACTTCCTGAATATCCCCGTCCGATAATGGAGCGCAAGGAATGGAAAAACCTTAACGGATTATGGAATTATGCTATTCAAGAAGTTGGAAAATCAGCTCCTGCAAAATATGACGGTCAAATTTTAGTGCCATTTGCAGTAGAATCCAGTTTGTCTGGCGTAATGAAAGAAGTAGGCGCTAAAAATGAACTTTGGTACAACACCACTTTCAACATAGAATCCAACTGGAAAGGCCAGAATATTTTACTTCATTTTGGTGCAGTGGATTGGAAAACTGAAGTTTGGTTGAATGGCGTTAAAATTGGTTCACATACTGGCGGATATACTCCGTTTTCTTTTGACATCACTCCTTTCATAACTGGAACAACACAGCAATTAACGGTAAAAGTTTGGGATCCTTCCAATGAAGGAACACAACCAAGAGGAAAACAAGTGAAGAATCCGGAAGGAATCTGGTACACACCCGTTACGGGAATTTGGCAGACGGTTTGGATAGAACCTGTCAACAAAAAAAACATAACTACGCTTAAAACTACTCCAAATATTGATCAAAATGTGATTAGTATCAAACCTGAAGTTGCGGGAGCGAGTTATGGTGATCTAATCGAAGTGACCGTTTATGATGATTCAAAAACAATTGCAACCGGGAAAGCTTCCGTTGGAGAAAACTTAGAAATTGTTTTAAATAATCCAAAATTATGGTCTCCAGAATCTCCTTTTTTATACAAAACCAATGTAAAATTGATTAGCAACGGAAAAGTTGTCGACCAAGTAAAAAGTTATTTTGCGATGCGAAAAATTGGGTCTAAAAGAGATGCAAATGGCGTGCTTAGAATGCAATTAAACAACAAGGATTATTTCCAATTTGGACCGTTAGATCAAGGTTGGTGGCCAGACGGATTGTACACTGCTCCTACCGATGAAGCTTTAAAATATGATATTGTTAAGACCAAAGAATTAGGTTTTAATATGATTCGCAAGCATGTTAAAGTAGAACCGGAACGCTGGTATACGCATTGTGATGAACTGGGAATTTTGGTATGGCAAGATATGCCAAGTGGTGACGAACAGCCTATATGGCAAGACAAAAAATATTTTGAAGGTACTGAATTGCAAAGAACGCCTAAATCGGAAGAGATTTATAAAAAAGAATGGAAAGCCATTATGGACCATTTGTATTCGTACCCAAGTATTGTAGTTTGGGTACCTTTTAATGAGGCTTGGGGACAATTCAAAACGGTTGAAATTACCGAGTGGACCAAGAATCACGATCCTAGCCGATTAGTGAATTCATCCAGTGGAGGAAATCATTTCCAAACGGGCGATATTTTGGATTTACATAAATATCCCGGACCGGAATTGTATCTTTATGATGCCAGACGAATTACTGTTCTTGGTGAATATGGCGGAATTGGATTACCGCTGGAAGGTCATTTGTGGAAAGCAAACGACAATTGGGGTTATATCAAATTCAAAAACGCTACCGAAGTTACCAATGAGTATATCAAGTATGCCAAGGAGTTGAAAAAATTAGTTAAAACTGGATTTTCTGCGGCAGTTTATACGCAAACTACTGACGTAGAAGGCGAAGTAAACGGTTTTATGACCTACGACAGAAAAGTGGACAAAATGGATTTCGAAAAAGTAAGAACAATTAACAAAGAGGTTATCGATGCTCTAAATCATTAATCGGACTAAAAAAATTATAATGAAAAAATACTTAATACTGATTGTTTACTTAATTGCCTCGGGCTGTAATTCAGAAGCCTATTCGCAACAAGAAACCTTTACCAATCCTATTTTGCCATCTGGTGCAGACCCGTACAGTACGTATTACAATGGCTATTATTATTACACCCATACTTTGCAAAATCGTTTGGTATTATGGAAAACAAAAAGCTTGGCTGACTTAAAAAATGCAGAAAGCAAAACCATTTGGACAGCACCAAAAAACACGGACTATTCAGCAGATATTTGGGCACCGGAATTTCATATTATCAATGGCAAATGGTATGTCTATTTTGCCGCAGACAATGGAAATAATAATACCCACAGAATGTATGTTATCGAAAACAAATCAGAAGATCCTTTTAAAGGAATATGGGAATTTAAAGGTAAAATA
>JAZKCP010000146.1:0-9826 GCA_040388035.1 Bacteroidota bacterium | reverse complement strand
AACTTTGCAAATTTAATAAAATATTTTAAACTATCTTTTTATTCCTTCTAAATCTAACAAAAAACTGTATTCTTTGGCTATTTCCTTAATGGCTTCAAACCTTCCCGAAGCTCCACCATGTCCTGCATCCATATTGGTATCCAAATATAATTGATTATTATTTGTTTTCAAAACCCTCAATTTGGCAACCCATTTAGCTGGTTCCCAATACTGTACCTGTGAATCGTGCAAACCTGTTGAAATATACAAGTTTGGGTAGGCTTGCGCCACTACATTATCATAAGGCGAATAGGAAAGCATATAATTGTAATATTTCTTAATATTTGGATTTCCCCATTCATCATATTCTCCTGTTGTTAACGGAATTGTTTCGTCCAACATGGTCGTAACTACATCCACAAAGGGAACCTGAGCGACGACGCCGTTGTACAAATTTGGTGCCATGTTAATAATCGCGCCCATTAAAAGTCCACCTGCAGAGCCACCTTCGGCATATAAATGTTTGGCTGATGTATATTTTTTATCAATCACAAATTCAGAACAATCAATGAAATCAGTAAACGTATTTTTCTTTTTTAACAGCTTTCCATCCTCGTACCATTGACGCCCTAAATCCTCGCCGCCACGAATATGCGCAATCGCATAAATAAATCCACGGTCTAAAAGCGACAGTCGCACCGATGAAAAATGGCAATCCATTGTAGCGCCATACGAACCATAGGCATACAATAATAACGGATTTTTACCATTTTTAGTATTCCCTTTTCGATAAACCATTGAGATTGGCACTTTGGTTCCGTCCTTGGCGGTTGCCCAAATGCGTTCTTCCTTATAATTGTTTTTATCAAATTTTCCGCCTAAAACTTCCTGCTCTTTGAGTATGGTTTTCTTTTTGGTTTTCATGTTGAAGTCAATCACAGAAGCAGGTGTCGCTAAAGATTGATAGCCATAGCGAAGAATTTCTGTATCAAAATCCAGATTGGTTGTAGTGTATGCCATATAAGTTTCACTGTCAAAAGGAAGATAATATTCTCCTTTTCCACTCCACGGCATAATGCGAATCTTATTCAGCCCATCGAAACGTTCGGTAACAACCAAATAACTTTTAAAAATATCAATGTCTTCAAGCAAAACATCTTCGCGATGCGGAATAACATCAACCCAGTTCTCTTTTGAAGTTGCCATTTCAGGCGTTTTCATAAGTTTAAAGTTAGTTGCTTTGTCTTTATTTGTTACGATGTAAAAATGTTCGCCATAATGCGACATCGAGTACTCCAAGCCACGTGTTCTTTTTTGGAAGATTTTGAATTTAGCATCCGGCGTAGCCGACAAAACCGTTTGGTATTCGGTGGTCATCGTGCTGCTCGAATTGATAATCAAATACTTTCTGGACTTTGATTTATAAATCGAAACATCAAAGGTTTCATCTTTCTCGAAATAAACTAATGTATCATTATCGGCAGCTGTGCCAATTTTATGCTTGTAAATTTTATCGGAACGAAGTGTAACTTCGTCCTTTCTGGAATAAAACAAGGTTTTGTTATCGCTTGCCCAAGTTGAACCTGCTGTGGTATTTTCGAGTTTTACAGAAAGGATTTCTCCCGAAACCAGATTCTTAATCCTAATGGTATATTGTCTTCTCGAAACGGTATCAACGCCAAAAGCAGCCATTGTATTGTCTTCGCTTATGCTTAAACCTGCCAGGTTAAAATAAGCATGTCCTTTTGCCATTTCGTTGCAGTCAAACAGGATTTCTTCCTTGGCTTCCAGGCTTCCTTTTTTGCGGGAATGAATTGGATAATCTTTTCCTTTTTCAAAACGGGTGATATAGTAATAACCATTGTAAAAATAAGGCACCGACTCGTCATCTTCCTTAATCCGCGCTTTCATTTCCTCGAATAAATCCTTTTGAAACTTCTTTGTATGTGCTGTTGATTTTTGGTAATAGTCATTCTCCTGATTGAGATAATCAATCACTTCAGGACTTTCTCTTTGGTTCAACCAATAATAATTATCGGTACGGATGTGTCCGTGTTTTTCCAAAGCGTGTGGAATTATTTTAGCAATAGGTGGTTGTAGTAACTTTTCAGGCATTTGCAGACTTTTACAGTTACAAAAATAGGTATTATGCAGCCATTAGGTTGAAGCCTTAAAAGAAGTTATGCACTTAGAAATTAACATCCATGCATTAAATTAAATCTTGTCCAAAAAATTATTCACAAAACAATTTCTGGACAAAATCTACCCCATTTTTTAATTGAAAAAAATGGACAGATTTAAATTCGAAAAAAGATCAATGTTGCAAGACTAAAAAAATGGGGAAATAAATTACTGCCTTTATTGTTAATTTTCTGTTTTCAAAAGTTCAATTTGATCGCATAAAGCCCACATTACTCATAATTATTCAATCGATCAACAAGCTCATTTTGAAATATTTCTGCTCTTCGATTAGATAAAAAATTACTATACCATTTCCCTGAACCCTTTATCGTTCTTTTTTGCGTAGTAAAATCAACATGGATTAATCCAAACCGTTGCTTTAATCCTTCCGACCATTCAAAATTATCGGTTAACGACCATACAAAATAGCCCATCAGTTTAGGACAGGTTTGTTTTGCCTTTAATACTTGTTCCAAATAGGATTTGATGAAATTTGTCCGGTTATCATCGTTCACTGCGTTATCAATTACTTCATCAGGAAAAGACGCACCGTTTTCGGTAATAATTATTTTTTTTACTCCTTTATATTGTTGGTATTTCTGAATCATTTGAAAAAGAGCTTCCGGATATACTTCCCAATCCATCGCAGTATAAAATACTTTTCGTTTATCGGCAGAAATTATTTTGGCATTCAGATGAGGTGTAAAAATACTGTAAGCAACAACCTCGCGAGTATAGTTTTGTATTCCAATGAAATCAAAGTTTACTTTCATCAATTCGGCATCCCCATCTAAAACATAATTCTTTACTTTTCTTAAAAAAGGTAATTCATCCTGAGGATATCCAAGTCCTAATGATGGTTCTATGAATAAACGATTCAGTAAAGCATCTACCCGGTTTGCTGCAATAACGTCTTTCTCTGATTGCGAAAGTGGTGTAATATAGGAACATGAAAAAGTAGTACCCACTATTGCTTTAGAATCAATATCCTTAATTGTATTATACCCAATCGCCTGGCAAAGTACCGCATGATGCATTGCCGGAATAAAGTTTCCAAAGCCTTTTTTGCCTGGTGCGTGAAGTCCCAAGAAGTAACCCGCACCCGTAAAAACCATAGGTTCATTCAGTACCATCCAATACTTCACCTTGCTTTTGAATTCTGAGACACAAACTGCAACATAATCCCTAAACCACTCCAATATATCCCTATTGGACCATCCTCCCTTTAATTCTAACTCCTGGGGCAAATCCCAATGATAGAGTGTTACAAATGGCTGGATGTCATGTACTAAACAATAGTCAATAACTTTGTGATAGAATTCAAGTCCCGCCTGATTAATTTCTCCAGTGCCATCGGGAATAATCCTGGACCACGATAGCGAAAATCTAAAATTTGGAATGCCTAATTGTTTTATTAAGTCAATATCCTGTCTGTAATTATTATAGAAATTAGCGGATTGAAAATGAGTGTCATTATTTAGTATTTTACCTCTTTGGGTAACAAATACATCCCAAATAGATGCTCCTTTGCCATCTTTATCGTGAGCTCCTTCGGTTTGTAAAGCCGAGGTTGAAACGCCCCAAATAAAATCATCTCCAAAATCACTTTTGGTAAAATTGTCTGTACTCATTGGTTATTGAAATAGTGAATAATGGTCGGATTCATACTTGGTATCTAATTTTTGTTTGCCCGCGTGGTTTTCTACTATCAGGTCAATTATTTTTTCTGCATTATCAGGAAAATCTACGTTCACTATTGTATCATCCAATAACCATTGTTCAAGTAAAGGAATGCTCTTTGAATTAAATTTTTTGATTACCGAAACACCCATCGAAAGCAACATTTCGGCATTGCAGAATTGCTCCAATTGCTTTTTCATTGGAACAACCAATAATTTCTTTTTCAGGAAAAGTGCTTCACTTGCGGTGCCAAACCCTGCATTACAGAATACGCCTTTAGATGAAGCAATACTTTTTAAGAACTTTTGTCCATTGATAGGCATTATGGTAATGTTCTTGTATTTTTTTTCTTCCTTGTTATGTTTGGAAAAAACCTCCCAAGTCACATTTTCTATTTTTTGCAGGCGTTTTAAAATTTGCTCATCATTATATGAAGGAAGATAAACTGTATAATGCCCTATATCGGTTGGAATCAATTCGCGCACTTCTTTCCTGATAATTGGCGTAAATACATTCGCATCTAAACTTTTAAAATGAAAACCGTAATTAAAGGTTGTTGGCGCATAATTTTGCAACACTAAACGTCCTATAATATCATTGCTTTTGGGTTGAGGAGCCAGTGGATGAAGGGTAACAACCTGATTACTCAAACCGACACATACTCTTTTAGCTTTTATAGCGGCCCAACAGGAAACAGGTTCAAAGTCGCTGATAATTAAGTCATATTGTTTTACATCTAACTTTTGAATTTCATTAAGGAGCTTTAAAGAGTTTAATTTGACAAAGGTTTTCCAAAAGTCAACCCCTCCTTTTTTACCAAAGATAAAAGACAGTCCATTGAATTTGTATTTTACCTTGAATGGCAGTTCGATATCTGATTGTATTCCGCTCACCAATATATCAAGTTCTCCCTTTTTTTCTAAATAAGGGATTATTTCCATGGCTCTCGTAATGTGCCCGTTTCCTGTTCCCTGCACCGCGTATAATATTTTCATTTAGTGAAATTAAGGGTGGTAATAATGTCTTTGTTTTTTAAAAATCCTCCCAGCATCTGATTGAAAATTTGCTGGTTATCAAGCAAAACCAACTCGTCTTCAGTATCTTCCTCTACTTCAATAAAGTGAACTGGATTGTATCGAAAGAGTGTCCATTTTTTGTCGTTGTATTCCAGTGCCGTGAGGTTTTCTATCCAATCACCCGAGTTTAGATATTCAACCTGGCCGTGTTCTGTTTTTATAGTTTTCATTTCAGGATGGTGAATGTGTCCACATAATACGTAATCATAGCCATTTTCAATGGCAATATCAGCAGCTGTTTTCTCAAAGTTGTTGATGAACTTAACGGCTTTCTTAACACTGTTTTTGATGTTTTTGGATAAGGATATTTTTCCTTTGCCCATTTTTACCGAAAACCAGTTGCATGATGCATTAATTAAGATAAGCAAGTCATAACCATGTGAACCCAATCGCGTAAGCCATTTCGAATGCTGCATTGTAACATCAAATACATCTCCGTGAAAAATCCATGTTTTTTTACCATCCAAATCCAACAGTAATTTATTTTCAATAGTTAGGTTTCCCATCTTAAAACCGGCGAACTTCCTTAGCATCTCATCATGATTTCCAGTAATATAATACACTTTGACACCTTTGCTCACCCAATTAATGATTTTGTGAATTATCTGCATATGCGATTTGGGCCAATATCGCTTACTAAACTGCCACATATCAATAACATCACCATTAAGTACCACCACTTTCGGTTTTATACTATTGAGGTAGTTTAAAAGTTCCTTGCTTTGACAGCCATAAGTGCCCAAATGGATGTCAGAGAGTACAAGGAGATCAATCTTTCTTTTCTTTGATTTTTTATTTTTGGACATGGTATATGGGTTTACGTGCAATAAAGGGATTTATTACGGTGGTTAGTGTTTCTAGAAAAAAAGAGTCCGATATTTTAGGTAGTGAATTAAACGAGCGGTGTTTGGAACACTCATTAATCAAATTGTAGCAGAAAATTGTAGCAACCTTTTTCAATAATACTATTTGAATTGCATTCAGATTGAATACATAATTCAGCAAATATAGTTTTCGATAATAACTAGTTGATTATTATACTATTAAATTTGGGTTACCTTTTCTTTAAGTTAAAAATTATAAGAAAGTGTCAATGAAATTGTCTGTCCAAATTTTGTTCTCCAAAGAAGATCGTCAACTGCTGGATTAAAGCCATTTTCATTACGCAACCTACCTGTAAAAATTTCGTTCACTATACCCGTAATCCCAGAGTCAGGATATTTACTTACCGGTGCATTTTTATTTTGATAGAAGATTAAATCCTGTGCCAAAACATTCTGGACATTTAACTTTAACTCCAGTTTGTTCTTATAAAATGTTTTTGCAATTTGAAAATCCAGAAAAGTTCTTGCTTTTTCCCAAATTGAAGGTTCAACTTCACTGGAACCGATGAAAATCCTATTTCCAACCCTATTTATATTGGTAGAAACAATCCACCCTTTCTCAGTATTCACATATTGCAAACCTGCGTTAAGAACATACGGTGATTGCCCTTGTAAAGGCCTGCTTTTTTCAGGATTAGCACTGCTGGAATTAGAAACATCAACAGTCGATCTGATAACAGCTATATTTGAAAACAAAGTTAAATTATCAAAAAAAGTAGTCTTCTCAGATTTAAATATGGTGCTTAATAAAGTTCGGAATTCAAGTTCTATTCCACTGCTTTTAGCACTTTTGGCATTTTCATAAGTAACAGTATTATTGTTTATCTGTTGAATTAGTTCGATTGGATCTGTAAACTCTTTTAGGAAATAGGATATTGAAAATAATTGTCCTTTTCCCGGATAAATTTCATATCTCAAATCGATATTGTCAATACCGGCCCTTTTCAAATCAGGATTTCCCTGAGTAAAAAATTGAGTGGTAAAATCATAAAAACCAAATGGCGCTAACTCTCTGTATTCCGGACGATTTATTGTCTTAGAAAAACTCAATCTAAGATTTTGTGTTTTATTGATTGCAAAAATTAAGTTGGCTGAAGGCAAGATATCTGTTTTTTGAGTATCCACATTTTCATATTCTGTCTCGCTCAAACGTGAATCAAGTGTTTGATGAAAATCCTCAACCCTTACTCCCCATACTAATCTGAATTTTTTATACCGGCTATCAAACATCACGTAACCCGCCTTTAATTCAGAGCCTGCAGTATATGAATCCGTAAATTTGGTAAAATCGGAAATTGTAAAACCATTCACTCCCGGTGAAATCTGACCCATATTAGACACATTGAAAATGGTCTCATTAGGCAATGTCAACAATTGGCCATCAAAACTACCATCTGGCGAATTTAACGGTACGTATTGTAATTGTCGGGCAGTAAAATCCCTATTCCTGAATTGTGTAAATCCTCCGATTTTGAAATCATTGATAAAATCTTCACCCAAAGTGATTTTTTTCGTCAAATCTAACTTTACTCCATAGATGTCTTCCATATTTTCAGAAAAAAACATTCCACCACCATAATCAGGACCGCCATTATTAAATATAAGCGCATAAGGTATAGTTGCATTGGGATCTGTACTATTAGGATCTTCGATGGTATACATATTCCTTCTCAGATTTGGAATCTCTCTTTTTATGTCACTGTAAAATCCGGTCCAGTTAATTTTAATTTTAGGCTTCGGGAAATAATGATCTCCGTTTAACTGCCCTGAATATATTCTATTGCTGGTAAACCATCGGACATCAGCCATAGTTGTCCTAACATCGGTAAGGTCTTTTTGTCCGTATCGTTCGATTACTAAATCATTGGAATTGATGCTCAAAATGTTTTTGAAGGAAATGATATTGTTTTGATTGAATTTTAATGAAAAATTAGCCAAGGCTCCGGTTAAAACCTGCTGGCTATAATTTTTATCCTTAAATTTTTCAGTTTGAACCGAAGGTATCGCTGGATCTGGATTATCATATTTATTACGTTCAAATTCATTATAACTATTCGAAATATTATGCGAAGCAGAAAACAGGACACCAAATACCTTTTCACCCAATTCATAATGGCGCCCTATACTATATTGAAAACTAGTATTAGGTGAAAATTTTTGAGAGGTTATTGCCCAATCAGATTGAAATGATTTTGCAATATTGGCTATTTCCTGATAATTCCCAGCAGCATTTAATGTCCCAAAAGTTTCGGTACTTGGAATTGCAGAGGGCATTTGCCTTGTTCCATCGTCAAAACCAAGCCAATCGGTATTTCCGCCTTTATAGGTCCTTTGATCCTTAAAAGTAGTTATGGTATTGTATCCCGAGCCAATAGAAATTGACTGAAAATCTTTTTCAGGAACTGACTTAGTATTTATTTGTACAACGCCACCTGCAAAATCTCCAGGCAAATCAGGAGAAGCAGTTTTAGTAATTACCAAATTGTCAAGCATATTTGACGGAAATATGTCAAATGAAAATGCTTTTCTGTCCGATTCCGAACTAGGCAAAGGTGCACCGTTTATTAATGCCGCATTATACCTATCGTTCAAACCCCTGATTATCACAAAACGATTGTCCTGAATACTTGCGCCGCTTATTCTTTTAAGAACATCAGACGTATTTTTATCTGGTGTCCTTTTTATTGTTTCTGCCGAAATTCCATCAGAAACATTCGCGCTGTTTTTCTGTTGAATTAAAAGCGATTTTACCGATTCAACTCTTGCTCTGGTAGTTTTGACTACTACTTCTTCTAATTGATTACTTTTTTCTTCCAAAGAAATTGTCAAATTGTTAATTTCATCTTTTACAACTATTACTTCGGTAATTACTTTTTCCTGAAATGTTAATGCGGTAATTTTCAGTTCATAAGTTCCAGGCTCAATTTTAGAAAAGGAAAAACTACCATCAGGATCAGTTACCCTCGATTTATTTAATTCTATAATCGCGACCGTTGCTCCGGGCAACGGCTGTCCTGTTTTATCTTCGATAACTATTCCTCTGATACCGGAGGTTTGTCCATAAGCAGCTATTGCAGTAAATAAAAAAAAGAAGAACTGTAAGTAAATTTTAGGTTTCATAATGGAAATTTTTTGCGAAACTATAGTTAATTCCATCAACTCATATTAAATGAAATTTAACAAATTGCCAACATATTAGCAGTCGCCTATTGCTAATGATTGCGTCTGGGCAAGCTCAATAATTTGCTTAAATTCATTATAAATCCTTCACAGCATTCAATACTTCTGCTTTCGTTCCAGCTTGTTTTTTGGTAATTGAGAAAGCGGAATTTTTGTTATATCAAAGTCGTTTTTTAACAATCGCTTATTGCTAAACACTATTTAATAACTTCCAGATTATCTTATTTAATTTTTGCTTTACACCCATCTCTGATTCGTACAATAGATTTGCCCTGTCTAACAAAAAAAATCATTTAACAATGAAAAAAAATTATTTTATTGCTCTTTTGGCCTTAGTTGTCAATTTAGCAAGTGCTCAAATTGAGCCAACAGCTTATCGTGGTGCATTTGCACCTGCACCTACAGCAATGTGGACAGACTCATGGACCAATTGGGATCCTCAAAATGAGCCTTACACTGATGCTGCTATCGTTGTTAATGTTACAGCTAACATTACTACTAACACAACATGGACAACAGGAAAAACTTATAAGTTAACCGGTCTTATCTATGTTGCTAACAATGCTACTCTAACAATCCAAGCCGGTGTAGTTGTTAAAGGAGTTTATTCTAATACCGGTACTGCTTTAATTATAACTAAAGGAGCTAAATTAAACGCTATTGGAACAGCCGTTGCCCCAATTGTATTTACTTCTGCAAAACCTGCAGGTACTAGAGCAGCTGGTGACTGGGGTGGAATTGTTCTTTTAGGTAAAGCCGGTTTCAATTTAAATGGTGGCGTTAACAATATTGAAGGTATCACAGCTACTGCCAATACACAGTATGGCGGTGGAGCTTCACCGATTG
>JAZKCP010000145.1:0-2862 GCA_040388035.1 Bacteroidota bacterium | reverse complement strand
TTGTAACATAATTAACTACACATGGAACACAAAGCAGGATTTGTAAATATTATTGATTTGATATTAAGAGGAGGAAGCCCGGTGGGCTTCAGGTACACAAACTTTAGTTTGTAACATAATTAACTACACATGGAACACAAAGCAGGATTTGTAAATATTATTGATTTGATATTAAGAGGAGGAAGCCCGGTGGGCTTCAGGTACACAAACTTTAGTTTGTAACATAATTAACTACACATGGAACACAAAGCAGGATTTGTAAATATTATTGGCAATCCAAACGTTGGAAAATCAACCTTAATGAATGCCTTCGTTGGGGAACGGTTATCAATCATTACCTCAAAGGCACAGACAACCAGACACAGAATATTGGGGATTGTAAACGGCGAGGATTTTCAGGTGATTTTATCGGATACTCCAGGAATTATCAAACCAGCTTATGAAATGCAGAAATCGATGATGGATTTTGTAAAGTCCGCTTTCGAAGATGCTGATGTTTTGATTTATATGGTCGAGATTGGCGAGAAGGAATTAAAGGATGAAGACTTTTTCAATAAAATAATCCACGCCAAAATTCCGGTTTTGCTGCTTTTAAATAAGATTGATAAATCCAACCAAGAGCAACTCGAAGAGCAAATCGCCTTATGGAAAGAAAAGGTTCCGAATGCGGAAATTTATCCGATTTCGGCTTTAGAAAACTTTAATGTGAAAGAAGTTTTTGCCCGTATTTTAGAAATGATTCCGGCATCGCCGGCTTACTATCCAAAAGACGCCCTAACCGACAAACCGGAACGTTTTTTTGTAAACGAAACCATCCGAGAAAAAATACTTTTAAACTACGACAAGGAAATCCCATACGCCGTAGAAATCGAAACAGAGGAATTCCTCGAAGACGAAAAGATAATCCGCATCCGTTCCGTAATCATGGTGGAACGCGATACTCAAAAAGGAATCATCATAGGTCACAAAGGTGCCGCTTTGAAAAATGTCGGCATGCAGGCAAGAGCAGACTTAGAGAAATTCTTTGGAAAACAAATCCATATTGAATTGTATGTGAAGGTCAATAAGGACTGGAGGAGTAATGCTTTTCAGTTGAGACGCTTTGGATATAACCAAAAATAGACTGTTAGATAGTTAGACACGCTTCGCTCTTAGATTGTTAGAAAATAAAATTCAAAATCTAATAATCTAACAATCTGACAATCTAACCATCTAATAAACTATCTTTGCACCAAATTTAAAAAACGCATGAACAATATTGTAGCCATAGTAGGAAGGCCAAACGTAGGGAAATCTACTTTTTTCAATCGGTTAATCAAAAGAAGGGAAGCTATAGTTGACTCAGTTAGTGGTGTAACCCGAGACCGTAATTATGGAAAGAGCGAGTGGAATGGAAAGGAGTTTTCCGTAATTGATACCGGTGGTTATATCAAAGGTTCGGATGATATTTTTGAAGGTGAGATTCGCCGCCAGGTTGAACTTGCCATTGATGAAGCAGATGCTATAATTTTTGTGGTGGATGTGGAAGAAGGCATTACGCCAATGGATGCTGAGGTTGCCAAATTACTTAGAAAAGTCACCAAACCAATATTATTGGCAGTAAACAAAGTCGATAACGCAATGCGTGAAAAAGACGCAGTGGAGTTTTATAATTTAGGACTGGGTGAATATTATACGATTGCCAGCATCAGCGGAAGCGGAACTGGAGAATTACTGGATGAATTAGTAAGAGTGCTACCGGAATTACCGGAAGTATCGGAAGAAGAAGCTGCCCTTCCAAGATTTTGTGTTGTAGGAAGACCAAATGCTGGAAAGTCATCATTCATCAACGCGTTAATTGGCGAAGATAGATTCGTGGTGACCGATATTGCGGGAACAACACGTGATGCGATTGATACCAAATACAACCGTTTTGGATTTGAATTCAACTTGGTAGATACTGCGGGAATCCGTCGTAAAGCCAAGGTAAAGGAAGATCTGGAATTTTATTCGGTGATGCGTTCCGTTCGTGCGATTGAGCATTCCGACGTCATTATATTATTGATTGACGCTACCCGGGGTTTTGAAGGCCAGGACCAGAGTATCTTCTGGCTTGCCGAAAAAAACCGAAAAGGCGTAGTGATTTTGGTTAACAAATGGGACTTGGTTGAAAAAGATACAATGTCGACCCGCGATTATGAAGCCAAAATCCGTGAGGAATTAAAGCCATTCACCGATGTGCCGATCATATTTGGATCAGCATTGACAAAACAACGTTTGCTAAAAGTATTGGAAACTACAGTACAGGTTTTTGAAAATAGGAAACAACGTATTCCGACTTCCAAATTCAACGACTTTATGTTGAAATTGATTGAATCTCATCCGCCACCTGCACTAAAAGGAAAATATGTAAAGATTAAATATTGCATGCAGTTGCCAACACCAACACCACAGTTTGTGTTTTTTGCCAATCTGCCACAATATGTTCAGGAAGCCTACAAGCGTTTCCTTGAAAATAAGATCCGTGAAAACTGGGATTTCTCAGGCGTTCCGATTGATATTTATATCAGGGAAAAGTAATTTAAATGTTAAATTCCCGTAGGAATTTTATATTGCGATAATAAAATAAGAAATTAGCCGTTATTAGTGTATCTAACTAACCGCTAATTTTTTTTATGCCAAAATCAATCTATCTGATTTGTCTTATTTTTATAAGCACATTTGCCTTTGCCCAAAAAACAATTTCCCTAAAGGGAAAAGTAACAGATGGAGCCACCAAATTACCAATTGAATCTGCTACCGTTTATCTTTCTTCAGTTAAGGATTCCGCGGTTGTAGAATATACAATTACCAACAAACTTGGGAACTTTGATTTTAAGATCA
>JAZKCP010000144.1:0-21758 GCA_040388035.1 Bacteroidota bacterium | reverse complement strand
AAAAGATATCGAAAGCAGGATTAATGAAAAGTACAATTTGAAAAACACCATAACAATCTACAATCCGGTTGATTTCCCTGAAAAAACATATCAGTTGCCTAATCTTGTCCCCAAAAATTATATTCTGTTTTTTGGCAGGTTTGAAGAAGAGATCAAAAATTTTACGTTACTGCTGAGTGCCTTTAAACTGTCAAAAGTTTACGGAAAAGGCACCATGCTGTTGCTTGTTGGCGATGGCTCAGGCAAGGATTTTATCCAGGCAAAAATTATGGAATTGCAATTGGAATCGTTTGTCCTGGTTTTACCATTTCAAAAGAATATTACGGCTTTTGTCCAGAATGCGAAATGTACTATTTTGACCAGTCGTTTTGAAGGTTTTCCAATGAGTTTAGTCGAGTCGCTGGCTGCCGGAACTCCGGTAATTTCAGTAGATTGCGAAACAGGTCCAAAAGAAATCATCCAAAGTAAGCTTAATGGATTATTGGTTGGAAATCACAATGTGAATGCTTTAGCTGAGGCGATAAAAACCATGGTCGAAGATGAAAACTTGCATCAAACCTGTAAAAATAATGCGCAAAAAAGCGTAGAACATTTATCTTTGACAACTATTGCGCAACAATGGAAACAATTATTGGAAGCATAATGACAACAATTCACGACTCTGTAACTATTGATATTATCAAAATCCACGATACGCGTGGCAATCTTTCAGTAGTGGAAGGAAATACGATTCCTTTTGAGATGAAGCGTGTCTATTACCTATATGATGTTCCGAGTGGCGCTACACGTGGCGGGCATTCTCATAAAAACCAACAGGAATTATTGGTGGCTTTGAGTGGCAGTTTTGATGTAATTTTGAATGACGGCAACGAGCAAAAAACGGTTACTCTCAATAAACCGAATGTAGGCCTGCTGATTGTTAACGGCATTTGGCGTGAGTTACAAAACTTTTCTTCAGGTTCGGTTTGTTTGGTTTTGGCTTCGGATATTTTTGAAGAAGAAGATTATATTCGGGATTTTGGAGACTTTCAATTATCTAAAAACGGACTTTCCTAAACCAACATTGACTAAAATTTTTTGAAGCCAAATAAGTGGTTTCAAGGTAACAGGCGGTACTTCAAGCAATATTCTTTTTTTCCAGTTTAGATTTTTCAAGTCAATTTCAGAAGAAAGTTCCATTGAACTTTTCCAATCACCATTTATATTATATTTTATTACCGCTGAAAACCGATTCAAATCCATAAACTTTTTTAGTTCCGGATTTTGCTTTTCTTCCAAAGCATATTTTTCGAAAGTGTAGGGTTCAAAAAAGTAATTCGAATTTCGGGAAATACTTTCTTCATCGTAAACATAGCGCGCCAGGATTTTGCGTATGAAAACGATTGGAAATTGGAGCCCAATCCTAATCCACAGTTCCGTGTCTTCGCCATGTTTTATTTTGGTGTCAAATGCGCCGACTTTTTCAAAAACACTCTTATGAATGCATACACTCGATGTCCATAACACACATTCTTTTTGGCTGGCTTCAAAGAAACTAACAATGTCAAAATCTGCGTTTTTTGGAATAGAATACTGCGCCTGAATGGTTTTGTTTTGGGTTTCAATTTCTATGGCACAAGCAAATACTTTTTGTTCGCGAAACTTAGAAATGAAGTGATGCATTGTTTCCAAAAAGTTGGGGAACCAAAAATCATCAGCATCGAGAAAGCAAACATAATTGGCATTTGCTTTTTCAATTCCGAAGTTCCTTGCCAGGGCAACGCCTTCATTTTGTTTGGAATAATACTGAATCCGGTTGTCTTGAAATGCTAAAATTTTGGATTCGCTTTGGTCCGTTGAGCCGTCGTTAACGATAATGATTTCATAGTCAGCAAACGTCTGCGCCAAAACACTTTCTATTGTTTTGGCAACAAATTTTTCTTTGTTATAAACCGGTATGACTATTGAAAAATAAGGCATCAGCGAGAATTTATTTGACAAAAATAACCTAATTTATACAATTGAAATAGTAGTAGTGACGGGCTTTCAGAAAGCAAATTTTTAGTCAAAAGGCTTTCCGATTTTTTAAAGGCATAAGTAGCCAAATTCCGCAGACCCATTTTTGAAATAAGTTGATAGGTTTTTACCAATGACGTATTATCATCAGCAAAAACTTTGTGGTCTGTCAGCAGTTTTAAATTGGCTAACGAATGCTTTGTTTTCTCTAAAAAAATAGATGACTCTTCGAGTTGTAAATGATAGACTGCATTTTCGATTTGCAAAATCGGAATAGCATTTCGCAGCAACACCTGGATTAGCACAATATCTTCATAACCATATTGAAATAACTTATCGTCAAAAGGAAATTTTTGGATGATTTCTTTCCGTATTAAAAAATTGGACATCAGCGAATATTTGTAAGGATGCCCGATCCTTTTTTTTAGCGGAATTTCTTCCCTTTTTTTGCCATATATCCAACGGAGCATTTCGCCCGGATTTGGATTCTGTTTGTGATAGATTATTCCGCCGTAAGCTGCCTGTAAACTACCAATTTTAATAGCGTCAAGATAATTTTTGATGTAGTTTTTATGTTGTGGAAAGGTATCGCAGTCTAAAAATATAAGCCAGGGATATTGCGCTTTGGTAACCAATGAGTTTCTGTTTTGACCACGCCCAAGAGTGGTTTCATTGCGCTCGAACCTGGAATACATAAGTTGATTGATTTCAGTATTCTTCTGAGTGATTTCATTAACGGATGAAGCGTCGTCCTGGACTATGATTTCAAATTCTATGTTCTCCAAAATAGCCTGACTGTGCAATTCTTTTACCAAAGGCAAAGTATTGTAGTTATAACTTGGAATCAGGATTGAAATCATTCAGGAACAGAATTAAATAATATATTTACAAAGAAAATATATTTTTCGGCAAGTATGGATTTTTTTAAAAAATATAAATACCATTTTCTAATCATTTTTGTGGGTGTATGCTGTTTGGAAATCTTGAATTTCCTGCTGCAATTAAATAAACAAACATTGATTTATCCTGATTGTTCCAACTATTTGGAGTCGGCTCAAAAAATGTACCTGAAATTTACAGGTCATTATTATCGTCCGATGCTGATGGCATTCATCACAGGAATACCCTATTTGTTTGGCAGTTCTGATGCCGGGATTTTTGAATGGAGTTTTGTGGTAAATGTGTTTTGTTGGCTTGGAACTTCAATTATTTTATTTGAAATTCTGAAAAATTTTGTCAGGGAAAAAGTGGCTTTTTGGTTTGCAATCCTTCCATTTTTCATTCTCGGAAATATCATTTTGAATTATCATTTATTAACGGAAATTATCTTTGTTTTCTTCATTGCTCTTGCCTTTTATTTATTATTTCAATACTATAAAACGAAGCAGTATTGGTATTTATCGTTGTATTTGTCTTTAGTGTTGTCAAGTATGTTGATAAAACCCGGTGCCAAGTTTTTCGGGATGATTATGCTGTTGTTTTTCGCTAGGGAAGTTCTCAAAAACTACAAGCACAAAAGCATGATTTTCCTTTACGGAAGTTTACTGATGATTACCATTCAAGTGGTAGGAATGAAAGCTCAATATGGTGATTATACGATTAGTTATATTGATGGTGTAACGTATCATAATTACATCTGCAGCAAAGCTGAATGTTATAAAAACGGAAAAGAATACGAGCAAATAAATAATCCGCGAGCGGAATATCTATTTGGTTTAGATTTTACAGACCAAAAGAAAGTCGCCGTAGAAGATTTAAAACACCAAATCAAAACTAATTTTTCAAATTTGGTAAAAGCCTATTTTTCAGATGTTATCGAGAATTCAAAAACAGGAAATGCCTGTATTGAAGATTTAAAGAATTACGAAAATAAGGCCGATTTTCCTTTTTGGAAAAAATCTATTTTCGATATTACCAAGTGGCAAAACAGGGTATTTACAGTATTGGCAATTTTGCTTTCCGCTTTCTTTTTAATGAAAACGTGCAAAAAGCCAAATGCATTGAGTTTTATCAGCTTTTTTATACTTTACATTATAGTATTGTCTGGAATATCCTGCGGTCAGGGCGACCGATTTCACTTGGTGACTTTTCCTTTTGTAATCTTGCTTTTGGCAAAATATTTATCAGGAATCAGACGATTTAAACCGTTTTTTGAACCACCTCAAAAATAGTATTGTCTTCGCATTTCAATGTCTTTGCCGGGAATTTCATTATCACAGCATAATCGTGCGTTGCCATGATTACCGTTTTTCCGTTTTCATTGATTTTTTTCAAAACACCTAAGATTTCAGCGCTGGTTTGAGGATCAAGATTTCCTGTCGGTTCATCAGCCAGGATTAATTCGGGATCATTCAACAACGCTCTGGCAATAGCCACTCTTTGTTGCTCACCACCAGAAAGCTGGTGCGGCATTTTGTTGGTAATACTTCTTAATCCGACAAGATCCAATACTTCATCAATTTTAACCTGCATTTCCGTTTTGTCTGTCCAGCCGGTTGCCTTTAATACAAACAACATGTTTTCATTCACATTCCTGTCCGGTAATAATTGAAAATCCTGAAAAACAATACCAATTTTTCTTCTCAAAAACGGAATGTCATCTTCTTTCAGATTCAGTAAATCATAACCAACAATATTTCCCGTGCCAACGGTTAACTGCAAATCGCCATAAAGCGTTTTCATGAAACTACTTTTGCCGGTTCCGGTTTTACCAATTATATAAAGGAATTCACCTTCTTTTACATCGAGATTTATTTGTGACAAAATCACTTTGTTTTCCTGATAAATGGTTACGTTTTTTAGGGATAAAACTATTGCTGACATTGATAATTCGTTTATTGGGTAAAAATAGTAAATAAAAATCCCAAATTCCAACATCAAAAATCCAATTTCTTCCGACAGTTAAAAAAATGATAAATTCTCGTCTTAAAAGCCTAGTTGCCATGTCCTACATCAATTTGTTAAAATTGTTTAAAAGAATGTTTATAATAAATGGCATAGTTTTTACGTTATAGGATAGAGAATAATACTTTTGAATAAATTAAAATAAAAACTATGCGCAACGTTTTAATGTTATTTTTTCTAATCTCCATAGCTGGAATATCCAAAGTTTCAGGACAGCAATCCGCTATTTACACCAATAATTTGTCTGACTTCGATAAAGCTATTTCGCTATTTAAAGACAAACAATACCAATCAGCTCAAATTTTATTTGACAAAGTCAAACACGAAAATGCCGCTCAGGATGTTCAGGCAGAATGTGCTTATTACATTGGTATTTGTGCCATTCATCTCAATCAAAGCAATGCGGACGAATTGATGGAAGAATTTGTCGCCGAATATCCAACGAGTTCTAAAACAAATCAAGCCTACATTGAAGTTGCACAATATTATTTTGAGCAAGGGAAATTTCCACAGGCGCTGCAGTATTTTGACAAAGTTGATGAAAACGCGTTGACTTACGAACAAACTGAAAAATTTACATTCCAAAAAGGTTATGCCTATTTCACCGCCGGGGATAAAAAATTCGCCGCGGATTACTTTAATAAAGTGGTCAATTCTAAAGAATACGGAACGCAGGCCAATTATTACTTAGGGTTTATGGCTTATGAAGGCAATGATTACAAGGAAGCCAACAAGTATTTCCAACAAGTGGAAACCGAAGAAAAATATTCAGATAAATTATCTTATTTCAAAGCTGATATGGCCTTCAAGGAAGGCAATTTTCAAAAAGCGATTGATGCCGGACTTGCAGCAATGCCAAAATCAAACGCTTCCGAAAAATCAGAACTCAACAAAATCATTGGCGAAAGCTATTTCAATTTGCAGCAATACGACAAAGCATTACCTTACCTAAAAGAATACAAAGGCAAGAAAGGCAAATGGAGCAATACCGATTTCTACCAGCTAGGTTACACATATTACATGCAAAAAGATTACGAAAATGCGATTTCACAATTCAATAAAATCATAGACGGAAAAGATTCGGTAGCACAAAATGCATATTATCATTTGGGAGAATGCTATTTCAAGACCGATAAAAAGCAACAGGCTTTAAATGCTTTCAAAAGCGCTTCGGAAATGGATTTTGACAAAAAAATACAGGAAGATGCCAACTTGAATTATGCCAAACTGAGTTACGAAATCGGAAATTCATACCAAAGTGTGCCTGATGTTTTGTCTTCGTTTTTGAATAAATATCCAAATTCACCAAGTAAATCCGAAATCGAAACCTTATTGATTAACTCATATATCACGTCAAAGAATTATAAAGATGCTTTGACGTTATTGGAGAAAAATAATACTCCGGAAAACAAGCTTGCTTACCAAAAAGTATTGTTTTACAGAGGAATTGAATTGTACACCGATGGAAAGTATCAGGAAGCCTTGGGCATGTTCAAAAAATCAATTGCCAATAAGAGAAACGAGAAAATCACGACTCGTGCTACCTTCTGGAAAGGTGAAACCGAGTATGTTTTAGATAATTTCGATGCTGCAACAACTAGCTTCAAACAATTCGAAGATTCGGCTGAAGCCAAAACAACTCCGGAATACAAAAACATCAATTACAATATTGCTTATGCTTATTTCAAGCAAAAGGAATACGATCAGGCGGGGAATTATTTCCAAAAATATGTTGATGGAGCAAAAGACGACAAAGTTCGTCTAAATGATGCTTATTTAAGATTAGGTGATTCGCGATTTGTTTCCGCTAAGTATTGGCCGGCAATGGATGCTTATAATAAAGCAATCGATATGAAAGGTATTGATTCGGATTACGCGGCTTTCCAAAAAGCATTGAGCTATGGATTTGTTGGTAAAAACGACAAGAAAATTGAAGACTTCAATTCATTCCTGCAAAAATTCAAAACTTCAAAATATCGTGATGATGCTTTGTTCGAGTTAGGAAATACATATGTAACCGAAAACAAAACTGATTTGGGGATTAGAACCTACGACCAATTATTGAGCGAATTCAAAAACGGTTCGTTTGCTTCAAAAGCGATTTTGCGCCAGGGATTGATTTACTATAACGCTCAAAAAAGTGAGCAGGCTATTGCCAAATTTAAGGAAGTAGCTGCCAAATATCCAAGAACTCCGGAAGCTTTAGAAGCGGTTTCGACAGCAAGATTGGTTTATATGGATAGCGGAAAAGTAAATGAATATGCGGCTTGGGTAAGAACCTTAGATTTTGTCGAAGTTTCTGACGCCGATTTGGATAACGATACTTACGAAGCAGCAGAAAAGCAATATCAGCAAAACAATACCAAACAGGCAATCAGCAGTTTGAGCGGTTATGTTTCTCAATTTCCAAATGGAATCCATGCTTTGAAAGCCAATTTCTATTTGGCACAATCACTTTATACAGACGGAAAAGAAGCCAGCGCTGTTTCTAATTATGAGTTTGTAATTAGCAAGCCAAGAAACGAATTTACAGAGCAGTCGTTAGCACGTTTAGCCGAAATCCATTTGAAGAAAAACGATTATACGAAAGCAGTTCCGGTATTGGAGCGATTGGAAACAGAAGCCGATTTTCCACAAAACGTAACCTTTGCGCAAGCCAATCTGATGCGTGCGTATTACGATCAAAAGGATTATGCGAATGCAGTAGTTTATGCGGATAAAGTCTTGGCAAATCCAAAAACGGATAACAAAATAAAAAGTGATGCGCAGATTATCGTAGCGCGTGCTGCAATAAAAGTGAATGATGAGCAAAAAGCCAGAACTGCTTACGCCAAATTATTGACTATCGCTAAAGGAGAATTAGCAGCCGAAGCATTGTACTATGATGCTTACTTCAAAAACAAGGACGGAAAGTATGAAGATTCAAATAAAACCGTTCAAAAACTGGCCAAGGATTATTCGGGTTATAAATATTTTGGTGCCAAAGGCTTGATTGTGATGGCAAGAAATTATTACCAATTGAAAGACAATTTTAGCGCGACGTCTATTTTAGACAGCGTTATCAAAAACTTCAAGGAATTCGATGATGTTGTTGCCGAAGCGCAAACCGAATTGAATATGATTAAAGGTGAAATTTCCAAAACGAATTCTTCTATCCAAAATTAATTATCAGATGAAAAATACATTTCAATATACTATAGCAGCCGTTTTATTTTTGGGAAGTTTCCACAAGACAACCGCGCAAAAGAAAGATGATAACATTGGAACCGAAGTCGTAAACGTTGTAAAACCCTATACGCCAACAATTTCCGACGCTTTTAAGGTAAAAGAAACTCCAACCTTGGATGACGATGATACTTCGAAAAAAGAGAACATCAAATACAATATTTTCTCTTTCCCTGTAGCTTCTACTTTTACGCCTTCCAAAGGAAAAGCAGCTAATGTGGATAAAAGTCCGGAGGAGAAAATTTACAGCAATTATATGACGCTGGCAGCTGGGAATTACGGCACTGTAAACGCTGAGCTTTTTGTTACGGAAAATGTTAGCAACACCGATTATTTTGGTGGAATGATTCGCCACAATTCCACTCAGGGTGGAGTTGACAATGTGGTTTTGGATGATAAAATGTTCAACACTTCTTTGGATTTAACGTACGGGAGCCGAACAAAAGCGATGTCGTGGAATGCCGATGTTGGTTACAAACATCAAATCTACAATTGGTACGGAATTTATCCGGGTTTATTGCCTGAAGCAACGATTGACGGAATTGATGAGCGCCAAACGTACCATACTTTGTATCTTGGCGGAAGACTAGGTTTGGATAATATATTAAAGGAAAGCACTATTAAATTTACCCGTTTCTGGGATGCTTTTGGTTCGGAAGAAAATCGTTTTGTGGCAAAACCATCTTTGGAATTTGATATTGTGGAGCAAAAAATAAAAGCTGATTTTATAGTGGATTATGTCAGTGGTTCATTTGAGCAGAATTTCGACAAAACAGCTTCGATAAAATATGGTTTTACCAATGTTGGTTTTCAGCCAAGCATCAAAATCCGTAAAGATGATTTAACGGCTAATCTTGGAGTTGGCTTCTTCTACAGCGCCGCGCAGGAAGCCGGAGAAAGCAAATTCTTTATTTATCCGCAGGTGACGGCTTCCTATAAAGTGGTTGGTGATTTGATGATTTTCTACGCCGGTTTGGAAGGAACACTAAAGCAAAATTCGTATAGCGATTTTGTACAGGGAAACTTCTTTGTATCGCCAACACTCAATATTGCTCCGACAGATCAAAAATTCGATGCTTATGCCGGTTTAAAAGGAAAATTAGCAAGCAGTGTTAGCTACAACATCCGCGGTGCCTATAAAGCCGAAGAAGGCAAAGCGCTATATAGAAGTAATATTTATGATCATTCTAATGCTAATAATGACGGCTACACTTTCGGGAATTCATTTGAAGTTGTGTATGACAAAGTAAGAACGCTAAACTTCTTTGGTGAATTGAAAGCCGATTTCTCTAAGAATGTGTCATTTGGCATCAATGGGACATTCAGCAGCTATTCAACTGACGTTGAAAAGGAAGCATGGAATTTACCGGCAATAAAGCTGGCGACAACGCTTGATGTAAACATCACGCCAAAATGGTACGCCGGAACAAGTTTATTCTTTGTAGGCGAAAGAAAAGATGTTTTCAGACAAGCTACAGTGACGCTGCCTTTCCCGCCGGACGAAAATATTACACTAAAAAGCTATTTCGATTTAAATGCGCACGTTGGTTATAAATTTAGTGATCGAATGACCTTCTTCTTAAAAGGGAATAATTTAGCCAATCAGAATTACGAACAATGGTTTAATTATCCTGTGCAGGGATTGCAGATTTTGGGCGGCGCCAGTTATAAATTTGATTTCTAATTCAGATTGTTAGATAGTTGGATTTTTAGATCATTAGAAAACGGCAAATCTAAAAATCCAATAATCCAAAAATCGAACAATCTATGATGAAACAACAGATTCTTCAACGCTACAAGGAAATGCTCCAGGACAGGATTGATGTGTTTCAGGACATGATTTCAGGTTTGACTATTGATGCGCAAAATGATGCCAAAGGTTCGGCTGGAGACAAACACGAAACAGCGCTTTCGATGATGCATCTGGAGCAGGAAAAACTAAATCAAAAGCTGAAGGAAATTCTGGAACAAAAAAATATCCTCGACAAAATTAATGCATCACAAATCCACAAAAAAGTCGCATTGGGAAGTTTGGTTCAGGCAAATGGAATGCTGCTTTTTATCAGTACGGCTTTGCCGAAATTAACAATTGAAGACAAAAGCATATTTGCACTTTCTCCCCAATCGCCATTAGGCAGTAAATTAATGGGAAATGAATCCAATTTTTCATTCGACATGAATGGGAAACCTTATACCATAGAAAGCGTTTCATAACACTTTCTAACTTAAAACTTCACTTTTTTAGCTTTAAACTTTCATAAGTTAATAGAATATTATATTTTAGTTATAATTTATAACCAAAGATTTAATTATGTTTTTCATTTATAACTATTATTACATCTTTGCCTTATCAAAATAAAATGTAAATTATGTGCGGAATTGTATGTGCTTTTGATTTAAAACAAAAAGCGGAAACCCTAAGGCCAAAAGTGTTGGAAATGTCAAAAATCATTCGTCATCGCGGTCCGGATTGGAGTGGGATTTATAGTAATGATAAGGCTATCCTTGCTCACGAACGATTAGCTATTGTGGATCCGGCTTCGGGGAAACAGCCTTTGTTTAGTGAAGATAAAAGTTTGGTTTTGGCTGCCAATGGCGAAATATATAATCACAGGGATTTACGTAAGCAATTTGAAGGAAAATATATATTCCAGACCGAGAGTGACTGCGAGGTTATTTTGGCTTTATACAAAGAAAAAGGCGTTCATTTTCTAGATGAGATGAATGGTATTTTCGGATTCGCAATATATGATGTAGCCAAAGATGAATATTTCATCGCGCGCGACCATATGGGAATCATTCCGTTGTATATTGGTTGGGACCAAAACGGGACATTCTATGTGGCCTCCGAATTAAAAGCATTGGAAGGCTATTGCACCAAAATTGAATTATTTCCACCGGGACATTATATGTCGAGTAAAGATGGCGAATTTGTACAGTGGTACAAAAGGGAATGGACAGACTACGATGCCGTAAAAGATAACGAAACCAGCATTGCCGAGATCAAAAAGGCGCTCGAGGCTGCTGTTCACAGACAGCTGATGAGTGATGTTCCTTATGGTGTTTTGCTTTCAGGCGGACTGGATTCTTCAATCACTTCAGCTATAGCCAAAAAGTATGCACAGAAACGTATAGAATCCGGCGACACTGTTGATGCCTGGTATCCGCAACTGCATTCGTTTGCTGTTGGTTTGGAAGGTTCTCCCGATTTGGCGGCAGCCCAAAAAGTAGCAGACCATTTAGGAACTATTCACCACGAAATTAAGTTCACAATCCAGGAAGGATTGGATGCCGTTCGCGATGTAATTTATAATATTGAGACTTATGATGTAACAACTATCCGGGCTTCGACACCAATGTATCTGATGGCAAGAGTTATTAAATCAATGGGAATAAAAATGGTGCTTTCCGGAGAAGGTTCGGATGAATTGTTTGGAGGTTATCTGTATTTCCACAAAGCGCCAAATGCACGTGAATTCCATGAAGAAACGGTTCGTAAATTAAGCAAACTTCATATGTACGATTGTTTGCGTGCCAACAAAAGTTTGGCCGCATGGGGAATCGAAGGGCGTGTACCATTTTTGGACAAAGAATTTATGGATGTTGCAATGCGAATCAATCCGCAGGACAAAATGATCAATGGCGAGAGAATGGAAAAATGGGTGCTTCGCAAAGCTTTTGAAGACATGCTGCCTGCAAGTGTTGCCTGGAGACAAAAAGAACAATTTAGTGATGGCGTAGGTTACAGTTGGATTGATACCTTGAAAGAGATGGTGGCTGTTGAAGTTTCGGATGAGCAATTAGCGAATGCCAAATTTAAATTTCCGATTCAGACACCAACATCAAAAGAGGAATATTATTACCGTTCTATTTTTACGGAACATTTTCCAAGCGATGCAGCGGCTTTAAGCGTTCCTCAGGAAGCAAGTGTGGCTTGTAGTACCAAAATTGCATTAGAATGGGATGAAGCATTTAAAAACATGAATGATCCTTCAGGAAGAGCGGTAGCAAATGTTCATGACGACGCCTATATCAAAGTTAAAAAAGTATTTTAAAGAGATAAGGACAACCTTAAAAAGAAAACTCAAGGGTAGTAGCTTGGGTTTTATTTGGAGATTAGTTTGTTTGTTAAAACGTCCGTCATTTTGGCGGACGTTTTTTTGTTGAAATCATGTCAAAAATGTTAATAACTTAAAGGTTTTAAAACCAATTTTGAGTAGGAAATCCTATGCGTTTTTATATATTTGCTCGTTAGTTAAAAAATAGATTTTTTACCCTAAAAAAATATGAGCGACGAGATTAAAAAGAACAGTTATTCAGCCGATAGTATTCAGGCGTTAGAAGGAATGGAGCACGTAAGAATGCGTCCTTCCATGTACATTGGAGATACCGGAGTTAGAGGTTTGCACCACTTGGTTTATGAGGTTGTAGACAACTCTATCGATGAGGCATTAGCTGGACATTGTGACACGATTGGTGTTATTATAAACGAAGACAATTCGGTTACAGTTGAAGATAACGGACGTGGAATTCCGGTTGATATCCACAAAAAAGAAGGCGTTTCTGCACTTGAGGTTGTAATGACCAAAATTGGAGCAGGAGGAAAATTTGATAAAGATTCCTATAAAGTTTCCGGCGGACTTCACGGTGTTGGGGTTTCATGTGTGAATGCACTTTCTGACCATTTGAGAGCTACCGTTTATCGAGATGGAAAAGTTTACGAACAGGAATACGAAAAAGGGAAGGCAATGTATCCGGTTAAACAAATCGGAGAAACATCAAAAAGAGGAACGCAGGTTACTTTTCACCCTGACAAAACCATATTTACCCAAACCATAGAGTATTCGTATGATACCATTGCGGGTCGTATGCGTGAGTTGTCTTTTTTGAACAAAGGAATCACGATTACGCTTACAGACAGAAGAGATGTAAATGACAAAGGCGAATTCGCTTCAGAGGTTTTCCATTCAAAAGAAGGATTGAAAGAATTTGTTCGCTTTTTGGATAAAGGTAGAGAAGCAATCATCTCGCATGTAATTAGCATGGAGCACGAAAAAGGAGAAGTTCCTGTTGAGGTTGCGTTGGTTTATAACACCAGTTATTCTGAAAACATATTTTCTTATGTAAATAATATCAATACGCACGAAGGAGGAACGCATTTGCAAGGTTTCCGTATGGGATTAACGCGTACGCTGAAAAAATATGCTGACTCTTCAGGTTTACTGGATAAATTAAAATTCGAGATTACCGGAGACGATTTCCGTGAAGGGTTAACGGCTATTATTTCGGTAAAGGTTCAGGAGCCTCAGTTTGAAGGACAAACCAAAACAAAATTAGGGAACAGGGAAGTAGTTTCTCCGGTTTCTCAGGCGGTTGCCGAAATGCTGGAAAATTATCTGGAAGAAAATCCAAATGATGCCCGAATCATTGTTCAAAAAGTAATTCTTGCGGCCCAGGCGCGTCATGCTGCGAAGAAAGCGCGTGAAATGGTACAGCGTAAAACCGTTCTTGGCGGTGGAGGCTTACCTGGAAAATTATCCGATTGTTCAGAACAGGATCCTGCAAAATGTGAGGTTTACTTAGTCGAGGGAGATTCGGCAGGCGGAACGGCTAAGCAAGGTCGTGACAGAAACTTTCAGGCAATTTTACCTTTGAGAGGTAAGATTCTGAACGTAGAAAAAGCAATGCACCACAAAGTTTTTGAAAATGAAGAGATTCGAAATATATTTACGGCATTGGGTGTAACTATTGGAACTGAAGAAGATTCTAAAGCTTTGAACCTTGAAAAACTGCGTTATCACAAAGTAATCATTATGTGTGATGCCGATGTTGATGGTAGCCATATTTCGACTTTGATTTTGACATTCTTCTTCCGTTTTATGAAAGAACTGATTGAAGGCGGACACGTTTATATCGCAGCGCCACCTTTATATTTAGTAAAGAAAGGGAACAAAAAAGAATACGCATGGAATGATGACCAACGTGATTTAGCAAATGAGAGAATGGGAGGAAGTGCCGCTATTCAGCGTTATAAAGGTCTTGGAGAGATGAACGCGGAACAATTGTGGGAAACTACAATGGATCCAAGCTATAGAACATTACGCCAGGTTAATATTGATAGTTTAGCTGAAGCGGACAGAGTTTTCTCAATGTTGATGGGAGACGAAGTTCCACCGCGTAGAGAATTTATAGAGAAAAACGCAGTTTACGCTAAGATTGACGCGTAAATTAAGAAAATGCCCTAGCCCCGATTATTTGAGATTAAGAGGAGGAAGCCCAGTGGGCTTCAGGGATTGTTGAGATTTCAAATAAAGTGGATTAGAAAAACGAATGTAATAGCCCCGATTGTAGTGGAAATCCTTTTTGTTTTTAGAGAGAACCCTTCGACTGCGCTCAGGGTGACAAAACAAAAAGATTGGAGTGTAAAGCGGGAATAGCTACAAATAATAAAACAACAACAAATTAATATAAAATGAAAGTTACGATTGTAGGAGCAGGAAACGTTGGTGCGACATGCGCAGATGCTATTGCTTACAGAAGGATTGCCAGCGAAATTGTGTTGGTAGATATCAGGGAAGGTTTTGCTGAAGGAAAAGCGTTAGACATTATGCAGACGCAAACTACTTTAGGTTTCAATACCAAAGTTTCAGGAAGTACCAATGATTACACTAAAACAGCAAATAGCGATGTAGTAGTAATTACGTCCGGAATTCCGAGAAAACCGGGGATGACACGTGAGGAATTGATTGGTATTAATGCCGGAATTGTCAAATCGGTTGCGGAAAGTTTGTTGCAGCATTCTCCAAAAGCGGTTTTTGTAATTGTTTCAAATCCGATGGATACTATGACCTATCTGACTTTCAAATCTTTAGGTTTACCAAAAAACAGAATCATCGGAATGGGCGGAACGCTTGACAGCTCCCGTTTCAAAACTTATTTATCTTTGGCTTTAGACAAACCTGCAAACGACATTCAGGGAATGGTAATCGGCGGTCACGGAGATACTACAATGATTCCGTTGACACGTTTGGCTTCTTATAATGGAGTTCCGGTTTCTGAGTTTTTATCAGCTGTTGAATTGGATAAAGTTTCTGCCGATACTATGGTTGGTGGTGCTACTTTAACAGCGTTATTAGGAACTTCGGCTTGGTATGCGCCGGGAGCTTCTGTTGCTTTTTTAGTTGACAGTATACTGCATGACCAAAAGAAAATGATTCCATGTTCTGTTTACCTTGAAGGTGAATATGGACAAAGTGATATCTGTATTGGTGTGCCATGCATTATCGGTAAAAACGGAGTTGAAAAGATTGTTGACATCACTTTAAATGAGGATGAAAAGGCAAAATTTGCTAAGAGCGCGGATGCGGTTAGGGCAATGAATGGCGACTTGAAATCGATATTAGGATAATAGTTAAATTTACCTAGTAAAAAGGACTGCAATTTTTGCAGTCTTTTTTTTGATATTAATCGATAAAAAATTGGGTAATCACAGTTAGAATTATATATTTGCACGTTTCAAAAAAAGCCGAAACCTTGTAAATACAAAGGATTGTATTCTAAACCCTTGTATTTCAGGTGTTTTTTGCTTTTTCGACGCCAAAATATTAAACCAAAGAAATTAATTAATTTTTAGTAATAATGCAGAATAAAGGACTAGTTAAATTTTTCGCAATACTATTTGCATTGGTAAGTATCTATTCACTTTCGTTCACTTTCGTGGCCAATAAAGTAAAAGAGGATGCCAAAAACTTCGCAGCAGGAAACCCTGCAAAAGAAATTAAATATCTTGACTCAATTGGAAAAGAAAAAGTCTTCCTTGACTTTTTTACCTACAATGAAGTAAAAGACAAACAAATCAATAAAGGTCTTGACCTTGAAGGAGGAATCAACGTAATTCTTCAGATATCTGTAAAAGATGTTTTGAAGCAATTATCGAATAATTCCAAAAACCCTATTTTCAACAAAGCATTGGAAGATGCAAAATTGAATCAAAGAGGAAATCAATCCTATCTTGATGCGTTTTTCGAAGCATTTGATGCCAATAAAGGAACTACAAGATTAGCTTCTCCTGATATTTTTGCAAATAGGAACCTTCAGGGGCAAATCGATTTCAATATGACTGATGACCAGGTGAAAAAGGTCTTGGTTAAAAAAATTGATGAGTCAGTTGAATCGGCTTTCGGGGTGTTAAGAAGCCGTATCGATAAATTTGGCGTAACCCAGCCAAACATTGTTAAACTTGGACAAACAGGAAGAATCCTTATTGAATTGCCAGGTGCAAAAGATGTTGACCGTATCAAAAAATTAGTTTCAAGCAAAGCAGAATTAGAGTTCTGGGAAGCCTACAAATCAGAGGAAATGATGGGCTTTTTGCAAGCGGCAAACGAAGCTTTGAAAGCGACTGTTAAGGCTGATGAAAAAGTAGAAACTGCTAAACCGGCAGATAGTTTGACTAAATTGCTTACTGATAAAGACAAAGATTCAACTGCTGCTAAAAAAGGAAATAATCCATTATTTGATAAATTTATTTCTCAAGGTGGCGGACCGGTTTTAGTTATTGCTTCTCCAAAAGATACTGCGACAATCAACTCTTATTTAAAGAGACCTGAAATCCGTAATTTATTGCCTGCAGATAAGCGTTACACAAAATTTGCCTGGGGTAAAACAAACGTAAGTGTTGACGAAAAAACGAAAAAAGAAACGGAGACAGTAGAGTTATACGCTTTAAAAGGTAACAGGGATAATATTGCTCCAATGAGCGGTGGTGTTATTGTAGATGCCAGAGATACTTTTGACCAAATGGGTAAACCGGCGGTTTCTATGCAAATGAATGGTGCCGGAGCGAAAGTTTGGGAAGAATTGACAGGAAGGGCTTTCACACAAAAGAGCGCCATTGCAATCGCTTTGGATAATGTGGTTTACTCTGCGCCGGGTGTTAGTTCGGGACCAATTTCAGGAGGGAATTCAGAAATTACAGGAAGTTTTGAAGTTACAGAAACTAAAGATTTAGCTAACGTATTAAGAGCCGGTAAATTACCTGCTGCTGCTGAAATCATTCAGTCAGAAGTGGTTGGGCCATCTTTGGGAGAAATCGCAATCCACGCGGGTTTAATTTCTTCTATCGTAGGTTTCCTAATGGTATGTTTATGGATGGTTTTCTATTATGGAAGAGCAGGCTGGTATGCTAATGCCGCTTTGATATTGAACTTACTTTTCTTATTTGGTGTAATGGCCAGCTTCGGTTTCGTATTGACATTACCTGGAATCGCAGGTATCGTTTTAACATTGGGAACTGCGGTTGATGCGAACATCATTATATACGAAAGGGCAAAAGAAGAATTACGCGAAGGGAAAACATTAGGTGATGCGGTTGTTGCTTCCTATGGTTGGAAAGGTGCGATGCGTTCCATAATCGATGCCAACGTGACACACGTTTTGACCGGAACAATCTTATATGTTTTCGGAACAGGATTGGTTCAGGGATTTGCCTTGACACTTTTAATCGGTATTGTCACTTCGTTATTTACATCAATCTTTATTGCAAGAATATTTATTGATAAAGATATTGCTAGTAACAGACACTTAACTTTCACAACCAACCTTACTAAAAATTGGTTTACAGGATTCCATTATGATTTTATCGGAGTTAAAAAATGGACTTATGTATTCTCTTCTTTAGTAGTAATAGTGAGTTTGACTTCTATTTTCTTTATTAATGGATTGGATCAGGGTGTTGATTTTGTTGGAGGAAGAACCTTCCAGGTTAAATTTGAAAAGCCGGTAGAGCCAAGTCAGGTTTCGGAAGAATTATCAGCAGCGTTTGCTACTCCGGTTGAAGCCAAAGTATTTGGTGATGACAACCAATTGAAAATCACAACCAAATACAAAATCGAGGAAGAAGGCGTTGAAGTTGACAAACAAGTAAATGAGAAACTATTCACTGCTTTACAAAAGTACTATAATGCAGGTATGGATTATGATAAATTCATCAACTCTTATGATGGTAAAAAATTCGGAGTAATGCAATCTTCTAAAGTAGGCGCAGCAATTTCTGCGGATATAAAAACAAACTCTTTCTGGGCAGTATTGGGAGCAATGTTCGTAGTTTGTTTATACCTTGTAGTTTCCTTCCGTAAATGGCAGTATTCACTTGGAGCTTTAGCAGCTGTCGCGCATGACGTAATTTTTGTATTGGGTCTTTACTCTTTATTATACAAATACATGCCTTTCCACATGGAAATGGATCAGCACTTTATCGCAGCCATCCTAACTGTTATTGGATACTCTATGAATGATACCGTAATTGTATTCGACAGAATTAGAGAATTCTTGGCCGGTGACAGAAAAGGACACCTTAAAGATGTTGTAAATGCGTCTATTAATACTACGCTTTCGAGAACATTGAATACCTCGTTAACGATGATTATGGTATTGTTGATCATGTTCATCTTTGGTGGTGATTCAATCCGTGGATTCATCTTCGCGATGTTAGTGGGTATTATTGTTGGAACCTATTCTTCATTATTCATTGCTACACCGGTATTGGTTGATACGATGGCTAAAGCCGATGTTGCAGATATCGAAAAAAGACACGGTAACTAATTACCAGGTTTATAAAATAGAAAAAGGGTTGTCGGTTTGGCAACCCTTTTTTTGTTAGATTTGTTTTGGATGCGTATTTAGAATGAAGTTATTGATACGTATCAGAAACTCAGTATAATTCGCTTAAATTATGAAATTAGAGCTCACGCCAATTAACATAGAGGAAAACAACGCAAAAGAAATTTATGCCTCAGAAGATTGCCAAAATCTGATCAATATGTGGAAAGAATACTATCCCAAAATTGGTTTTCATTTGCCATGGGTTGGGTGTTTTATAAAAGATGCCGATCAGATTGTAGGGTCATGCGCATTTACAGGAAAACCTGTAAATAACAAAGTGGAGATTTCCTATTGGACATTTAAGAAAAATGAAGGAAAAGGGATTTCCTCCTGGGCATGTAAGGAATTAATTTCTGTTACATATGGGAAGGATCCAAATGTGGTGATTATTGCTAAAACAGCACCTGATAACAATGCATCGACAAGAATATTGAAAAAAAATGGTTTTGTTTTTTCAAGTGTTGTTCAAGACGACGAAATTGGTGATGCGTGGGAATGGACTTTGCCAAATAAGAACAAAAAAGCCAAACTGATTAGTTTGGCTTTTTTGTTTGAATAATATTCCGCAGCACGGCTTTATCAGGGTAATTGATGACCTCTAAAGTGATATTTTTGTTTTTAGAGGTTTTCCCATAAATGATATAGAGTTTTCCGCCTTCTTCCTTTATATTGCTTTTATCAAAATCCACATCTCCATGGGTTAAAACGTTTTTGATATCAATGGTATCAACCCAATCTTCTGAAAGTCTTCGGGAAGCTTCAATATCATACAAAAACGGCTTATTCCGAAGGTCGTTTAAAACCCTTGCATTGGGGAAATAATTACACCGTGTATCTTTTCCGCTAAGCACCATCGCTACAAAAAAACAGCCCATAATCAAACCGACTAAATAGTAGGCAAAACGTTGGTAAAACTTCATACTAGATTAATTTTTTGCAAAAGTAATCAATGTTAGTTTGTCAGTAAATTTTAATGCAGATAAATTTTAGAAAACAATCAAATTAATATCATTATCCGGAAGATTGAACCAATCGCCGATAGCTTTGTTGGTCAAAATGCCATGGTACAGATAAACACCGTTTTTTAATCCTTTGTTGCAGCGAATAGCACTTTCCAAACCACCATCTTCGGCAATTTGAAGCAGGTAAGGTGTAATGATATTACTGATGGAAAGCGAAGCCGTTTTAGAATAACGCGAAGGAATGTTTGGCACGCAATAGTGGATAATATTGTTTTTAATAAAGGTTGGGTTTTCGTGCGTTGTCACTTCCGAAGTTTCGAAACAACCGCCGGTATCAATGCTAACATCAACTATTACCGCTCCTTTTTTCATGTGTTCGACCATGGTTTCGGTTACAACAACCGGACAACGGTCTTTGCCGCGCATAGCTCCGATAGCGACATCGCAACGACGAAGTGCCTTTAACAATGATTTTGGCTGAATGGTAGAAGTAAAAATGCGTTGGTTCAGATTGTTTTGAAGTCGGCGTAATTTGGTAATCGAATTATCAAACACTTTTACACTTGCTCCTAAGCCAAGTGCTGTTTTTGCAGCAAATTCGCCAACGGTTCCTGCACCAAGAATAACAACATCAGTAGGAGGAACGCCAGTAATATTGCCAAGTAATAATCCTTTTCCGAATTCGTTGTTAATCATCAGTTCGGCCGCAATTAAAACCGAAGCGGTTCCGGCAATTTCGCTTAACGATTTCACGGCTGGGTACGAACCGTCTTCATCTTTGATATATTCAAAAGCGAGTGCCGTAATTTTTTTCTTTGATAGGGCTTCGAAGTATTCCTTTTTTCTGGTTTTCAACTGAATCGCAGAAATCACAATCGCGTTCATGTTTACCAATCCGATTTCTGCCATGGTTAAAGGTTCTACCTTCAAAATCATTGGGCAACTCAATACTTTTTTGTTGTCTTTGGAAATTGTTGCTCCGGCATCGCTAAATTCCTTATCAGTATAGCTAGCGCACAATCCGGCACCCGATTCAATCATTACTTTGTGTCCGTGTGAAGTGAGTGAATTGACAGCATCAGGCGTTAAACAAATACGTCTTTCCTGATAAGAAGTTTCTTTTGGAATTCCGATAAAGAGTTCACTTTTATGACGATATATTTCTAATTTTTCCTCTTGAGGTAAAAGCTGCTGCTTAGTGAAAGGTGTAATTGACATACTGCACAATTGTAATTTTGCTCCAAATTACAAAAATTTATTCAATTACATCAATCTTAGATTTCTTTTACCATCAACAGACTGAGACAAATTGATCGTAGTAAAATCATCCGGAAGTAAGTTGGGAATTTTTTCGGCCCATTCAATAAAGCACCAATTTCCGGAAAACAAATAATCCTCGATTCCCATATCCAAAGCTTCGATTTCCGATTTCAACCTATACATATCAAAGTGATATACCTTTTGATTATCCTCGGCTTCATATTCATTGACAATAGAAAATGTTGGGCTGCTGGTAGCATCATTAACGCCCAATTCTTTTGACAAAGCTTTAATTAAGGTTGTTTTTCCAACACCCATATTCCCATGAAAAAGAATAACCTTATGAGGTTTCTCAGCCAGGATTTTTTTGGAAACTTGTTTTAGTTCGTCAAGTGAAAATATGATTTCCATATGAATAGTGTTCAGTGTTCAGAATTTAGTGTTCAGAATTTAGTTTTAACTGATTACTAAATACTGAACACTGATTACTCCCTTATTTTGGATTAAAGACTAAAAAAGGAACGATCATTTCTTCTAATGAAATCCCTCCGTGCTGGTAGGTATTTCGGTAATAACTCACATAGTGATTGTAGTTGTTTACATACGCCAAAAACAAATCATTCTTGGCAAAAATATAGGAACTGCTCATGTTTATGGTTGGCAAACCAATTCGCTTCGGATCTCTGACGGCATAAACATCCTTGTCTTCGTAGGTAAGGCTTCTTCCGGTTTTGTAGCGTAAATTTAAAC
>JAZKCP010000143.1:0-4946 GCA_040388035.1 Bacteroidota bacterium | reverse complement strand
TTTTTAATGCTTCGATAAAAGCATGTTTTATTTTATCTGAAACCAATAAATAATCAGGTGCAATGCAGGTTTGTCCGGCGTTGAGGAATTTTCCCCAGACAATTCTTTTCGCGGCCAGTTTTATATCTGCTGTTTCATCAACAATACATGGATTTTTTCCGCCAAGTTCGAGCGTTACCGGTGTTAGATTTTCTGCAGCTGCTTTGGCAACAATTTTCCCAACCGTAACGCTGCCGGTAAAGAAAATATAATCCCAGCGTTGTGATAATAATTTCTGAGTGATTTCAACACCGCCTTCAACACATTTCACATGATTTTCATTGAAAGCTTCGCTTATTATTTTGGCAACAATCCCTGAAGTGTTTGGTGTAAGTTCGGAAGGTTTTACAGTAACTTGATTTCCGGCTGCAACCGCGGCAATTAATGGACATAAAGCCAATTGGTACGGATAATTCCATGGCGCAATAATCAATACTTTGCCATAAGGTTCCTTATAGATATAATCAGTTGAAGGAAAATTTAAAAGAGAAGGCAAAACCAGTTGTGGTTTTGCCCATTTATTTATGTTTCTAATCGTGTAATTAAGTTCGGCAACAATATATGCTGTTTCACTTAAAACTGCTTCAAAGGCAGGTTTTTTAAAATCATCATAAAGTGCCTTAATAATTTCCTGCTCGTAAAGCTGAACACAATTCAATAACTTTATTAAGGATTGTCTCCGGTAATTGATTTCGGTTTTAAAATTCATAACTTGACCTTATTGGGTTGAGCAAGTTACAATTTTCTTTTTATAAAAATGCAATGCGATATCCCGTGTAAATATCAGCAGATTTACCATCTGCCAATGAGGAAATAATGGAACTTGAACCAATATAAAATCCAGATAATCTAAAGCCGACACCAACATTTGTTCCCGAAATGTCATCATGTGAAACCGGTAAATAAGCTTCAAAAAAACCTATATTAAATCTGGGTGTAACACTGAAAATATTCGGAACCGTAATCTGCATGTTTCCATCATCCTTATTTAGTTTTTGCTGTAAATAAGCCGTAACGTACACTTTTGGAATGATCTTAAAATCGGCATAAGTGCAAAGCGTGGTCGGTAATCTCACTTTGAATTTTCTTTCAGAAGGCAATTCAGTTAAATAGCCCTGATCTCTCAAAATTTGCTCCACTTCGCTTAAATTGTCGACATCTTGGAATGAACTTAAGTCTAAAGGATTAGTCGATGGTATATCTAATGAATACGTTGTCGATGCATTATTATCATCTTTATACGTCATGCTTCCCATATTTCTAACGGATAATCCAAAATTCAATTTGTAACCGCCAGTAGATTTTAATCGATAATTAACACCAATGTCTCCCGAAAAGCCATTCAGTCCTCCAAAAATAGATTTGCTATAGTCATTAAAATTAGTAAAACTTTCTGCCAGATTTCCTGAATAAGCGACATTCAGGGTAGCAGGAGAATTAGTGTGAAGATAAGCACCGGTGGCATTTTGATTAATTTCTCCGTCAAGTTGGCTAAGTCCAAAGTTTGAATATGAACCCGGAAATAAAATTTTTAACGTCGCGCCAATGCCAAACTGATGTTTCTCTGTTTCATAAACAATCCTCGCGGCCGATAAACCCACTTCTCCATAGGAAGTTCCGCTTAATCTCTGATTATTTGGGTTGTTCAGGATTGTGGTGTTTAAAATTAAATTATCATTTGTAATTGCGTTACCAATAGCAGGGTCAACATCGACCATGTCAAATTTTGCATGTGCGGCTGTAGTTACTGCAAAACCCCAACCAAACCATTTAGTAGCAAAACTTGGACCGAGGATGGTTCCGTCAAAACGGGCATTTACAGGTTGGTTTCCACTAAAAATTAATTCTTCAACATTATCAGAAGTCAAATCGCTGAATCCGATTTTATTATTGGAAACATTAAAACTAAGACCAATAACGTTAACTTCAAATTTTTTGGAAAGATTGGAAAATTCAGCCGGATTGATAACTCCGTTTAAAATTCCAACACGATTGGAAGTACTGATTCCGGAAAATTGGTCTTGTGCATATAGGCTCAAGCCAAAAAGCAAACTCAAGGCTAAAACAACTTTTTTCATAGTAGGTGGTTTTTATATGAAAGTAAATATATAAGTTTTTAAAAGAAAGCCGCTTTCAATTTTAATAAAAAAAATTCTATAATTTTAACTTTCAACTGAATTCCAAATAACATCTTTTGGTGTTGGAGCAATGATTTCCAGCGTTTCCTTTGCAACCGGATGCACAAAAACAAGTTTCCGCGCATGAAGATGAATGCCGCCATCGGGGTTGCTTCGGTCAAAACCATACTTTAAATCGCCTTTAATCGGACAGCCAATAGCAGCCAGTTGTGCCCTGATTTGATGATGCCTTCCGGTATGCAGATTGATTTCAAGTGCAAAATAATTATCCAGCGTTTTGATGATTTTATAATCCAGGCTCGCTTTTTTGCTTTCGGGAACTTCTTTAAGATGTGCTTTTGAAGTGTTATTTTTCTCGTTTCTTTTTAGAAAATGAACTAAAGTATCCTGTTCTTTTTCGGGTTTGTTTTTGACAATTGCCCAATAGGTCTTGTGTGTTTCCCGATTGCTGAACAATTCATTCAATCTTGCCAAAGCTTTTGAGGTTCGGGCGAAAACTACGATACCTGTTGTTGGTCGGTCTAATCTGTGGACGACGCCAAGATAGACTTCTCCGGGTTTGTTATATTTTTCTTTGATATATTCCTTAACCACTTCCGACAAAGGCTTGTCACCAGTTTTATCGCCCTGCACAATGTCGCCAACGCGTTTGTTTACCACAATGATGTGATTGTCTTCGTGAAGGATTTGGAGGTTGTCTTTAGTAGAAACGATTTTTGACACAATTATTCTTTTACATCTAACGCTTTCCAAACTCCAGAATTCTTGTATTCATCAATTGCCTTTGAAAATGAAATTTTCTTGTCTTCTGAATAGTAATCTTCCTTTAATTTGAAAATGTATTTTTCCTTACATCGTATAATATCGAGGCTTACTTTGCCTAAATTGATGCTGTCCAATTTCAGGGAACTTTCTTCTTCTTGGGAATAATCTTCTTTCGCCGGACCATATACGGCTTGTTTGTGGCTGTATTCCAAAACAAGCTTTTTGTTTTGAATGGAAAATGTTCCGGTGTTATAAATATCATTTGGCACACAATAAAAATCGCTTACAAATGTTCCATTGGTTAAAAATATTATTTTACCATCGCAACAATCACAGCCAATATTATAAGCTTGACAATCTTCGGTATTTAAGTTTGTTGAAATGTAAAAAACTTTGGAATATAAATCAGTAGCTTCCAAAAAGTCTTCAGCAGGTTTTATAACTCGTTTAGTTTCTTTTTTTTGGCATGAAGCCAAAGCCAGTAGTATAAGTAAAACAATTTTTTTTCGCATCAGATGGAATTCAATATTGCTCATTCTTATTCGGAAAATCCTTCGATTTTACATCGGAAACATAATGGCTGATGGATTTGGTCATTTGCTCATATAAGTTTAAATAACGTCTCAAAAATCTTGGACTGAATTCATTGTTCATTCCAAGCATATCATGAATTACCAAAACCTGTCCGTCAACGCCGCCACCAGCGCCAATTCCGATTACCGGAATGGAAATTGTTTTGGCCACTTTTTCAGCTAAAGCAGCGGGAATCTTTTCCAAAACCAAAGCAAAACAGCCGATGCGTTCCAGCAATTGTGCATCTTCAATCAGTTTCTCGGCTTCGGCTTCTTCCTTGGCGCGAACGGTATAGGTTCCAAATTTATATATTGATTGTGGTGTCAGGCCCAAGTGCCCCATTACCGGAATTCCGGCATTCAAAATCCTTTTGATACTTTCTTTGATTTCACCGCCACCTTCCAGTTTCACAGCATGTCCGCCGCTTTCTTTCATAATCCTAATTGAAGACCGCAAAGCTTCTTTTGGATCCGATTGGTAACTTCCGAAAGGCAAATCCACGACAACCAACGCACGTTCAACAGCTCTAACAACTGAAGAAGCATGATAAATCATTTGGTCTAATGTAATCGGCAAAGTCGTTTCGTGTCCAGCCATTACATTACTGGCTGAATCGCCCACTAAAATAACATCAACGCCCGCAGTATCAACAATTTTAGCCATAGTAAAATCATAAGCGGTAAGCATCGAAATTTTTTCACCATTGGCTTTCATGTCAAACAATGACTTTGTGGTTATTCTTTTGTAATCTTTCTTGGCTGTTGACATAGTTGTTGGTTTTGAAATACAAAAGTATTAAATCTATTTTTGATGAAACAAAAGTAAGGCTCTTAATCTGAAATTATACTACTTTTGTAAAAACTGTAAGGAGCGAAGGGTTCGGGCAAAAAGTAAACCATATTCCTGCTTTCCGAACTACACGGTAGTCGCTCCAATCAGGGCTATTAAGCCAATCATGAGTTACAAATAACCAAATAACCGCATAACCAAATTAACTAAATGCCTAAAATATTAATCATAGAAGATGAGGCCGCAATCCGCAGGGTATTAATCAAAATACTTTCTGAAGAAAGCGACACTTATACTGTAGATGAAGCCGAAGACGGAAAACTTGGTTTTGAAAAAATCAAAAACGAAGATTACGATTTAGTGCTTTGTGACATCAAAATGCCAAAAATGAATGGCGAGGAATTGCTCGAAGCCGTTAAAAAAATCAAGCCCGAAATTCCAATGGTGATGATTTCCGGGCACGGTGATTTGGAAACAGCAGTTAATACAATGCGTCTTGGTGCATTTGACTATATTTCAAAACCGCCCGATTTGAATAGACTGTTAAATACAGTTAGGAATGCTTTAGACAAAAAACAATTGGTTGTTGAAAATAAAATCCTAAAGAAAAAAGTTTCCAAAAACTACGAAATCATTGGCGAA
>JAZKCP010000142.1:12458-12825 GCA_040388035.1 Bacteroidota bacterium | reverse complement strand
TTTGCTGCAGGATTACACGCGTGAAGAATTTGATGTGCTGAATGGTTATATCGATGAAATTTTTGAACGGATAACTCAGGATATCTTCAATGAGTCTTTGGCCAAATGGTAAAGAAAAGTAATCAGTATTCAGATATTAGTTGGCAGACTCAATCTTCCTGAACACTAAAAACTGAACACTGAACACTAAATAAAAAAATGAACTTAACAGATTACACATATTTACTAAATAAACCCGACGCTATTAATGATAGGTTTGCCGAGACATTGGACAATGTCCTGACTGTGTTTCCTTATTTTCAAAGTGCACGCGTATTGAAGTTAAAACATCTGTACAATCAGGATAGTTTTAATTATAATTATGCCT
>JAZKCP010000142.1:0-12448 GCA_040388035.1 Bacteroidota bacterium | reverse complement strand
CTACTGACCGAAGTATTCTATTCGACTTTATCACCTCCGATTCCTTTGTTTCTGTACAAAAAGGTTTGTATGAAAAGAAGCTGGAAGAGTTAATGAATATGAGTGTCATAGGAAGCGAGCATATTATTGTGGAAGCTAACCAACCTGTTGTTGATGCCTTGGAACAATCAATTTTAACGTCCATCAAAGAAGCTACAACCACAGAAGAGCAAAAAGCGGAAGAAAAATTAGCTATTGGAAAACCATTAGAGTTTTCTAAAAACGAAAAGCATTCGTTCCAGGAATGGTTGCAATTGTCACGATTAAAACCAATCGTCAGGGAAGAAAGTAAATCTCCATTTGCTGATGATAAAAAGAAGAAATTAGATTTAATCGACAGGTTCATAGAAAACAATCCAAAGATAACACCGATAGCTAAAGACGCAATAGTTCCTGTAATAGAAACCATTTCGGAAGATACTTCCCACTTGATGACAGAGACTTTGGCACGGGTATATTTGGAACAAAAAAAATATTCAAAAGCAATTCAAGCGTATGAAATATTAATTTTGAAATATCCGGAAAAAAGTAGTTTCTTTGCAAACCGAATTTCGGATATTAAAATTTTACAACAAAATAATAATTAAGTAATGAGCACATTTTCAATCTTTTTAGTACTAATAACAATAGTTTGTTTTTTATTGATCATAGTAATTATGGTACAAAACCCTAAAGGTGGCGGTTTATCCTCTTCTTTGGGTGGTTCAACACAAATGGGAGGCGTTCAAAAAACAACTGACTTCTTAGATAAAAGCACATGGACACTGGCAGGTATATTGATCATTTTGATTTTATTGTCAAGCTTAAGTTTCTCAGGCGGTATGGGCGATTCTAATTCAAAAATTATTGACGAAAAAGAAGCGGCTGCACCAATAACAACTCCGGCTCCAGCCAAACCAGTTGAGACTCCAAAAAAGTAATCAGCATACAAAACATATAATGCCAGCACTGACATGCTGGCATTTTTTTTAGAAAAAATGACAGTTTTAATGCCTTGGCATAATTTCTGACAACCCAAAACCACATTCAAAATAACATAAATAAATAATTATGGCATTAAATATTAAACCACTTTCAGACAGGGTAATTATCGAGCCTGCTGCTGCTGAAACTCAAACAGCGTCCGGAATTATCATTCCTGATACCGCCAAAGAAAAACCACAAAAAGGAACTGTTGTTGCTGTTGGAAACGGTAAAAAAGATGAACCTCTAACGGTTAAAGTTGGCGACGTTGTCCTTTACGGAAAATATGCCGGAACTGATTTAAAGTTCAACGGAAAAGATTACCTAATCATGCGTGAAGATGATATTCTTGCAATTATATAATTAAAAAAATAAACTAACATAAAGATGGCAAAAGATATAAAATTCGATATTGAAGCTCGCGACGGTTTAAAGCGTGGTGTTGATGCATTAGCGAATGCAGTAAAAGTAACTCTTGGACCAAAAGGTCGTAATGTAATTATTGGGAAATCATTTGGTGGGCCAACGGTTACCAAAGATGGTGTCACTGTTGCAAAAGAAATTGAATTGAAAGACCCATTAGAAAATATGGGCGCACAAATGGTAAAAGAAGTGGCGTCAAAAACCAACGATTTGGCTGGTGACGGAACCACTACCGCTACTGTTTTGGCTCAGGCAATTGTAAAAGAAGGCTTGAAAAATGTAGCTGCAGGTGCCAATCCTATGGATTTAAAAAGAGGAATCGATAAAGCAGTTGAAGCTATCGTCGCTGATTTGGCAAAACAAGCTCAGGTTGTTGGGAGCGATTCTGAGAAAATAAAACAGATTGCTTCCATTTCAGCAAATAATGATGAAGTTATTGGTGATTTGATTGCGACTGCTTTTGGAAAAGTCGGTAAAGAAGGTGTTATCACTGTGGAAGAAGCCAAAGGAACAGATACTTATGTAGACGTTGTGGAGGGAATGCAGTTTGACAGAGGATATCTTTCTCCATATTTCGTAACCAATCCGGAAAAAATGGAAGTGGAATTAGAAAGACCATACATTCTTTTGTATGACAAAAAAGTATCTTCCCTAAAAGAGTTATTGCCAATATTAGAACCGGTAGCACAATCAGGGAAACCATTATTGATTATTGCTGAAGATGTTGATGGTGAAGCATTGTCAACATTGGTAGTAAACAAATTGCGTGGTGCTTTGAAAATTGCGGCCGTAAAAGCTCCGGGCTTTGGTGACAGAAGAAAAGCGATGCTTGAAGATATTGCCATCTTAACCGGTGGAACTGTAATCGCTGAAGAAAGCGGTTATACATTAGAAAACACTACTTTAGAAATGCTTGGTACTGCTGAAAAAGTAACCATCGATAAAGACAATACAACATTGGTAAACGGTGCCGGAACGGCCGACATGATTAAAAATCGTGTAAACCAAATTAAAGGCCAAATGGAGTCAACAACTTCTGACTACGATAGAGAAAAACTACAGGAACGTTTGGCTAAATTAGCTGGTGGAGTTGCCGTACTGTATGTTGGGGCTGCTTCCGAAGTGGAAATGAAAGAGAAAAAAGACCGTGTTGACGATGCTTTACACGCGACTCGTGCTGCAGTTGAAGAAGGAATCGTAGCTGGTGGTGGTGTTGCTTTATTAAGAGCAAAATCAGTATTGGATAAACTTAAAGCGGATAATGCTGATGAAGCAACCGGAATTCAAATAGTTTCCCGTGCTGTTGAAGCTCCGTTAAGAACGATTGTAGAAAATGCCGGACTTGAAGGTTCAGTTGTTGTAGCAAAAGTTTCTGAAGGAAAAGCAAATTTTGGTTACAACGCCAAAACTGATGAATACGTTGATATGCTAAAAGCCGGAATTATAGATCCTAAAAAAGTAACTCGTGTAGCTCTTGAAAACGCAGCATCTGTTTCAGGAATGATATTAACTACCGAATGTGCTTTGGTGGAAATCAAGGAAGAAAACGCAGGTGGCGGAATGCCAATGGGCGGCGGAATGCCGGGAATGATGTAATTCGAATTACTATTAAAAAATATTAAGTAAGATTGTAAAACGCCTCGAAATTTTGGGGCGTTTTTTTTTGCTTATTTTGTAAATAAAATTTTATATTTTTGAGGTAATAAAATGTATATCTGATGAGCCGACAACAACTTGTTTTCTTGATTTTTTCGATACTATTGACATCGATCGGACATAGTCAAAATACGTCCGACGAGATCAAGTCAAGAATTGCTGCTGCACTCGAAAATTATTTCGATTTAGAGAGAGAGGCCATCCATATTCACTTGGACAAAACGAGTTTTATCAACAATGAGTCTATTTGGTATCAAGGTTATATCATCAATCGAAAAACCAATAAGCCTTACTTCACCACCAATGTTTTTGTGGTGCTTTATGATGAATACGGAACTCAAATTTCAGAAAAACTACAATATGCCAGTAATGGCGTTTTTTTTGGAAAAATTGAACTCAATCCCAAACTTAAATCCGGCCATTATTATATTCAGGTTTATACCAATTGGATGAATAATTTTAGTGAAAACGAATCGACAATAACCAAAGTCAATATCATAAACCCTTTAGAGGGAATTAAAAATTACAAGAAAATAAATAAGGAATCGCTGCAGATTTCACTTAATCCGGAAGGCAAAAGCTATATTCTGGGCATTGCCAATCAAGTAGGAATTCAAGTTAAAGACTGCAGGGGAAATTCTCCTGAAAACCTCGAAGCCGTTTTACAGAACGATAAAAACGAAGTACTCAAAACTATCAAATTAAACAAATTTGGATTTGGGAAATTTGAAATAATTCCAACAAACGAAAACTTAAAAGTAAGCATCGAATACGAAGATAAAATCATTGAAAAGTCATTGCCGAAACCTGACGGAGTAGGCTATGCTTTAAACGTAAACAATTTTACTATAGAAGGAAAAAGCATAATCAAAATCAGCAGCAACACTACAACCAATAACCTAATGAGTGGCAAAAAAATATACTTGGTCGTTCATCAGGATCAAAAATATAGTCTTTATGACCTTCCGTTGAATTCTTCCAAATCAGAGTTGACCATTCCCCTTAACAATACCGATTTGTTTGAAGGCATTAATACCATCAGAATTATTGACAGCGATTTAAAACAATGGGCTGAGCGGCTCATTTATTCGGCCACAAAAAAAGAGACCGTCCTAACGGTAATGCAAAATAAAAATGGTAACGATAAAATTAATTTTGTCGGTTACAGTTCGTATCAAAATTCAAATCTCAGTATTTCTGTCTTGCCCGAATCGTCAAAATCATGGGACAACAACAACTCCATCATCGCCGGCATAACAGTAAATCCTTATCTGACAGAACCTTTAGAGCGCGCCAATTATTATCTAAATAATCCCGAGAGAATGCAGCGGTACGAATTGGACTTACTATTACTCAATCAGGAGAAATTTAAATATGACTGGACGACAATTAAAATGACAGCACCAAAAGCCAATTACACTTTTGACATAGGAATTACTTTGAAAGGAACTATTGAAGCTTCCATTCAAAACAAAACTTATCATAAAATAAAACTGGTTTCATATAAAGATTTTATCATGACGGGGTCGAACATCGATGATAAAGGAGAGTATAACTTTGAACACATTCTGATAGCGGACTCCACTTATGTTTCATTGGAGTTGCAAAAGCTTCCAAATTTCGACCCAATAAAGACAAATCTAACGCCACAGGTTGTAGGCCGTAGGAGACCCTTTAATAAACCTTTTACATCAAAGAATCTTCAAAATTGTGTTGATCCCGCAAATGACGATTTCTTTACCGATTTGGATATGCCTAAATTTAGTTCCAAAGTAATTCAGCTTGAGGAAGTAAAGGTTGCCGCTAAGAAAAAGACGCTACTCTATAAAAACAGGATTGGTAATGGAAATTTGCGGTCTTACAAAATTGACGAAACCGTTCATTTCCGAGATATATTGAGTTTTATTGAAATGAATGGATTTACCGTCAGCAGGAACCGCGGCGATGTTCAGATTTACTCCAGAATAAGAAGTTCGCTGAATGGTGGTCAAGCCACTCCGCTAGTGTATATAGACGAGCGAAAAGTTTTATCATTGGATGAATTAGACTTGATGTCCAGCGACGAAGTCGATGAAGTTTACCTGGATCCACATGCTATCGTTGCGAGTATGAACAATAATCAAGGTATTATTAAAATCTACAGAAAAACCGGCGTCGGTAAGAGCAAACAAAAACAAGATCCCAATTCGTTTTACATCAAAGATGGGTTTGCACGGTATTTCGGCTTCGAAAACGCAGATTATGAAACCACTCAAAGTGGCGGATTTGACAACTATGGCCTTATTCATTGGTTACCGCAGATTATGAGCGATGACAGCGGGCAATTCCTTTTTGATATTCCCAATTACAACAAATCCACGGCCAAAATAATCATTGAAGGAATGACAGGCGAAGGCCGATTGTTTCATGAAGAAAAAATTATCGATTTAGAATAAAAAAAAGCCTCAATTTCTTGAGGCTTTTTTTATACTTCTTCTTTTGGTTCTTTCTTGATCATCTTCAGGAAAACCGGCAAGGTTGAAACCAATATAATTGCGATGATAATCTTTTCAATATGATGCTTTAAATCGATATCAAATTTATCCAGGAATAACCCATAAAGATAATGACCAGAGAAAATCAGGATGAATGCCCAAAGAAATGAACTTACTATATTGTAAAACATAAATTTCTTTTTGTCCATGGTAACAATCCCAGCAACAATTGGAGCAAATGTTCTCACTATTGGTAGAAAACGTGCAAAGATTATTGCCTTTCCACCATATCTTTCAAAGAAATCCTTTGATTGAATAAGGTATTTTTTCTTAAACCAAAAACTATCTTCTTTTTTGTATAAATAATAACCACTTCTTTCCCCAAACCAATAACCCATCATATTCCCCAAGATTCCGGCAACAGCGACAAGCACGGACAACAAGGTAACATTAAGTATATCACTTTTAATGAAAATGAAATTCTCAATCAAGTCCCGACTATATATTCCGGCTAAAAAAAGTAAACTGTCGCCAGGCAAAAAGAAACCTGCAAAAAGTCCTGTTTCGGCAAATACAATAAACAGTACAAGCCATAAACCGATTTTATATCCACCGATAGTCATCGTTATATAAAACTCAGGGTTTAGCAATTGCATCCAGTCAAAATCACTCATGTATTATAAATTTTATCGAGCGTGAAATTAGTGATATTTTTTGGGATTTTAGTTAAAATTGACCTAATAAAAAACTCCTCTGTTTGGAGGAGTTTAAAAATTATTTTCTCTCGTATTTGCAGCAATGATGAAGTTTATCATAAACTTCATCTGAGGCTTTTAACTCATCGGTATCATGCCCAATTTTAGCTACTGCTTTTTTCACATCAAGCTCAGAACATTTTTCTTCATTGATAATTAAATGCAGCATATGGTCATCAACATGCCATTCGGCACTTTTAACACCTGAAACCGAGAAAGCTGCTTTCTCAATTCGTTTCTTACATTGTTCGCAATTGCCATTTACTTCAAACTCGTATTTGGCATTTTTATTCTTTTTTTCTTGGGCTTGTGTCGAAAGTGCCACAAACAGCAACATCATTCCTAAAACTATATTTTTCATAAGTATTTTTATTTATTTTATTTTAAACCGCAATCCTGCGTAATACATCTGTCCAAAAACCGGCGCATATACAATTGACGTGTCAAAATTTGGGCCAAAAGGATTATCGGCACCTAAAATGGCTTTGTCCTGTTGGTAATTTCCAATGTTTTCCCCACCAATATACATTTCAAAAGTACTCGAAAAAGTTCTTGTTATTTGCGCATTCATCACAGCAAATGAAGGGGAAAATTCCGGAAGTTGGTCTTGTGGCGGATTACTTGCTGTATAAGGTAATTGCTGTTTCCCTAACCAATTCACCGTGTAATCAAACTTCCATTGCCTGCCTTTTTCGACGATATGCGTTGCATATTCCATATTGGCAAAGAAACGATGCTTGGCCTGTAATGGTCTTTGATAACTTCCCGAAAGATAATCGGTCGAAATGTCATAATATTTATAAGCCGTTCTTAAATTCAAATGTTTGATGATTTCAAGATTGAAATCGAGCTGCAGGCTATTCGCATATGATTTTCCTTTTAGGTTATAAAACAAAACCTGTTGTGGCGAATTCATCACATCGACAACTGCCTGATTTTGAAAATCAGTTCTGTAAAAATCAATTGTTGTATCAGCATTCATTCCAAACAGTTTGAAGTTTTGCGTAAAGCTCATTCCGTAATTCCAGGCTATTTCAGGGTCTAAACCATAAATTTTTCCATCAGTATCTAAAACCTGAAACGTTCTTGAACTCGCAAAAAGGTTTTGGTTTTCGGCAAAAATATTAGCGGCACGCTTTCCTCTTCCGGCAGAAAATCGCAAAACTCCTTTTTCCCAAGGATTGTATTTAACATGCAATCTCGGTGTAAAGAACGCTCCTAACCTATTTTGATAATCAAACCTTCCACCAAGGATGTAACTGAATTTATCGTTATCGTCATAAGTATATTCAAAGAAAGCTCCGACGGAATTATCAATTCGGCTGACATCTGCAAGATTTACAAATTCTGAATATTTATCATAGGTAAAGTTCAAACCCGTAGCAAATTTGTGCTTGGTATTATTGATAATTGAATTCAGAATCAGATTGGAATAATAGCTTTGCTGTTTGATATCGTATTGGTTAAAACCAAAATACGACTGCTGGTTGTGATTGCTGAAAGCATTCTGGAAACCGATGCTTTGATAGGGCATCTCCTTCCAGACATAGCCGACTTTGGATGAAAAATCAAATCGTTCCGTGCTTATTTCTGAACCCCAATAATTGGTTGTAAATCGGTCTCTGTCAGGATCAAAATCGAGTTGTCCTGTCTGCTTGTAATCATTCATATAGCGAAGATTGATAAACGACACCAAGCCGGTTTCAGCAGAAGCATACTGCCAACGGTTGATAATATTGAATTGTTTCCCCAAAGGGTTATCCATAAAACCATCGTCATTCATATCGTTTTTTGATACACGTGTATTTCCGTGCACAAATAAACTGGTTGCCCAGTCATCATTAATTTTTTTGTTGAAATGGGTATTCAGTTCAAATCGGGAATCTGTCGACCCATAAACATTCAGATAAAACGGAATATCCTTTGAGGGCTTAATTAACTCGGTATTAATTTGTCCCGAAATACTTTCGAAACCGTTAACAACACTTCCGGCGCCTTTGGTAATCTGAATGCTTTCAACCCATGTTCCCGGAGTAAATGACAATCCGTAAGCTTGCGAAGCACCACGGACAGAAGGAACATTTTCTTCGGTAATCATAATATACGGACTCGTCAAACCCAACATTTTTATTTGTTTGGTTCCCGTCAAGGCATCCGAAAAATTTACATCGATGGATGGATTGGTTTCAAAGCTTTCTGCCAAATTACAACAGGCTGCTTTTAGCAATTCTTTGCTTGTAACTAAGGTTGTGTTGGCCGTTGCTGAAATTTTTTTTAGTCCTTTATTGTTGGCTTGAACATTTACCGCTTTCAAAGTATCTTTCTTGATATCTTCCTGTGAAAAAGTAACTGCAGAAATCAATAATGTTAGGAATAACAGTATTTTTTTCATTGTTTAAATTTTAATATTCGTGATTAAGTTTTGTACTTATCGAATAGTAAAATCAGCAGTAAAAAGTATATTGGCTGTACAAAAGATATAGCGGCGGCGCATTGGCATCGCAATAGTAAGTTCTATTATCTCTTTGTTGAAGGTTATTATTTTGAGCAAAAATAGGCGGTCCCAAATATTGAGTAATTGCTATGAAATCAAAATCAAATAATAGTGATTTAACAATAATCTGGTCCGACTTGATTTCCGCTTTGATGACTTTATCGTTGCAGCATTCTATATCTTTTTCAACAATTCCGCAGCATTCATCAATTTTTTCTTGAAAAGTTGGCGCCTTATTTATTGTAATCGATGCAATTTCCTCATCACAATAATGCACACTGAACGCCAAACCCAAATTGGAAACCAATAGGAAAAAAGTTAAAAGTATAGCTATGTGCTTTTTGAAAATCATGTGGCAAAGTTATAAAAAAGAAAGGCTCACTTTCTTAAGGTATTCTTATTTTTTAATTAGGAACTAAGGTTTCTCTACCTGACTGCCACTGGCAGTCCTCCTCTTAATCTCAAATTGATAATAAAATCCAGGAATAAAAAGCAAGATAAAAATCGGCTGTATCAAGAATCGTCTGATATAGAATAACGTCATTTTGCTTTCTTCGGCAAAAAAAGTCAGGACAAAAATGAAACTGATCATCAATATCGAACCTAAAACCACATAAAGAAAAGCCGAAAATTTTACAATTTGCTTGTCTTTAAAAATGACATATAAAAGCAATAGTGAAATTACTGAATTGAGATAAAACCGCATTCCCAAACTAAAAAACAATTTGAAAATATTGATTTGTGGAAAGGGTAAATGGGCATATTCATCTCTGAAATAATTCAAAAACGGATCATAGAACAACGTTTCTTCGAATACTCTTATCAAGACTAGAAGCAGGATTAAAAAAAACGACCAACCTATTTTACTTTTATTTCTTATCAATTCCCGTAGCATACAACGAATATTTATTAACCCAAATTACCCATAATAAAAACACAACTCCATAAATCACCAATGGAAAAATAACGCCGTGCAGCAAATGTTCATATTGTGGAAAATGATACAGCGCTACACACAAAAGTGCAATCCGGCCAATATTCAAAACATGGATTAAAACAATTCCGAAAACGATAAACAAAATTGTCTTCCTGAATTTTCCGGTAAAGGCAATCACAAATGAAATGAACAAAATAATTACACTCAAAGCGTTACAGCCTTCAATAATCCGGGAAATGTATTTGCCTTTATAAAACAGTTTTACGCTGGGCTCTTTGGAATGAGGCAGGGAATACGATTGAGAATCAATCCAGGTCAAAACAGTTTCGGACTGCTCGGCAACTAATTTGGTAAAAGAATCCACTTCTGCATTTGCTGAATCAAAACGATTTAAATAGGCTTGATAAATTATGGTTAAAACCAAATAACACAAGATAAATTTCCCAAGAAAAAGCAAGAAAGGTTTGTATTGCTGGAGCAGATTTTTCAAAAGATAATTTTTAACAAATTTATATAAAATAAAAAAAGTTCAGTAGCTACATTTGCATAAAAATTTGAAAATGAATTTCGAAGACTTAAAACCTAGCGTGATTTCAATCTTATCGGACAATCCTACTTCGACTGACGAAAAGCTTAAAAACCTCTGCCAGTTTCTTAGCAACAGTGTTACCTATTATGACTGGGTTGGATTTTATTTTGCCAATCATGATACCAAAACTTTGCACCTTGGCCCATACGTTGGCGCAGAAACAGATCATACTATAATTCCATTTGGAAAAGGAATCTGTGGACAGGTTGCCGAATCCAATGCCAATTTTGTTGTTCCTGATGTTTCGGCTCAGGATAATTATATCGCCTGTAGCTTTACCGTGAAGTCGGAAATTGTGGTCCCGCTTTTCGTTGACGGAAAAAATATTGGCCAAATAGACATTGACAGTCATGTTATCGATCCGTTCACGGAAGCCGACGAACGCTTTTTAGAATTTGTAAATCAGGAAGTTGCAAAACTTTTTTAAGTTAAGCCTATCTTTTTATTTGCCTAATCGAAAAAGAAGATTATCTTTGCACACGAATTGGGAAAATCTTAATTCATACATAATAATCATTTAAATAATATTAGCATGTACTTAACTAATGAAGTTAAAGCAGAAATCTTCGCTAAACACGGAGGAAAAGCAGAAAACACTGGATCTGCAGAAGGACAAATTGCATTGTTCACATTTAGAATCTCTCACTTAACTGAGCACTTGAAAAAAAATCGTCACGATTACAATACTGAGCGTTCGTTAGTACTTTTGGTAGGTAAAAGAAGAAGTCTTCTTGATTACCTGAAGAAAAAAGAGATCAACAGATATCGTGAGATCATCAAAGAATTGAATATTAGAAAATAGTCAATATAAAAAGAGGTGCCCACGCGCCTCTTTTTTTTTAGAATAAAAGAAGAAAAGTTTCGGTTTTTCATTGGGTTACAAACAACAACTACTACAACACAACTAATCTGTCGACAGGCAGGAACCAATGTAAAATTAAAAAAGGAAATTATTTATGATTCCACAATTATTTGTAGAAAAAATCGATTTAGGTGATGGCAGAAGCATCACAATCGAGACAGGACGTTTGGCGAAACAAGCTGATGGATCTGTAGTAGTTAGAATTGGGAAAACTGTTATTTTAGGAACAGTAGTATCCGCAAGAAAAGCAAGTCCGGGTATCGATTTCCTACCGTTAACGGTAGATTATCGTGAAAAATTTGCAGCAGCAGGTCGTTTTCCTGGTGGTTTCTTCAAAAGAGAAGCCCGTCCAAGTGACAACGAAGTGCTAACAATGAGATTGGTTGACCGTGTTTTGCGTCCGCTTTTCCCAAGTGATTACCATGCAGAAGTTCAGGTTATGATTCAGTTGATGTCTCATGACGAAGAAGTTATGCCGGATGCATTAGCAGGTTTAGCAGCTTCGGCAGCACTTGCTTTATCTGATATTCCTTTTGAAACCTTAATCTCTGAAGCTAGAGTTGGAAGAATTGATGGAAAATTCATTATCAATCCATCTCGTGCCCAATTGGAATTGTCAGATATTGACATGATGATTGGAGCTTCAACCGATTCTATCGCAATGGTAGAAGGTGAAATGAAAGAGATCTCAGAAGCTGAGATGTTAGAAGCAATTAAATTTGCACACGAACACATCAAAAACCAAATCGCGGCGCAAGAACGTTTGCAGGCTGCTTTTGGTAAAAAAGAAATTCGTGAATACGACCAAGATAAAACAGACGATGCTGTTTATGCTAAAGTAAAAGAATATGCTTATGATAAAATTTACGCCATTGCAAGCAAAGGTTCGGCTAAACAAGAACGTTCGGCTGCCTTTGATGTAATAAAAGCAGAAACACAAGCCTTGTTTACAGAAGAAGAATACGCTGAAAATGCTGATTTGGCAGGTTTAGTTGGAAAATATTTCTATAAAACCAATAAAGAAGCAGTTCGTAACGTAACCTTGGATTTAGGAACCCGTTTGGACGGAAGAAAAACTACAGACATCCGACCAATCTGGTGTGAAGTAGATTACTTACCATCTGTTCACGGTTCGGCATTGTTTACACGTGGAGAAACTCAGGCGTTGGCAACAGCAACTCTTGGAACTTCCAGAGAAGCTAACCAAATTGATTCACCATCTGAACAAGGAGAAGAAAAATTCTATTTACACTATA
>JAZKCP010000141.1:0-14016 GCA_040388035.1 Bacteroidota bacterium | reverse complement strand
ACATTTACTTTGTTTTCACCAAACGAACGAAATCCGATAATTGGATTTTTTGGATTGGTATTGATGTCTAACACCGGCGCGAAATTGAAATGAATTCCCATTCTTTTGCTTTCCTTGCCCATGCTGGTTCCTACTTTCTCAACCAATTTCAAATCTTTGATGGCACCCAACGTCATATTAAAAGGATAGCGGAATGTCGAATCTATTCGCATACTCAATCCCCATTCTGCGTCAATTCCAATAAACAAAGGCACTTTTGCCATTGCCTGGTATTTATTGGTCAGCTGTGCCTGGCGCATTGGTCCGCCCTGAAAAAAGATAAGCCCGCCAATTTTATAATCGCGTACGAGTTTTTCAACAGCGTTGGTATGTATAGTATCCTTATTGGAATAAGCAGCAACCATAAACAGTTGTCCAACTTTTTCGTCAAAAGTCATTTGATTGTAAACACTGTCGACCCAATGGGCTTCGAGTGTTGTTTCCGGGAAAAAATTTTTCCGCATAGATTTAGGGAGCCGGATGTAGCTTTCTTCTTCAATCAACTCATCAATTGGTTTAGCAACAACAGCTTCAGTTTTAGAAATACCCGCAGGAATAGGTTTGCTAATTTTGGATGACGAACAATTCGTAATCAAAAACAGCAATCCTGTGCATAAACCTATACTGAATAAAAACCTTTTCATAAAATTTAGGGCTTAAAAGAAACGGCTGTGCCAGCTTTCGCCGGCAGGAACTTCCCAGCTTTCGTTAAATTCTTCTATACTATTTACCAAATTGTTAAAAACAATGGTGTTAGCAGTCACGGCTTTTTCTTTAGCCATTCGTTTAAAATCAATTAATGATTTATGGGCAATGTGATCTCCGTTTTTAAATGTTACATTCATTTTATCCAACAAATCAACCTGGTACTTTTGCTCCAGGTTCTGAATAAAATTTACTGAAGAATCTATAGAGCAGCCTGTCGCCTGCTGTACTTCCTGATTTACGGCAAGAATTAAGAAACGATTGTATTTCAACAGATAGGAAGCTGCCAATCCGGTTCCGTGTGCTGACCAATTTTCGACAAATGCTTTCAAGTCATTTTCGATTTCAGTCATTTCATCATCTGAAAATTTCCGGTTGGATTGGTAAATCCAAATTTTGGAATCTTCGGGTAAATTTTCAAAAGGAACTAACATTTGAATTATGAGTTATTAATTATGAGTTATTAATTATGAGTTATAAGTCTTGTGCGTTAGCAATCAGTTCGGCAATGTCCATTACTTTGACATCGGCTTCCCGTTCTTTGGCTTTTACGCCATCGGTCATCATGGTATTGCAAAATGGGCAACCTGCTGCAATGATTTCCGGTTGGGTTTCCAAAGCGTCTTCTGTTCTTTCCACGTTGATGTCTTTAAATCCCGGTTCCGGTTCCTTGAACATTTGGGCGCCACCTGCACCACAACATAATCCACTGGCGCGGGAACGTTTCATTTCTACCAGTTCGGCATCTAATTTCTGGATTAAATCCCTTGGTGCCTCGTAGACATTATTAGCTCTTCCGAGATAACATGGATCGTGAAACGTAATCCTTTTGCCTTTGAATTGACCGCCTTCGATGGTTAATCGTCCGTTGTCAAGTAAGGATTTTAGGAATTGGGTGTGATGAATAACTTCATATTTCCCTCCCAATTCAGGATATTCGCTTTTCAGTGTATTAAAACAATGTGGACAGGCAGTTACAATTTTCTTGGCTTCGTATGCATTCAGAACTTCAATGTTCATCATTGCCTGCATCTGAAACAAGAATTCGTTACCGGCGCGTTTTGCCGGATCACCGGTACAACTTTCTTCTGTACCTAAAACGGCAAACTCTACATTTGCACGATTTAAAATACGGACAAATGCCTTGGTGATTTTCTTTGCCCTGTCATCAAAACTACCGGCACAGCCTACCCAAAACAATACTTCGGGTTGCTTGCCTTGAGCCATCATTTCTGCCATGGTTGGCACAGTTAATATTTCTGACATTTTATTAGATTGTTAGATTGTTAGATTGTTAGATCGTTAGATTTTTTTTTAATCTAATAATCTAATATCCAATAATCGATTTTTAATCATGATGCTCGTCATCGAACACCTGAATGGTTACTTCTTTATCTATCAAATTGGTAAACTTACCTCTGTAACGTGTGGCTTTTACTAAGTGATTGTCAATCCAGTGGTAATTTCCGCCGCGTGGTTTTCCAAACAAAATTCCGTGGTATTTGAAACCGTGTTTTTTCAACCAGATTTCGGTATACTCCCTGTGTGCTTCTGTTCTGGAAGTAAAGAAGAATATAATATGGCCTTCGTCATACCATTTGTTTAAGGTTACCAATGCATCCGGATAAACCTCTGCGGTCAGCATTCTTTCAGGCTCTTCGTTTGGAATATCATCGCAAACAGTTCCGTCAATGTCAATTAAATAGTTCTTTACGCCTTTTGGTAAAATCGGACTTAAATGTTGTCCGTTTTGGGTAACACTTTGTAAGCTTTTGTCAATGTCTTCCGCTTTCATTTTTTAACTTTTTATTATTTCACATTCATTTGACAAATTCCCAAGGCTCACATTTATGGCAATTTGTTATTTTATTAATTTTCGTTCTTCCAGTTTAATCGGTCCTGTTGGTTGTATTGCCATGGTGCGCCATTGTTCTCAATATTGGTCATCATTGCATTCAATGATTGCGGTGCAGCACTTTGCTCCATCACCAAATATCTTCTCATATCCATGATAATTGATAACGGACTAATATTTACCGGGCATTCTTCCACACAGGCATTACAGCTGGTACATGCCCAAAGTTCTTCCGGCGTTATATAATCATTCAGCAACGATTTATTGTCCTCCACAAAAACACCTTGATTGGCATCGATATTTCTTCCCACTTCTTCCATTCGGTCACGCGTGTCCATCATGATTTTACGTGGCGACAGTTTTTTACCTGTTATATTTGCCGGACAAGCCGAAGTACAACGACCGCATTCCGTACAGGTGTAAGCATTTAGTAGTTGAACCCAATTCAAATCCTGTACATCGGAAGCTCCAAATTTCTGTGGAAGGGCATTCGCATCTACAGGCTGCGCTGCAAACGGATCGGCATTTGGATCCATCATAAGCTTTACTTCATTCGTAACACTTCCCAGATTGTCGAATTGCCCTTTTGGATTTAAATCGGCAAAATAAGTATTTGGGAAAGCCAAAAGAATATGAAGGTGTTTTGAATAGTACAGATAATTCAGGAACACTAAAATCCCTGTAATATGCAGCCACCAGGCTACTCTTTCGATAATTTCAACAGTTACAAGAGAAAATGTTTCTGGCGAAGGCGATAAATATTTAGAAATGATATTCCCTGAACTCAATCCTTGAAAATGTAAATCAAAAGCATTCATTATCAAAAACAATGACATCAAAACCATTTCGAAATACAAAATCGTATCAGCATCTCGTTTTGGCGCGCCTTTCAAATCGGAACTTGCAAAACGTTTCAGTCGGATAATATTTCTTCGAATCCAGAAAACAATTACGGAAACCAAGACCAAAACGGCTAATATTTCAAACGAACCAATTAGGAAACTATAAAATCCGCCAAGGCCTGAAAAAACTCTATGCGTTCCAAAAATTCCGTCAATAATGATTTCAAGAACTTCCAAATTGATGATTATAAAACCAGCGTAAACAATTATATGAAGAAATCCAGCAACCGGTCTCTTTACCATTTTGGATTGTCCCAAAGCAATCATTGCCATATTTGCCCAACGTGCCGAAGGATTATCAGTACGATTAACATCACGGCCCAAATTGATGTTGCGTTTTAGTTTCTTTACATTATTAGCAAAAAAACCAATTCCCACAATAAGGATGATAGCAAAAAGTATGTTGTCGATATACATCATGGCTTAGACTTTACTTCTTTATAATGGTATCGTTTAGCGGAGCTTTATAAGGTTTGTTTTTCTTTCCGAAAAGAGAGACATTCACATAACGTGTTGGATTTAAACGCAAATCCTGCAGTAATAATTCAAGCTCCTTAGATGATTTGGCTAAATTGGCATACATCGCTTCGTCTTTGGCAAGTTTGCCCAAGGTTCCTTTACCGGCTTGTACATCTGCCATAATCTTATCTACACTGGCTAATGTTCTTTCTAAGCTTTTAACGGTTTTACCAATATTTGCTTTGGAGATTGAATCTGATATTTTGGCAAAATTAGCCGAGGCCTTATCGACATTTGCCATGGTTGACTTGATTTTCCCTTTATTCTCAGCCAACATTTCGTTCACTGATTTAGAGGCAACCTTGAATTCGGCCAGCGTTTCATTAAGATTGGCAATGCTGCTTTTCAGATTGGCTTTGGTTTTGGAATCCAAAACAGTATTTACATTTTTCAGAAGCGCATCTGCAGAAACCACCATTTTCTCTACTTTTTCCTGTAGTGGTGTTAAACGTTCAGCTACCAAAGAAGTTAAACCTGGTTTTACATCACCTATTAATGTCATTCCTGACACGGCTGGTGTTTTATCTTCAAAATTAGGGGTAATCATGATTTGCTTGCCACCAATTAATCCCGGCTCGTAAATAGAAGCGATACTCGATTTTGAAAAAGGAAAATCATTTTTGATTTGTAATGCCACCTGGATTTTACCAGTATTATTTAAGAATTTTACCTCCATGACTTTCCCAACGGTAAGCCCGTTGATGGTAACCGGCGCTGAATTGACTAGGCCTTCAACATTGTCATATTGAACATAGAACGTTTTATAATCAGTAAGTAAGTCTCTTCCTTTTAAAAAGCTATAACCCCAAATAAATAATAAAATAGAGGCAATTACCAGAATTGCGGTCTTAATTTCTCTCGTGATTTTCAATTTAAATCTTTTTTGGCAAAGTTAAAATAAATTATCAAAACTCCTTATTATTATTGCTTTAATGCTTCCTGAACCGATACTTTCTTACCATTTTTAAAAGCGATCAAAAAGGCAGAGGTATATCCTTTTGCTTTTGCTTCGGATAATAATCGTTTTGCTTCTTCATAATTGGTTGTTTCTCCGTACATATACTTGTATAAATTTCCTTCCGAAGCGATTGAAATATTACTTAAACCTTTAAAATTACTTGGGACAAGATCCACTTTTTTCCCACTTGCCGAAAGCTGCACCTTGAATGAAGCTACTCCTGAGGTTACTGCTTCCGGTTTGGTTACAAGCTTGTCCACAGGTTTTGGCTCTTGCTTTTTAACGTCCGGAATTTTTACTGTTGGTTTTTTAGCAACAGTATCCATTTTTTTTACCGGTTCTATTTGTTGCGAAGGCTTTATGCCGTTATCATTGTCATTGGCACCAAAATATTCTTTTTTATAACTGATGATGGCATTGGCAATGGATTCAGCTATTTCCTGCTGCCCGTCTTCTGAGTCCAATTTCGCGCCTTCCGCCTGATTGGAAATAAAACCCATTTCTATCAAAACCCTTGGCATGTAAGCTTTATGCAAAACCATATAAGGTGCCTGTTTTACGCCACGACTTTTTTTGCCAATCTCTATAAATTTCCCCTGTACTTTTCCCGCTAAGGCAATGCTGTTATCTAAATATTGTTCCTGCATCATGGTCATACCAATCATTGATTCAGGCGATTTAGGATCATAACCTTCATACTTTTGTTGATAATCTTTCTCCAAAGTAATTACGGCATTTTCTCTTTTTGCCGCTTCAAGATTGGAGGCATTTTTAGACATACCCATTACATAGGTTTCACAGCCATCAGCAGCATTGTTTTTATTGGCATTGCAATGAATGGAAACAAAAATATCCGCATCCGCCCGATTCGCAATATTGGCCCGTTCCACCAAATCAATAAACTGATCTCCTTTTCTTGTATAGATTACCTCAATGCCTGAATTTTTTTCCAATATTCTGCCCACTTTCAGCACTACAGCCAAAGCAATATTTTTTTCAATATGGCCATGATATACCGCGCCATAATCATGATCACCATGGCCGGCGTCGAGGGTTACTTTAAACTTTTGGGATTGTGCGGTATTGGAAAACAACAAAATAGCAAAGGTCGCTATTGTTGTTATTTTTATTTGTTTTATCACTTTCAAAATCTTCTTTTAACTTAATTAATTATTTTAAAGCTGACGTTTTCCCATCGGCAAACAGCACAATAAATGCGCTTGTAAAACCATGTTTTTTGGCTTCATTACACATTTTTCTTGCATACTCCAAATCATATGATTTCCCGTAATAATAACGGTAAAGGTTATTTTCAAAAGTAAATGAAATATCCCTTAATCCTCTGAAATCATTTGAATATAAATCTTTCTTTTTAGAGCTGGCAAAAAGCTGGATTTTATATAATGCCTGACCTGGTTCGACATTTACTGTTTCCAAAGGCTTTGCAATTACAGTATCTGCGACTTCCTTTTGTTCCGCTTTATATTTTCTATCAGCGGCAGTATCTTCTTCCGTGAAAGTCTCGTTGAAATACGTTCTTTTGTAATGAATGATAGCGCTCGCAATCTGGCGCGCCATTTCAGTTTGTCCTTCGTCAGAATTCAGGTATTCCCCTTCTTCATTATTGGATAAAAAGCCTAGCTCAATCAAAACGCCGGGCATTTTGGCTGCGTCCAAAACCCATAACGGCTGTTGTTTAACACCTCTGGTTTTTCGATTCAAACGATTAGTAAAGTTATCCTGAATTGTTGTCGCCAGGTTAATGCTGGCATTTAAGTTTTCTTCCTGGATAAGTTTAAAACCTATCAGGTTTTCCGGTTTATTCGGGTCAAAACCCTTGTAGTTAGTTTTATAATTATCTTCAAGAAGGATTACGGAGTTTTCCTTCTTGGCAACTTCCAGATTCATATTGGTTCTGGAAAGTCCCATTACAAAAGTTTCTGTTCCGGAAGGTTCAAAGTTTTTAACCGACTTGCAATGAATGGAAACAAATAAATTAGCATCAATCTTATTAGCGATTTTTGGACGGTTTGACAATTCTATGAATTCGTCTGTTTTACGGGTATAGGTCACTTCAAAATCTTTTTCCCGTTCAAGAAATTTACCTACTTTAAGTGTCGTCTTTAAAGCTATATCTTTTTCAACATATCCGTGGTAGGAATTCCCGGGATCTTTCCCGCCATGACCTGCATCTAGAACGACGGAAAACTTATTAGCATCTGCCTGTCCAAAAACATTCAGCATGCCAAAAACGAAAAGTGTTGAAAAACAGCTTTTTATATTATTTAAAAATCTCATTGACTCAAAAGTTAATTTTAATTAAAACCCAACGGTTATAATGCCAATATTTCCTTATTTTTGACCGAAATTATTGTGTAAGTTTGCCTCGTCAAAAATCAAGCCATATTTCTACAAAAATAGTATTAAACCTTTGCAAAGAAACTTATTTTATATCGTTTTTTTAACAATTTTCCTAACACTGGGAAACCTAAAAACATATTCACAAGATCGTCCGAAGCAAACACAATCTTTTCCGCCTAAGAATCAGGAAAGTACGCCTGAAACCGATACTATTCCGACCTTGGAAGTTGTAGAAGTTAAAGTGCCGGATACCATAAAGAAAAAACCTTTACTCGAAAGTAAGATCAAAAGGAAAGCTGTTGATTACGAAAAATTCGACCAAAAGAAAAAACTGATTACACTTTACAACAAAGCCGAAGTTTATTATCAGGATATTGAACTTAAATCGGGAATTATTATCATCGATTACAATAAAAATGAAGTTTATGCTGGCAGGATAAAAGATTCTACCGGTGCTTATACACAAAGGCCTTATTTCAAACAAGGAAATAATGTCATTGAACCTGATTCTATACGATTTAATTATAAAACTAAAAAAGCGTTAATTTGGAATTCAAGGACTGTCCAAGGCGAAATAGGTCTTATCTCTGAAATATCAAAAAGGGAAAATGACTCTGTGATATTCTTGAAAAATACTCGTTTTACTACTTCAAAAGACCTTGACGATCCAGAGTATGCCTTTGTCACGGACAAAGTAAAATTAGTTCCCGGCAAAAAGGTTGTAGTAGGATTTACCTATATGGAAATCGCGCGCGTTCCTACGCCGGTAGTACTACCTTTTGCTTTCTTCCCAATGACAGAAAAAGCTCGTTCAGGTATAATCGTTCCAAGTTATAATGACAGTAACACCAGGGGATTTTCATTGCAAAACGGAGGTTATTATTTTGCGCTAAGCGATAATTATGACCTGGCTGTTTTGGGCGATTATTATACCAACGGAAGTTATGCGATGCGATTTGAAACGTCCTATGCAAAAAAATATCGGTTTAACGGGAATGTAAATATCCGCATTGAGAACATCATCGAAAGCGAAAGAGGTTATCCTGACTATTCAAGACGGAACAATTACAACATTCAATGGTCGCATACCAAAGACCCGAAGTCGAATCCAAACTCGCGGTTCTCCGCTCAGGTAAACTTAGGAAGCAGTAAATATTTTATCAATTCCCTTAATCAGAGTAATGTTGGATCAAGGCTGAATAATCAATTGCAATCATCCATTTCTTATTCCAAAACATTTAATTCGGTACCACAGGTTAACTTGAGTTTGACGGCTTCCCATCAACAAAACACACAGACCGAACAAATCAGCATGACGTTGCCAACGCTGCAGTTAAGTGTTGACCGAATGTATCCTTTTGCACCAAAAGACGGCATAAAAAAAGGCTTTTTCAAGAACATCAATCTACAGTATAACCTGAGAGGCGAAAACCGGATTCAGACAACTGATTCGCTTTTCTTTAAACCGGAAATGTTCAGGGACGCCAAAGTTGGTTTCCAACACAGTGTTCCATTGAGCACCAACTTTAAGATATTCAACTATTTAAGCGCTACTACTTCAGTGAATTACAATGAAGTGTGGTATTTAAAAACCATACGACGTCAATACGACCCAACACAAAATACTGTCGTTGATACTGAGGTGCAGGGATTTGATGCGTTCAGAACTTATAATTTTAGTGCCGGATTAGGGACAACCATATACGGGACATTTAATTTTGGTGAACAGAAAAAAATACAGGCCATCCGTCACGTGGTGCGTCCAAACATATCCTACAGCTATACGCCGAGCTTTGAGAAATACTATGACACCTACGATTCTGACGGCAGCGGAACCATGATAAAGGAATACACCCGATTTGACAATGGAATCTTTGGTGCACCGGGAAAAAATATGTCCAACAATTTAGGATTCAGTTTGAGCAATACTTTTGAAGCCAAAGTAACCGATAAGGATTCAACAAAAACGGAAGCCAGAAAAGTGATGCTGCTAAACAACCTGAATTTTTCGACATCCTATGATATCACAGCCGATTCGTTGAGATGGTCGCCTATGCGCGTAAGCGGCGGGACACAATTCTTCAAGCAAAAAATGAATGTCAATTTCGGTATGACACTTGATCCTTATGCCATAAACGATTCGGGAAGACGAATCAATACCTGGAATATTGATAATGGTGGAAGCCTATTCCGAATGACGAGTGCCAATATGACGTTGAATTATGCTTTTTCAAGTGCAGATATTGAAGGCGGCGAAAAGAAAAACAAACAAGGCGAAAGAAATGGCGGCCGCGAAGATGATTTATTCGGAAGCAATGCCGATTTAAGCGACAGGCGCGAAAGCCAGTTTAAGGATGACGGCGACGACACCGAAAAGGCCACGGAGTTTTTCAAATACAAACTGCCCTGGGATATGAATCTTGCCTATTCTTTGACGTATTCCAATAACAATCGCGAGAAAAAAATAACAGGAAACTCGATAATGGTTTCTATGAATACCGATCTGACGCCCAAATGGAAAATTGGAGTTTCTACCGGTTATGATTTTGTACAAGAAGGTGTTACCTTTACGCAGCTTCGATTTGAGCGTGATTTGTTAAGCTGGCGAATGGATTTCAACTGGGTTCCATTTGGGGACAATCCGTATTGGGGATTCTTTATCGGAATAAAATCAGGTGTCCTTAGCGATATAAAATGGGATAAACGAAACCAGTCCGATCGAACGTTAAGATAATTACCAATTATGTACGTCGCTAATCGACAAGACCTAAAAAGAAATTACGAATTATCAAATCCAAATAACCTAATGAAAACGATAATCTTTACAGACAAAGCTCCGGCACCAATCGGTCCTTATAACCAGGCGGTTTTGATTGGGAACACACTTTTTACTTCGGGTCAGATAGCGCTAAATCCGGTTACTATGGAATTGGTTCTTGACGATATAGAAACAGAAACCAGACAGGTCATGGAAAACATGAAAGCCGTTCTGGAAGCTGCCGGGATGACTTTTGATAACGTCGCTAAAACAACCATCTTTATAATGGACATGGGCGACTTTGCCCGAATCAACACCGTTTACGGAAGTTATTTTGACGAAAAAACCGCACCGGCACGCGAAACTGTTCAGGTGGCAGGCTTGCCAAAAGGTGTGAACGTTGAGATTTCGATGACAGCTGTGAAATAGTTTCCGTTGTCATTCACTAACTTATCATTCTGACGAAAGAAGACCCGAGGGAAAATGCCCGAATTTGCGAAGCAATCCCATCCTCCATTAGAAACCACTTGCGATTTTATTGATTGCAATGCAGCAAACTAATCCTTATATTTGACTGTATTTTAACTCCACGCCAATATGCTAGAACATTTTCCTTTTTACCTCATTCTAATCTTCGCCATTGTTTTAATTATGATGGTTGCCGATAAGATTAAGGTTGCTTATCCTATCCTTTTGATAGTCGCGGGTTTATTGATCAGCTTAACTCCGGGGATTCCAACCATCGCTATAAATCCAGAGTTTATATTTTTAATATTCCTTCCGCCACTATTATATGAAGCGGCCTGGTCCATCTCATGGAAAGAGCTCTGGCACTGGCGCCGTATTATCCTGAGCTTTGCTTTTGTCGTAGTGTTCCTGACTGCATTGTCTGTTGCCCTGGTGGCGAATTATTTAATACCGGGCTTTGGCTTGGCTTTAGGCTTCCTGTTGGGCGGAATCGTTTCGCCTCCCGATGCGGTAAGCGCGGGCGCCATTTTGAAGTTTGTAAAAGTCCCGCGCACCATATCCTCCATACTGGAAGGGGAAAGTCTGTTGAACGATGCTTCATCCCTTATAATTTTTAGGTTCTCTTTAGTAGCCGTCAGTACCACGCAGTTTATTTTTTCAACAGCCTTTGCCAGTTTCACCTGGATGGTGTTGGGTGGCGTCGGTATCGGCCTTTTGATTGGCTGGATATTTATGAAAATGCACAAATACCTTCCTACCGATGCCAACATGGATATTGTATTCACGCTGATAATGCCCTATATCATTTACCTTAGCGCAGAGGAAGCGCATTGCTCGGGAGTATTGTCGGTCGTAAGTGCGGGACTGTATTTATCACATAATCGGCATTCCTTTTTATCGAGTGCTTCGCGTGTCAGGGGTTATAACGTATGGCAGAGCCTTGTTTTTGTATTGAATGGTTTAGTCTTTACACTCATCGGACTTTCGCTGCCTACGATTACAGCCGGACTCGAAAAAGAAGGTATCCCTTTTTATTCGGCAGTGGGTTATGGCGTGCTGGTAACGGCTGTCCTGATTATCGTAAGATTACTGGCAGCTTATGGAGCGGTAATCACCACCTTGATTATGCGTAATTTTATTAAAGTTGCCGATACGAGTAATCCTGGTCTGAAAGGCCCGTTTATCATTGGCTGGACAGGAATGCGAGGTGTGGTCTCTTTGGCTGCAGCTTTGTCTATTCCGGTTTACCTGAATAACGGAAATCCTTTTCCGCAAAGGAATCTGATTCTTTTTATCACTTTTATGGTGATATTGCTGACGCTGATTGTACAGGGATTGACACTACCCTATCTGATACGCAAATTGGGAATTATGACTTCCGAACAGGAAGCCGAAGAACAACAGCAGTACAAACAATTAAAGTATGAAATGGCGGCATACGCACTAGAGTACCTGAATAACCATTACGGAAAATCACTGGAAGAACAACCACTACTGCAAAAGATAGCCGACAAATGGGAAGCGAGCAAAATGCTGACCGAAGACACTGATATGACCGCCGAAGGCAAAATCATTTACCTCAACATCCTGAGGCAGCAACGAAAATGGCTTATTCAAAAGAATAACAAAAATGAAAAAATAGACGAAGGCATTGTCCGCCGCCACCTTCACCAGCTGGATATGGAGGAAGAAAAGGTTAGGCATTTGTAAAAAATAAAAAAGAGCAGAGAAAAAAGAAAAGAGAGAAAGTCAAACGACAACTCTCCTCGATGAGGAGTTTGGCAAGTCCGTGAAGCAAAACGTCATAAGAAAGGCTAGCAGAATTAGAAGAAAACCTCCGGAAAAAAATTTACTTACTTTTATCAAAAATGTTAGTCATGAAATTCAAAATTGTGTTCGGTTTACTACTCTTCATATTGGTGATTTCATGCCAGAATTCTGATAAATTTGATTTGGAAAGTGAAACTAAAGAGGTACTAAAAGCGGAAGCAAAAGCCAGGGAATATCATTTTGAGAAAAATGTAAAAGCACTCGTAGGCGGTTTTTCCAAAGATTTCATATCAATAAACAAGGGCAAAATTGAAAAACCGACATACGACGAAAGTTTCAAAAAATTTGATTCTTACTTTAAGAGCGTAGAATTTATAAAATGGGATAACAATGCAACGCCAATTGTTCGATTTTCTGAAGACGGATCGATTGCGTACGTTGCTGTCGACAAATTAGTCATTGTAAAATTTGACGATGAAAAAGGGAATAAAGGTATCGATACAATTAATTTTGCATGGCTCTCAGTATTTAAAAAACAAAGCGGTCGATGGAGTTTAGATTGTATTGCTTCGACGAACAGATAGTCCCGATACCGCGGATTTGAAACACGTACGCTAAAAAACCAAATAACAAATGAGACTTTTACTAACCCTCATCCTATTCACCTTTTTCTCCAAAACAATTGGCCAGGAAAAAACCTTGTTTGGAAAATGGAAAACCGTTGAAGTCAGTGATAGTGAAGGGAATTTTCGCGTCACCCGAAACGATAGTATCATCCTTCCTGAAGCATGGAAAAACCGGACTAAGGTAGCTTTACAGGATAACCGCGCGCGTATCAGAATGGATTACTCAAAGAACATTTTTATTTTCACAGCCGAGAATGGTTTTTATTTGTATCGGAGTGAAAACCCAAGATCCAAAATATTTGAAGGAACATTTAAAACTCAAAACGAAAACGAAATCCTATTTGACGTAAAAAATATGGCAAATATCGAAGTCCACCCCACAGCAAGCTATTATTTTAAGGACGGCGAATTATACTTAAGCATGTATACCCAGAATAACAATCCTGTAAACTATGTTTTAGTCAGGGTTGAAAATTAAATACTGCTGTGTTTTAGAACGGCTTCTCGATAAATTTTGAGCTGTGCTCAAAACACTCGAAGTGACGGTCGTTAGGTAGGTTCGTCAGTTCGAGTGATTTTTACGACGTAAAAATTTTATCGAGAACACTCGCTTTCTGGGAGCTTCCCACTGAGTTGTTACATTTAATTCATTTAGGCTACTAACTCATTATTCTTTATTGTAATCCCAAAAAATGAGTTAGGAATGCACTTTGCTTCACTTAAGACATCAAAAAATGAAACAACTTTTTAAAATCAGTATGCTGTTAGTAGTAGCCAATTTTTTGACAAGTTGCCAAGGACAGCCAAAAAACAAATCCAACACCTCTATTAACAGTTCGGAACGCATAGGCGGAGAATGTGAAGCAGGGTATTGTGACCTGATGTATTTGGGAATGCCTAAGGAAATTAATTCTGTCGATACGAGTCCCGGTTGGAATGAAAAAGGACAAAAATTGATTGTAACAGGAACTGTTTACCAGTTAGACGGCAAAACGCCTGCACCTAATGTAATAATTTATTATCACCATACGGATAATAATGGCTCTTATTCGCCG
>JAZKCP010000140.1:0-10285 GCA_040388035.1 Bacteroidota bacterium | reverse complement strand
AGCCTACAGCAAAAAGTACATGAAAACGGCTATTGACAATTATTTTAATAGTTCCTATAAAAATATGGTTTCCTTTTTTGCGGAAGAAGAAAAGATATCCGCTGAAGAATTACGTGAAATATTAGCTATAATAGAAAACAAAAAGTAATATGGAAGAAGTATTCGTTTACCTTTTAAAATCCAGCGGCCTGATTGTCACGTTCTATTTGGCGTATCATATTTTGGTACGGAAAGAAACATTTTTCAATAGCAATCGTTGGTTTCTATTAGGTGGTTTATTCACTTCGCTCCTACTGCCTTTGTTATTCATCAGGAAAATTATACTGGTTGAAAAACCAAAATTATCAGTGGAAGATTTGGTTGCCTATCCGCAACAATCTACCCAAACAATACAGGATGTTCCTGTTGTCGAAGCATTTGATTGGATGCAATTTTTTTGGGTAAGTTATCTAATCGTTGCCTGCGTATTAGTGTTAAAGATTATACTTAATTCGATTTCACTTTATCGGATGCTTAGCAAGCAGCAAGCTATAAAACAAGGTCAGTTTAAATTAATTAACTTAAATAAAAACATTGCTCCTTTTTCATTCTTTAACTTCATTGTTTACAACTCTGAACTGTATTCTGAAGAAGAGCTGCAAAATATATTGCTTCATGAGAAAACCCATAGCAGAGGCAAACATTCCATTGATGTTTTAATTGCTCAGTTAATGTGTGCGTTATTTTGGTTTAACCCATTTATCTGGCTATACAAAAAAGCCATTACACAAAATCTGGAGTATATTGCCGACCAGAATGCCATCGGACAAACTGAGGATAAAAAGTCTTATCAATACGCCTTACTAAAGGTAGTTTCTAATCAAAACTGTCTGCCAATAGCCAATAATTTCTATCAATCACTAATCAAGAAACGAATCGTTATGCTAAACAAAAATCAATCAAAAAGAAGTAGCTTCCTAAAGTATGCCTTAATTGTCCCTGTCCTAATCAGCTTTGTCTGTTTATTCCAGGTAAAAGTAATCGCCCAGGATAAATTTATTGCACAAAACAGCGATATGGCCGCAAACGCTAAATTAGTTGAACACCCCAGCGGAATTCCTGAAGAAGGCGACACATACCCTGCTCCTCCCGAAGGCAAGTATGTTTTTGACAAAATCTCTTCGGACAGTGAGCTTAAAAATGATGCTGCCACTATTGAAGAAACCTACAAAATCAGCTTTAGCATCTCTAACGTAAAAAGAAACAGCGATGGTCAAATCATTGCTATCAAAATGACATTTGATGACAAAAAAGGCAATACGGGAAAGGTGGAGCAAAACAGGACTATCCCAATTCGTCCGATATTCTTTAAGGTAAGCCAATCAGCAGATGGCAAGAATATAATCGGATTTTATGACAATTCAGATATGGTTGCGAAACCTGCGAACCCAATCAATGAGAACAAAATCACAACGATTGAGTCCATAAAAAATGACGCCTTGATTTATGTTGACGGAGTAAGATACGATAAGGAAAACTTAAACGAACTTGATCCAAAGGGTTTAGAAAAAATTGAAATCCTGAAAGATCCTGCATCATTGGCACATTATGGAGCAAAAGAAAAAGGTGAAGTAATTGTAATCACCACAAACTGGACCACAAAACAAGATCCGCTGCAACCTAAAGCATCAAGTATTACCACTTTGGAAAACGGGGATGAAGTGGTTGTATTTGACCGATTCAATATGAAAGTTAGAGGATATCCAGCTGTGCAGTTTACTGACAATTCCCCTGTTTTAATTTTCAATGGCGTTCAGCAAAAAAACCCAAGACTTGTATTGGAAAGCATGAATCTTTCAAAAATTAAGACCATAAAAGTACTCAATGACAAAGATGCCGAAGTTGAAGGCACACCTATTCATAAATTGATAATAACGACAAAATAAAGTAGATACCTATGGAAGCGATATCAATATACTTACTTAAATCTAGCGGACTGATTGCCGTGTTCTATTTGGCCTATCACTTTTTGGTTCGAAAAGAAACCTTTTTTAACAGCAATCGTTGGTTTTTATTGAGTGGGTTATTCACTTCGCTCCTATTGCCTTTGTTCTTTATCAAGAAAATTATACTGATTGAAAAACCAAAAATATCAATGGAAGATTTGGTTGCTTATTCGCAACAATCTACCAAAACAATACAAGATGTTCCTGTTGTTGAAGCATTTGATTGGATGCAACTTATCTGGATTAGTTATGTTATCATTGCAACGGCTTTGGTAATTAAAATTGTTTTCAATTTTACTTCGCTTTATCGAATGCTTTATCAACAGCAAGTTATTAAAAGAGAGAAGTTTAAATTGGTTAATTTAAATGAAAATATAGCGCCGTTTTCATTCTTTAACTATATCGTTTACAACTCTGATTTGTATACCAGTGAAGAGTTGCAGAGCATCCTATTACATGAAAAAATCCACAGTCAGGAACGTCATTCGGTAGATGTTTTGATTGCCCGCTTGTTCTGTATCGTATTTTGGTTTAATCCGTTTGTATGGCTTTACAAAAAAGCAATCACACAAAATCTGGAATACATAGCCGATCAAAAAGCCATCGGGCAATTGGAAGACAAAAAATCGTATCAAAGAGCTTTACTAAAAGTAGTTTCTCATCAGAGCTGCCTATCAATAACCAATAATTTTTATCAATCATTAATCAAAAAACGAATCGTTATGTTAAACAAAAATCAGTCCCACAAAAGAAATTCATGGAAGTATGCCCTAATCATTCCGGCATTAATTGGCTTTGTCTTTTTATTTCAGATAAAAGTCATTGCACAGGAAAGAGAGAAAACAACGTTCACAAAAAGAGTCCGTACCGGAGATGGAATCCGTGTCGTTGTTGACAAAAATTCTACAGATGCTGAATTGAAAAAAGATGCTGCCTTACTTAAGGAAAAGCATGGAGTTACGTTAAAATATTCTAAGGTAAAAAGAAACAGTGCCGGGGAAATCACCGGAATAAAAGTAGAATATAAAGACAAAGACGGAAACAAAGGTGTTTCCCAGGTTGACGGAAAAGAGCCTATAAAACCAATCCACTTCTATAAAAACGAGGCAAGCATTGGTTTTGGGAGCCCAAGACAAGTGAGGACGTTTACTAATTTTGTTGGCGGAAACAATGATGCACCACCCGCAGCAATAGTTATTAATGACAGCATTCAGGTTGTTGGCAACTTTGATTTCGACTTCGACATGGATTTACCTGAACCGCCGGAAGCTCCGGAATCACCCGAAGATGCTGAAGCTCCTCAAGCTTTCTCCTGGAACGGCGATCACGATACTAATGTTATCATCAAAAAAGATGGCGACAAAAAACCTATGGTGGTTGTTAATGGAAAAGTCCTTACTGACGAAAAAGAAATCGAGGAAGCATTAGAAAAACATGGTAAAGGAAGAATTTCTATTTCATCAACAGGTGATGGAGAAGAAAGACAAATCATCATCAACGGAAAGGATGTAATGAAAATTAAGGCAGAAGCTATGGCAAATGCCGACATTCAAATGAGAAAGATGAAGCCAATGATGGAAAAGCAAATTAGAATTGCTAACGGAAATTGGAAAAAAGTGCACGAAGAAATGGAAAAAGCCAAGCCGGGTATGAAAAGAGCACGTGCCGAGATGGATGCTGCCAGACCTGAAATGGAATCCGCGAAAGCTGAAATGTTAAAAGCCAAGGAAGAAATGCTGAAAGCCAAAGCGGAAATGGAAGCGGCGAAAGCAGAATTCGAGAAAGCGAAAGCTGATCTGAAAAAATAGTTAAAAAATTGCAAAAGCCTTTTTCAAAAAAACGAAACTTTTTAAGTTTGCTACCGATTATTATAACCATTCATAAACCTTTTTAAAATTTAATATTATGAAAAATAGATTGTTTTATTCATCGTTATTCATCGTACTATTTCAATTTACCACTTTTGCACAGGACAAAAAGCCGGCTGAATCATTAAATATTTACATGACGTGGAATAAGGATACGCCTGAAAGCGAAATGAATGATGATATCAAGGCTTTAAAGGAACATGGTGTGACTATCTCCTATGCGGATGTAAAACGGAACAACAAAGGCGAAATTACGGCTATCAAAGTTGATTACGCTGACGCTGGTGGAAGCACAGGCAGCCTTTCAGTAAACAATCAAAAGCCTATTAATGTAATCAAAGTTTACAAGCATGATGGCGAAGTTGGATTTGGTGAGCCAAGTGGTTCGGATTTCGCTGACGGAAATAACTTCGCTTATAACTTCAACCCTAATGACATGATGAAGGGTTTTCTGTTTAATGGCAATGAAGACGGTTTGCCTGGCCACCAATTCCATTTTGATTTTCCGAATGGCAGCTCTTTTGGGGAATCGAGTTCAAAGGTAATTATAAAAAAAGATGGCAAAAAGCCTTTGGTGTTAGAGAACGGAAATATTATTGAAGGCGGCGATGATTATACCAAAGAGGAAATCGAGGAAATCAAAAAAAGTAATAAGATAGAATCTTTCAGCAGTACAGACGGGCATGGCTTTGGAGACATGGATGAACAAATGAAAAAAATGCAGGAAGAACTGGACGAAATGATACCACACCAATCCTTTTCCAAATCAAATAAAAGAAAATTCAGTTCAGAAAGCGCTACCGAAGAAATGAAAAAGGCCACAGAAGAAATGAAGAAAGCCACAGAAGAATTGGAAAATGCCAAGAAAGAGCTTCAAAATGCCAAGTCAAGTTTAACGACGCAAAAAGCATAATTCAATAAAAAGGCAAGTCAAATTCGACTTGCTTTTTTATTTTTGTACAAATTTCAACAATGTATAAACTATTAGCCAAACTCAACAAACTGTTACTGCCTAGTTTTACAAAGCAGCAATTGGACTTAAGCAAAGCCAAAAAATGGCAGATGGCTATTATTGGCTGGCGGTATTATATTACCAAAAAGGCATTGGATTAAAACAAAGAAGCTCTCAGGTAACTGAGAGCTTCTTTATAATTTGTGACCTCGACTGGATTCAAACCAGTAACCTTCTGAGCCGTAATCAGATGCGCTATTCAGTTGCGCCACGAGGCCTTTTTTGTGGGTGCAAATATAGCCAATACTATTAAATCCACAAATGAATACCGAAAATTTATTTTTATTTCAAAGTCACGCTTCAAATAAGATTGTTTCAAAATATTGAAAGGAAATCATCAAATCATGTAAAGCATTTTGCCGTTGACAGTGCTAATTTAGCCGGACTTTAAAGCATTGCCATGTCACTTACACGCTACAATGAAAAACGAAATTTCAATGAAACTGACGAACCTGAAGGAAAACTAGGCAAATCAGGCAACGGCTTGATTTTCGTTATCCAAAAACATGCTGCCTCTCACCTGCATTACGATTTTCGCCTTGAAATGGATGGTGTCCTTAAAAGCTGGGCAGTTCCAAAAGGGCCATCGTTAGATCCTGAAATAAAACGCCTCGCAATGATGGTCGAAGATCATCCCTATAGTTATAAAGATTTCGAAGGAAACATACCTGACGGGAATTATGGCGCCGGAAACGTGATTGTTTGGGACAACGGCACTTACCTTCCTTCAGACGATTATAAAGGAAATCCAGAAAAAAAATTATTAGCAGATCTCCACAAAGGCCGATTAAGTTTTATCATGAAAGGGAAAAAGTTAAAAGGTGAATTTTCATTGGTAAAATTAAAAGGCAAACAGGAAAACGCCTGGCTGCTTATTAAAAAAGAAGATAAATATGCCACTACCGATGATATTCTGAAAAAGAATAAATCGATTATCTCCAAAGTAACTTTGGAATCTATGGAAAAAAAAACAGCGAAAAACGAACGCCAAAAAAAAAAGAACACAAAAAAAATAGCTGAGCCACAAACCATAGAAGAAGCCGAATTTATTTCACCCATGCTTGCCGTACTTAGCGAAAAATCATTTGATGATGCCGACTGGGTTTTCGAAAATAAATATGACGGATACCGAACTATCGCTGTTGTAAATCCAAATAATGTTGAATTATATAGTCGTAATCAACTTTCCTTTAATGCTAACTTCAAACCTGTCGCAGAGGAACTCAAAAAAATAAAACATACAGTTGTCCTGGATGGTGAAGTGGTCGTAGAGAATGCTTCAGGCCGTTCCGATTTCCAGCTGCTCCAAAACTATTTAAGAACCCGTAATGGGAATTTAAAATATTATGTTTTCGATATCTTAAGTCTTGACGGAAACGACACTACTAGCCTAACCCTACTCGAACGAAAGGAGCTTTTACAGCTGATGCTCAACAAGCAGAAACTTTCCAATGTGTTTTACTCGGAGCATATTGTCGGAAACGGAATTGACTTTTTCAAACTCGCTGAAAAAAACAAAACCGAAGGCATCATGGCGAAAAAAGCGGATAGCACTTACACGATCGGCAGAAGAAGTGACGAATGGCTTAAAATAAAGATTTCACAACACGAAGAAGCTATAATTATAGGAATTACCGAACCGAAGAATTCGAGAATGCATTTCGGAGCTTTACTGCTTGGGCAATACGATGGCAATGAATTAAAATTCATTGGTAAATGTGGTACAGGATTTACAGATGCAAGCTTAAAAGAGTTATATAACCAGTTCAAATCACATTTTACTGATGTGTCACCAGTTTCAGAAAAGATTAAGATGCGCGACAAAATTCAGTGGCTGGAACCGGTAATCGTCTGCCAGGTTAAATTCACCGAGTGGACGCAGGACAAACATCTTAGGCATCCGGTTTATTTAGGGCTTCGAATGGATAAGAAAGCAAAAGAGGTTAAATCTGAAAAAAATATAGCGATGGAAACCAAGGAAAAAAAACCAGCTTCAAAAAAGGAAACAGAGAATGATTATGATTTGAAAGTGGGCAAAACAACGCTTCATTTAACCAATCAGAATAAGATTTATTTTCCTGATGATGGAATTACCAAGGGAGACATTGTAAACTATTACAATGAAGTTGCAGATTTTATCCTTCCTTATCTCATAGACCGTCCGCAATCAATGAACCGATTTCCTAACGGAATTAACGGACCCAGTTTCTATCAAAAAGATGTTGATGTCGATAAAATGCCTTCGTGGCTTAGGACAGAACCTATTTTTTCTGAATCCAATGATGCAACTATTGATTATATCATTTGCAATGACAAACAAACATTGCTGTATATGGCTAATCTTGGTTGTATTGATATCAATCCATGGAATTCCACCTTAAAGAAAATAGACAATCCTGATTGGGTTGTTATGGATATCGATCCCGAAAAAGAAGAGTTTGCTGCTGTAGTTAAAACCGCTTTGACAGTCAAAGAAGTGATGGATGAACTTGACGTAGATTGTTACTGCAAAACTTCCGGTGCCACCGGATTGCATGTTTATATTCCTTTAGCTGCAAAATATGATTACGACATCGTAAAAATATTTGCTGAGCTCGTTGCTAATGAAGTTCATATTCGTCTACCCGATATCACAAGCCTGGAGCGCAGTATTAAGAAAAGAAACCATAAGATTTATGTTGACTTTTTACAAAACAGAAAAGGCCAGACTTTGGCAGCACCCTACGCTGTTCGTCCTAAACCGGGCGCTACCGTTTCTACTCCCTTAGAATGGAGCGAAGTGAATGAAACTTTATCTCCTTCACAATTCACAATTGGAAATGTAATGGAACGTCTAAAAGAAAAAGGGGATTTATGGAAACCCGTTTTGGGAAAAGGAGCAGATATTAAAACCATCTTAAAAAAACTCGAAGCGAGAAAAAACGGTTAAGACGTTTTCTTCTTTTTGGTTTCTAGGCTGGCTTTCAGCATACTCATTAAATCATCACTCTGTTTGTGTACGACTTTAAGTTTTGGAGCGGTTGGTTTTTTGCCTTTGGCTTTGTCGTGGATTATTTTCAGCAGTTTTACTGTGTATTCATCTTTATAGTTACTGATATCAAACTTTTCGGTAAGTTGATCCACCAATTTGTTAGCCATATCAACTTCTTTCTGCTTAGTTTTCGAAACTGGCGGAAGCTTCAGTTCGGAAGTATCTCTAATCTCCTGCTCCCAGCGTATTCTGTTCAATACAATAACATTTTTATAAGGTTTCAATATCGCAAGTCCTTCTTTATTACGTAAAACAAAACTGGTAACTGCTACTTTTTTTGAGGTTTCAAGAGCATCCCTAAGGAGTGCGTAGGCATTCGAACCTGATTTGTCCGGTTCCAAATAATATGGTTGTTCATAATAGATGCTGTCAATTTCCTTTTCTTCAGTAAAATTCAGGATATCTATCGTTTTTGTTTTTTCAGCGTCAGCAGCCTCAAAATCTTTATCATCAAGGATTACATAAGTATCATCAATTTTATATCCTTTCACGATGTTGGCAAAAGTCACTTCCTTGCCTGTATTTTCATTCACGCGCTTAAATTTTATATTGGCGTGGTCATGTTTATCAAGCATGTCCATATTTAAAGAACTTTCTTCGACCGCCGAAAACAATTTAACCGGTATATTGATTAATCCAAAACTAATTGAACCTGACCATATTGCTCTCATAATGCTAATTTAAAATGCTGCAATTTCCATGACAATACAATTATTGTCACAGAAATTACAGTCTGGGTTTATCAGTAAAAGTGATTACTGTTATTTTTTTGTTGAAGGCTTTTTAGAAGCAGTCGTTGCTTTCGCAGTTTTTTTAGCGGATGCGTCTGTAGCTTTTACCGTTTTCTTTGCAGTTGCCGATTTTGAAGCTTTTGGAGCTGCTGATGTTTTTGACGCTGCAGCAGTTTTAGTGCTATCCGATTTTGCCTTTGGTGTCTTTGGTGTGCTTGTTTTTGAAGCAGATGCAGTTTTACTTTTCGCAGGTGCTTTTTTGGCAGGCTTTTTTATTGGCTTTTCAGTAGCTTGTTCAGCTGGCTCATCGCCAAAACCTAAAAAATTCTCGATGCTTTTAATTAAGTCCATGATTGTAGTTTTTTAGTTTATAATTATTCGTGTTAATTGTCATTACAAAGTTGAAACTATTAGTAAGATTTTTATTTATACATTTTCAAGGATATCTTACATAATTATTATTACAATTTTCATTATATCTCAAATTACAGAAGTCTATTTATGGAAATTCTGTAACATTTTTTCAAAATTATATAACATAATTTTAAGTGTAATAGTTAAAATTTGTAGTTATTACAGCGTTTAAATAACGTTATATAAATAAAAATAAATCGCCCTATTGTAATGGGGCGATTTTTTAATTGCTTTATTAATTCCCGTGTTCTTACACAAAGATTGATAGAGATACGGTTAAGAATTATGGGATTCACATTTACTCCATACCGCAGGTCAACAAAGGAGAACTTCTCCATAACTTATCCATGGACAAAAAAACCATCTAACCATCTAAAATACCATAGGCATTTTGTTTCAGTAATGCCTGGTGAAACTACATCCCAACAATTGAGCATATGAAAAAAACTAAACCAACTAAAACGGCTTCTGAATCGCACCTTACCTTACCGGTAATCGCTATTGAAAAAGAAGCTAAATCCAAAACCAAAAGAATGCAGCCTGAGGATTCTATTCTAACGGATGCCGAGTTTTTAAAAATCCTACTCAAGGTAAAAAACGGGAATTTCTCCCAACGCTTCCCAACCGACCAAAACGGAATCAAAAGATCCATTTGCGATACCCTAAACGAAATCATTGACCTTAACGAAAGAATGGTTTTTGAATTTCAGAAAGTAGGGAAAAGTATTGGTAAACAAGGCAAACTTACTAACAGGGTTGCATTAGACGGCGCGCGTGGTTCCTGGAGTTCCTGCGTCGATTCAGTAAACACCCTTATTTCCGATCTTGTACACCCTACTATTGAGATCGCTCACGTAATCACATCGGTAGCAAAAGGGAACCTGTCACAGGAAATGCCTTTATCTATTGAAGGGAATCCGTTACAAGGAGAGTTTTTAAGGATTGCCAAAGAAGTAAACGGAATGGTAAAACAGTTGAACCTCTTCTCAATGGAGGTTACGCGTGTGGCGCGTGAGGTTGGAACGGAAGGTAAATTGGGAGGCCAGGCGAAAGTACGTGGTGTTGGTGGTGTTTGGAAGGATTTGACCGACTCGGTAAACAAAATGGCAAGTAACTTAACCGGACAGGTAAGGAATATCGCCGATGTAACAACTGCGGTAGCTAAAGGGGATTTATCAAAGAAAATTACGGTTGACGTAAAAGGGGAAATACAAGAGCTCAAGAATACCATCAATACAATGGTG
>JAZKCP010000139.1:0-10868 GCA_040388035.1 Bacteroidota bacterium | reverse complement strand
CCAGCCAGCACTCATATGGACTACGGTTCCTCCTGCGAAATCCAAAACACCCATTTTGAAGAAAATCCCATCCGGATGCCAGGTACAGTGGGCAAGAGGCGTGTAGACAAACAAAATAAACAAAACCATGAATAGCAAATAAGACCAAAACCGAATTCGCTCCGCAAACGCTCCGGTTATTAAAGCCGGAGTGATGATTGCGAACTTAACCTGAAAGAGAGCAAAAAGGAGTAAGGGAATTGTTGGCGCCAATGACCAAGAAGATGTTACGCCTACATTATTGAAAAATAAATTGGGTAGCGGATTTCCAATAAAACCACCAATAGAAGGACCAAAGCATAAACCATAACCAATCACTACCCATAATATGCTGACAATGACCATGGCCATAAAACTCTGAAGCATGGTACTGATTACGTTTTTTTTGCCAACCATGCCACCGTAAAAGAAACCTAAGCCAGGCGTCATTAATAACACCAATGCGGTTGCCACAATCATCCAGGCTGTATCACCAGTATCAAATTTTGAAACCTCTTTCGGAGTGGAATGATTCTGAAAAATAAGGTTAGAAAAAAAGGTCAAAACTAAAATCGTGATGAGTATCACACTTAAAACAATTCTTCTGGGTTTCATGATTTTTTTAAATAGAATTCTGCATAAAAATATTGATTTTATATACAACACCCTTAAAAAATCATATCTACAGTATCTTTTTTATTAAATGATAATTTTATACCCTATTTTATTTTAGGGGATGCATTATATTTAAATTTTTTTATTAATTTGATAATGACAAAAAAAGGCATAAGAATCAACTTATGCCTTTTTTTAGTTTTCTTTATTACTTTAAAGTTATCTAGAATAATTGGGAGCTTCTTTGGTAATCGTTACATTATGGGGATGGCTTTCTCCAATACCACTTGTAGTAATTCTAACAAAACGTCCGGTTTCCTGTAGCGTCGGAATATCCTTAGCGCCACAATAACCCATTCCGGCACGAAGTCCGCCAATAAATTGCTGCATACTTTCATTTAATTCGCCTTTGTAGGGAACACGACCAACAATTCCTTCGGGAACCAGTTTTTTTATATCGTCTTCAACATCCTGGAAATAACGGTCTTTTGAGCCATCTTCCATAGCTTCAATGGAACCCATTCCGCGATAGGATTTGAATTTTCTTCCTTCAAATATGATTGTTTCTCCCGGACTTTCTTTTGTCCCGGCCAATAACGAGCCTAACATAACAGAGTCTGCACCAGCCGCAATCGCTTTTGGAATATCTCCGGTATAACGGATTCCACCATCGGCAATAACGGGAACGCCTGTTCCTTTTAATGCTGCAGCCACTTCGAGTACAGCAGAGAATTGTGGAAATCCAACTCCGGCAACCACTCGCGTGGTACAAATAGAACCCGGACCGATACCAACCTTCACTGCATCGGCACCATTTTGGACCAAATAAAGTGCCGCTTCCGGAGTGGCAATGTTTCCAACTACTACATCAAGATTGGGAAATTTAGCTTTTACTTCTTTTAAAACAGTAACAACACCTTGTGTGTGTCCGTGTGCGGTATCAATTATCACAGCATCAACTCCTGCATTTACCAAAGCTGTCGCTCTTTCCAAAGCATCTGCAGTTACTCCTAAAGCGGCAGCGACGCGCAAACGACCAAACTTGTCTTTGTTAGCGATTGGTTTTTGAGTCAGTTTGGTTATATCCCTAAAAGTTATCAATCCGATAAGTTTGAAATTATCATCCACCACCGGAAGTTTTTCAATTTTGTTTTTCTGAAGAATGCCTTCAGCTTCCTGTAAAGTTGTTCCTTCGGCGGCTGTTACCAGGTTTTCGGAAGTCATAACTTCCAATATGGAACGGGAGTTTATTTTTTCGAAACGCAAATCCCTGTTGGTAGCGATTCCTTTTAGGATTCCATTTTCGTCAACAACCGGAATACCTCCAATACCAAATTCTTTCATCGCCATTTTGGCATCGCCAACGGTTGCTGTCAAAGGCAAGGTAACGGGATCGATAATCATTCCTGCTTCGGCACGTTTTACCTTTCGGACTTTCGCTGCCTGTTGTTCAATCGTCATGTTTTTGTGTAGCACGCCAATACCGCCTTCCTGAGCCATGGCAATTGCCATTGAACTTTCGGTAACAGTGTCCATTGCGGCTGAAACAATAGGAACATTCAAAGTAATATTTCTCGAAAACTTCGATTGGATACTGACTTCGCGCGGTAAAACTTCGGAATAATTTGGGATGAGCAATACATCGTCGTAGGTTAATCCTTCTCCAACGATTTTAGTTGTGTGTGCTTTCATTGCAATTTGTAGTTGTAGTTAAATTGCATACAAATATAAGTCAAAAGTACGAAGTACAATATACGATTTGCGATGTTTTTAACTATTGTGAAGTACGACACGAGCGCATAGTGCGAATTGTATGGAGCGTAGCGGAATAATTTACAAAGTTTTAACTTAATGATATTGTGTAAAAATCTTTGTGGCTTCGTTGTATGCGCTTTCAAAACTCATTGGACTTGCATTGGTGTTTGCCTTTTGCGTAGTGAAATAGGATAGGAGTTTCTCCGTAGGCATATTGCCGGTTAAATCATCTTTTGCCATTGGGCAGCCGCCAAAACCCTGAATGGCTCCATCAAAACGGATACAACCTGCTTTGTAAGCGGCATCAACTTTTTCGTGCCATTTATCCGGAGTTGTATGCAAGTGTGCGCCAAATTCGACATTTGGGTATTTCGGAATCAGATTCGAAAATAGATAAGTAATTACATCCGGAGTAGAGCTTCCAACAGTATCAGAAAGTGAAAGTATCTTAACGCCCATATTGGCCAGTTTTTCGGTCCATTCACCAACAATTTCAACATTCCACGGATCGCCATAAGGATTTCCGAATCCCATGGAAATGTAGGTCACAACTTCCTTATTGGATGCATCAGCAATAGCTAAAATCTCCTGAAGTGTAACCAAACTTTCAGCAATTGTTTTATGTGTATTACGCATTTGAAAGTTCTCTGAAATAGAAAATGGGAAGCCTAAATATTGAATTTCCTTATGAGTTGAAGCAATTTGTGCACCTTGAGTATTGGCAATAATCGCGAGTAATTTGCTTTGCGTTTGCGATAAATCCAGTTGTGCCAAAACTTCGGCTGTATCCTGCATTTGCGGAATCGCTTTGGGCGAAACAAAGCTTCCAAAATCAATAGTGTCAAATCCAACACGAAGCAGAGACTGAATATAATCAACCTTCTTTTGAGTTGGAATAAAATCCTTGATACCTTGCATGGCATCGCGGGGACATTCTATGATTTTGATTTTTTTCAAAAGTTTTAGAGTTGCAAAGTGGCTAAGTTACAAAGTTTTTTCAAGGATTTTTTTATTGATTTCGGCAACCAATTGTGGTCCTTCATAGATAAATCCGGTGTACAACTGTACCAAACTCGCTCCGGCCTCCAGTTTTTCCAACGCATCTTCAGCAGAATGGATTCCGCCAACGCCAATTATTGGAAATGCTTTATTGCTTTTCTCTGAAAGAAAACGAATGACTTCTGTAGAACGTTTGGTTAAAGGTTTTCCTGAAAGCCCACCAGTCTCTTTTTTGTTTTCCGATTGCAGGCCTTCTCTTGAGATGGTTGTATTTGTTGCTATAATGCCTGCTATTTTGGTTTCCTTTACAATTTCGATAATGTCCAATAATTGTTCATCTGTCAAATCGGGCGCGATTTTTAATAGGATTGGTTTTTGTTTTGGCTTGACCAGATTTTTATCCTGCAGCAGCTGCAATAATTTTGTCAATGGCTCTTTTTCCTGAAGTTCGCGAAGGTTTGGCGTATTTGGCGAACTCACATTCACCACAAAATAATCAACATAATCAAACAAGGTTTCAAAGCAAATCAGGTAATCGGAAATTGCGTCTTCATTTGGGGTGACTTTATTTTTCCCAATGTTTCCGCCAATTAAAACTCCGTTATTCTTTTTTAATAGCAATAGAGCTGCGTCAACACCACCATTGTTGAAGCCCATTCGATTGATAATCGCACTATCGGGTTTTAAACGAAACAAACGTTTCTTCGGATTTCCGTCCTGTGGTTTTGGCGTCAGCGTTCCGATTTCTATAAATCCGAAACCGAAGTTGGAAAGCTCCTGATAGCATTTGGCATCTTTGTCAAATCCGGCAGCCAGGCCAACTGGATTTTTAAATTTCAAGCCAAATACTTCACGTTCCAAACGATTGTCCTTGATTTCATAGATTGATTTTAAAATACCCGGAACAAAAGGGATTTTGGAAATAAAACGGATAAAACTAAAGGAAAAATAATGCACTTCTTCCGGGTCAAACCAGAATAAAATGGGACGAATGAATAGTTTGTACATCTGTTGTGTTGTTGTTGCGCAAATGTAGGGTTTAATTTGAAAATTTGGAAATTTGAAAATTTGAAAATGGATTTAGAAGAGTGCTTTACAGAATAATTTTCAGGATAGAAAAGAAGCGAATACAGGAAGAGATGGATAAAATTTGAATTTATGTGATTATTTTATTTCCAAATTTTCAAATTCTCAAATTTTCAAATTACTTTAGCCAATCAATAGTTTTCAGATGGTTTCAGAGGAACAGTTTCAAAAAGAGCTTCGTATAATTATTCAAAACGGAATACGTGAGGATATTGGTCCAGGCGATTATAGTTCATTGGCTTGCATTCCTAATGCTGCCATAGGAAAAGCAAAACTTTTGGTTAAAGATTCCGGGATTATTGCCGGGGTTGAATTTGCCAAAATGGTCTTTCAGAATGTTGATCCAACTTTGGAAATAGAAAGTTTTATCACAGACGGAACAGAAGTAACACATGGCGACATTGTTTTTCATGTTTCGGGAAGTTCGCAATCCATTTTAAAAGCGGAACGTTTAGTTTTAAATTCGATGCAGCGAATGTCGGCTATAGCAACGAAGACGAATCAATATGTAAAACTATTGGAAGGAACCAAAACCAAAATTCTTGATACACGCAAAACCACACCAGGATTTCGTGCCTGCGAGAAATGGGCGGTCAAAATTGGTGGTGGGGAAAACCATCGATTTGCATTGTACGATATGGTAATGCTGAAAGATAATCACAATGATTTCGCCGGTGGAATAACGCATGCAATTAATAAAACCAAAGAGTTTCTTAAATTCAACAAACTTGATTTGCAAATAATTGTAGAAGCCAGAAATCTTAGTGAAATAGAAGAAATCCTGCGAAATGATGGCGTGTATCGAATCCTGATTGACAACTTTAATTTTGACGATACACGCAAAGCTGTTGAGTTGATAGGTGATAAATGCCTGACAGAATCATCAGGAAACATCAATGAGACAACCATCCGACAGTACGCTGAATGTGGTGTTGATTACATTTCTTCCGGAGCGTTGACACATTCTGTTTATAATATGGATTTAAGTTTAAAAGCCTTTTAAATGTCAGCGGCAAAAGAAAATACATTCGCAAATTTTCCTATCATCAAACAGCTTGTGTTTTTCTCTAAGAAAATCGAGTTGCCATGGCTTCACGGTATGTCCCTTCACGATTTGCTAGAGTTCTATTTTACAGGAATTTTTGAAGGAGAAATTACCTATCGGGCGACAGCCATTGCCTTTAGCTTTTTTATGGCCTTGTTTCCGTTTGCGCTTTTCATATTAAATCTTATTCCTTACATCCCAATTGAGGGATTTCAGAATGACTTTTTAAGTTTTGTAAAGGAAAGCGTGCCACCAACAACTTATGATGCTATTTATAAAATTATCAACGATATTTTGCATAATAGCCACAGCGGTTTGCTTTCTACCGGGTTTTTAATGGCAGTTTTTTTAATGACAAATGGTGTAAACGCAATTCTTGGAGGATTTGAGGCTTCACATCATATTCATGTTTCTTTGAAAAGAAAGTTCTTTAGGCAATATGTTATTGCCTTGGCTTTGTCAATAATTTTGTCATTGCTATTAATAATCACAGTCGCGGCCATCGTAATCTTTGAGGTTTTTATCCAAAAAACAAAAATTCAGGATGTCTTATCCGATAAGATTCCTTTGATAGAGATGGGAAGATATGTTTTTGTAATTTTAATGATATTAATGGCAACATCCATGCTCTTTAGATATGGGATTAAGCATGACAAAAAAAGAGCATTAGTATCAATAGGTTCAGTTGTTACAACTATTTTGATTATCATTTCCTCTTATTTCTTTGGAATCTGGGTAGTGAAATTTTCAAAATATAACGAACTTTACGGGTCAATTGGAACGTTGTTAATTGTTATGTTTTATATTTGGATTAATTCGATGGTTTTATTAATTGGATTTGATTTGAATGCCTCAATACATCATATCAAACGTGAAAAACAAAAAGAAATAGATAACAACAAAATACCATGAAATTAACTTTGTCAATTGTTATGTTCCTTATTTTTCAAGTAAGTAATTCCCAAAGTATCTTGGGAAAGTGGAAAACGATTGATGATGAAACCGGGAAAGAGAAAGGTGTTGTTGAGATTTATGAACATAAAGGTAAGATTTACGGAAAAATAATAGAAATTTTTGAGACATCCAAAAGACATCATAAGTGTGAAAAGTGTCAAGGTGATGATCATAACAAACCCATTTTAGGATTGAATATCATCAGAGGATTAAAAAAAAATGGAGATGTTTATGACGGAGGAAAAATAATTGATCCAAAAAGCGGAAAAAGTTATCACTGTAAAATTACGCCCGAAGGTAAGGACAAACTTATTGTTCGTGGATATGTTGGCATATCACTTTTTGGTAGGTCACAAACCTGGATCAAACAAAAATAACTGCATAAAAGATGAAGTACTTCATTGAAGTTATTGTTCCGCTTTCTTTACCTAAAACCTTTACCTATAGGGTTTCAGAAAATGAATTTGCTTTTATTGAAAAAGGAATGCGGATTGCTGTTCCATTTGGCAAAAACAAAATCTATACAGCCTTGGCCATCGATTTGCATCAAAACGAGCCAACACTTTACGAGGCAAGGGAAATCCATCAAATTCTCGACGAAAAGCCCATTGTAAACGAAATTCAGATTAATCATTGGTTCTGGATTGCTTCGTATTATATGTGCAACATTGGTGACGTTTATCGTGGCGCGTTGCCATCAGCATTATTGTTGGAAAGCGAAACGATTATTTCTCAAAACAAGGAAACTTTTGTAGATGAGGCTTCTTTTACGGATGACGAATTTTTAATTTATGAAGCCTTGCAGCATCAGTCTTCGCTGAAAGTGCAGAACATAATTGACATTTTGAATAAAAAAACCGTTTTGCCGGTTATCCAAAAGCTGATTAACAAAAACATTATATTGCTTCAGGAAGAAATACAGGAAGAATACAAACCAAAACTCATTCGATATATTCGTCTGCATGAAAATTATCTCGCTGAAGATAAACTAATCGAACTTTTAGATTCTTTAAAATCTGAAAAGAGGAAAAACTTGGTACTTCAGTATTTTCAATTAAATGCCCAGGAGAAAAAGCCTATTTCTTTAAAACAATTGACCGAAGTGGCTCAAAGTTCGCCTGCTATTGTTAAAGGTTTGATTGATAAGGGAATCTTTGAAGAATATTTTATTCAGGAAGACCGAGTAAATTTTGATAAGAATAAAGTTGAAAATAAATTGACTTTAAGTCAGGCACAACAACAAGCTTTTGATGAAATCAACAACTCGTTTGAAGAAAAAGAGGTCTGCCTGTTGCATGGCGTGACTTCAAGCGGCAAAACCGAAATCTACACTAAACTTATTGAAAATTATATTGACCAAGGTAGACAAGTTTTGTATTTATTGCCGGAAATAGCGTTGACCACACAATTGGTTTCAAGGTTAACGGCTCATTTCGGAAATAAGGTCGCCGTTTTTCATTCCAAATACAGCAATAATGAAAGAGTAGAAGTTTGGAATAACGTTAATCAAAATTCAGAAGCTTCACAAATAATAATAGGAGCAAGGTCGGCTTTATTTTTGCCATTTTCCAACTTAGGGTTAATCATTGTTGACGAGGAACATGAGCAAACCTTTAAGCAGCAAGATCCGGCGCCGAGATATCATGCCCGTGATGCTGCGATTATCTTGGCAAATGCACACCAGGCAAAGGTTTTATTAGGTTCGGCAACACCGAGCATTGAAACCTATTATAATGCTAATTCTGATAAGTTTGGTTTAGTAACGTTAACAGAGCGTTTTGGCAAGGTCCAAATGCCCGAAATAAAATTGGTTGATTTGAAAGACAGCTATTTCAGAAAAAAAATGAAAGGGCATTTCAGCCTTACATTAATAGATGAAATCACGGAAGCTTTTGCAAATAACGAGCAGGTGATTTTGTTTCAGAATCGTCGGGGCTTTTCACCGGTTTTGGAATGTATGACTTGTGGCCATGTACCGCAATGTCCGCAATGCGATGTAAGTTTGACCTATCACAAATATAAAAATCAGTTGCGTTGCCATTATTGCGGCTATTCGATGGCGAAACCAACGAATTGCCATGTTTGTTCGAGTGTTAACTTGGAAACCAAAGGTTTTGGAACCGAACAAATCGAGTTGGAATTGGCCGAATTGTTTCCACAGAAAAATATTAAGCGCATGGATCAGGATACAACCCGCGGGAAATACAGCTTCGAAAAAATCATTGACAGTTTTAAGAATCGAGAAATAGATGTTTTGGTCGGAACACAAATGCTGGCCAAAGGTTTGGACTTTGATAATGTTTCGTTAGTGGGAATCATGAATGCAGATAATATGCTGTATCATCCCGATTTCAGGGCTTTCGAAAGAAGTTTTCAAATGATGACGCAGGTTGCCGGCCGTTCGGGAAGAGCTGAAAAACGCGGAAAAGTGATTATCCAAACCTATAATCCTCTACATAATATCATTCAGCAAGTGACCAATAATGACTATGAAGGAATGTACAAAGAACAATTGTATGAAAGAAAGATATATTACTATCCGCCATTTTACCGTGTAATCAGATTGACATTGAAACATCGCGATTTCGAAAAACTTAAGGAAGGTTCAATGTGGTTGTATCAGGTTTTGCAGCAAAACTTAACCATTCCTGTTCTTGGTCCGGAAGAACCGGCAATTGGAAGAATCCGAAATGAATATATCCGGACTATAATGATAAAGATGCCCGGAGAAACCTCGTTACAAGGCACAAAAAAAACTATCCAGAAAATACTGAATAGTTTTGATTTGGTTTCACAATACAGAACGATTAAGGTTACTGTAAATGTGGATTTTTATTGAGTAAATTTAAGCAATAGCTAAAGCTTTGATTAGATCTTCTTTTTTATTTCGGCTCAAAGGGATTTTAGTCACACCAATTTCAGCAAATTTGCTATTGAAACGTTCCACTTTATCAATATTAATGATATAGGATTTATGAACCCGAATGAACTTCTCTTTTGACAAATCATTTTCAAAAGATTTCATAGTAGAAAGAACGAGATTACTATCTTCTTCGGTAACAACTTTGACATAATCTCCATAAGCTTCAATCCACTTAATTTTATTGGTATAAATTTTAAGTTTCTTAAGATTACTCTTAATAAAGATATGTTCTCCTTCTTCTTCCTGATTTTCTTTCTTAAGCATATGGAAATCCATTGCTCTTCGAACAGATGCATTAAAACGATCAAGTGCTATCGGTTTCTGTAGGTAGTCCGTAGCGTCATAATCGAATGCTTTCATAGCATACTCTGCCTTTGACGTGATAAAAATAATTTGGGGTTTTACTTTTAAGCCGTCAAGAAAATCAAAACCGCTGATAACTGGCATTTCAATATCTAGGAAAATTAAGTCAACGGTATGGACCGACATGCAATTTTTGGCTTCAATTGCATTAGAAAAATCACCGACTAAATGTAAATTCGGGTGATTATTTACTAACTTTGCAATGATCATTCTCTGAATGGAACTATCATCAACAACTACACAATTTAGTTTCATAATATTATTTATTATAGATTTGGAAGTGTAAAAATAGTACCTTTTTTTGGAACTACCTAACGTTTCATCGTTTTTTTTTGCTTTTAAACGATATTTTTTACTTTTAGACGATTTCTCAAGTATTGCCATTGTATATTAAAAATCAATTCGTACTTTTGCGCCCAATTTAAAATTTAATCATAATTATTATGAATCATTACGAAACTGTTTTCATCTTAAATCCCGTTTTATCTGAAGTTCAGGTAAAGGAAACAGTAAGCAAATTCGAAGATTTTCTTACGACAAAAGGAGCAAAGATGGTATCCAAAGAGGATTGGGGCTTAAAAAAATTAGCTTACGAAATCCAAAACAAGAAAAGTGGTTTTTACCATTTATTCGAATTCCAAGTATCAGCTGAAGCTCTTATTGCTTTTGAAACTGAATTTAGACGTGACGAGAGAGTTATGCGTTTCCTTACTGTAAGTCTGGATAAACACGCTATCTCTTGGGCAGAAAGAAGAAGAACTAAATTAAAAGAAGCAAAAGCAAACTAATCATGGCAAATTTACAACAATCCGCTTCAGGAAAAAAAGATGGAGATATCAGATATCTTACACCTTTAAACATTGAAACCAACAAAACTAAAAAGTATTGTCGTTTCAAAAAGTCTGGTATCAAATACATAGATTATAAGGATGCAGACTTTTTATTGAAATTCGTAAACGAACAAGGTAAAATCTTACCACGACGTTTAACCGGAACTTCATTAAAATACCAAAGAAAAGTGTCAGTAGCTGTTAAAAGAGCGCGTCACTTAGCTTTAATGCCATACGTGGCCGATTTATTAAAATAATATAAACTCAGTTGTTGGTTTCC
>JAZKCP010000138.1:31228-35527 GCA_040388035.1 Bacteroidota bacterium | reverse complement strand
AGATTTTAATGTCTTGATATATAAAGGCAAAGTAAAGATTGTCAGGTTAAATAAATTCATATTGTTATATTCTAAAGAGGTAACGTTGAAAAATGAGCCGAAACAAATTGAAGAAAATGTCAAATATGTAGATTCGTTAAAAAGCCATATCAGCATAAGTTCAAGTAATATCCCTTTTGATGGAAAATGGGAATCGCAGGACAACATCAAGTTCAATTTGGAAAATTTTTCAAACTCGGATGATTTCATAAGGGCTCGAGGCTGGGCGTATTTAAAAAATGTCAGGAATAATGTAAAGGATACAATTTATATAGGTCTGTCGAGCAAAACAAAAACTTTCCTTTTTCCGACGGAAATTGTAAAACGAACAGATGTTACCAGTTTTGCTGAAGCTGAAAACCTGGAAAATGCAGGTTTTAATTGTGATATTTTTACCGATAAATTACCCAAGGAAACCTATTCTATTTCAATTGTTATAAAAGATAAAAATGGAAAGTTCCATATCAATTTAATTGATAAACTTTCGGAAGTAGGCAAACGGACTTACAAATCGCCAGTAGCCTTGAAAAAATTACCCGCGGTATCGCCTGAACTACTTTCAAATCTTGAAAGTGTAGATGATAAGAATGATTTCTTTAAATTTAACGGTTGGGCAGCTGTTAAAGATAAGGATTCGAGACAATCGACCATACAATTGGTTTTAGTCCGCAATAACAACAGTTATTCTTTTGAAACCGACAGCGTAATTAGGGAAGATGTCACAAAATTCAACAACAACAAATTCAATTGCGATAATTCAGGGTTTACTTTGAAAATTAAGAAAAACAGCCTTTCAAAAGGAGAATATAAAATAGGTGTTCTAGTTACCAATTCTGAAACAAAAACTACCTATTTCAAATTTTATGAAAGAACAATTGTTTTCTGACAGAGAAAATAAATTATTATATATTTGCAAAAAAAAATTTAACAAAATGAAATCACTTATCTTATCATTGTCTGCCGCTTTAATCCTGTTTACTTCATGTAAAAGTGACAAAAAAGAAAACACCGATGAGGTTCAACCTGCAGCAAACGTACCATTTACAGTTACGGTAAACGCAATTGTTGAAAAAGACGATGTTTTCCAAATTTTTTATAACGAAGACGGAGCTGAATCATTCCCTGCAGACCAAGCTGTTACAATCAGTATAAAAGGAAAACCGGAACCACAGGATTTAGTATTTATTTTGCCTAGCGCTGCAGCACCAATGTCATTACGATTTGATATCGGAGCCAATAAGGATCTAAAGCAAGTTGTTTTCAAAGGCTTAAGAATTAATTACCTTGATCAATCCTTTACTGCTGATGGGGCTCAGTTCTTTAAATATTTTTATCCAAATGCTCAGGTTGAATTTGACACAGCATCCAGCACCGCAAAAATAAAGGTTATTGAAGGTCAGCCATATGATCCGATCATTGGCGCTACAATGGACTTGAAAGCTGAAATTGTAAAATTATACGGCAAGAAATAGTTTTCGAAGAGTAAAAAAAATAGGAGCAATTTGCTCCTATTTTTTTTTGATCAGTTTATTATAATAACACTTTAGGAAAATGGTGCTAAAGTCATAATAAGAAGTATAAGCCGGGCTGCTTTTGTATTTCAATTTCACGTCAAGCGCTTCTTTCAGAGCTTTGTATATTTGGTTGCTGACGCCTTCGTTTAACATCTTGGCCGTTATCTTGTCAAAGAATTCCGGGTTGATATGTTTTTTACATCGGATATAAAACTCTAAATCGCCCACAATTTTATAATCGTCGTTGAAAAGACCAACCTGGTCAAAAAGCTCTTTTTTGTGAAAAGAACCCACTTGGGCAATTTCCATATTCCTGACCACTTTTTCCCATACAAAAGCTTTCCCAAAAACGGTTAAAACTTCTTTTTTGGTATTGATAAGTTCTACTTTCGAAGAGATATAATTTGTATTGGGCGCTGCATTCTGAATCTGATGAAAGTAAGTTTTCAGGGCGTCCGGATAATATTCATCATCAGAACCCAAAAAACTAATCCAGGCACCTGAACTGTTTTTTATGCCTTTGTTCCAGGCATCGTAAATTCCACGGTCCTTTTCGGACATGTAGGTATATCTTATATTTTTTTGAGCGAATGCGTCTGCAAATGATTTTATGATATCAAGGGTTTTATCAGAAGAATTTCCATCAATGACCAAATACTCATAATTGTTGAAATCTTGGTTTAAAACCGAGGAAATAGTGTCAAAAATGGTTTTTTCACTATTATAGGAAGCGGTAACTATAGAAAAAAAAGGATTAGCCATTTCGTTTTAAAAACTTTTGTATTTCGTTTTTCATAAACAGGAAGTTTTTGTTTTTTAAAATGATAAACAAGTAAAAACAACCTGCGGCGATGAAAGCACAAATAAACAATAAATTTGACTTATTTGCGATATAATTTAGCACTGTTTGAAATCCGAAATAGGAAAAAAGAGCCGCACCAAAAATCAGGTAAATATCATTCTTAGTCATCACTTCTTTCCATTTGATTCCATTTAAATGCTGAAATGAAAATACAATTATCAGTGAACCGATCATAAAGGCTAGGTTCCAAGCCAGGATAACTCCGTACCCGTTAAAATTTAGTCCCAACACATAACCCAAAATAGTGTTAGTGATTAGAATCGCCGCATAGGAAATAATTAACCAATTTAGTTTCCCTTCGCCCAAATAACTGAAGTAGCCGGGATTACTTGAAATATTTATAAAAACGACTATCGAATTGATGACAACGCCAAATAAAAAGAAGGGTACAATTTTGCCAATCCAAATTTGGGAAATCAGCGGTGTAAACACTAAAATGGCTGAGGTGATAAGGATATTTAGGAATAAAATAATGGAAAATGTTTTGACATAAATTGTCTTTACCGAGTTGTCGTTTCGCTCTTTAGCCTCTGCAACAACAGGAATAATTACCTGATTCGCACTAACGATGATTCCCCTAATCTGCGAAACCAAACGGCTTGCCATTTCATAGTAACCCACCATGGCCAGTCCTCCAAATTTACTTAAGAAGGCCTTAGTTACCGGTTCAAAGGACATTTGCATAAATGACAGCGCCTGCATTTTTAAACCATAATTGATGATTTCACTAAACAGCGGTTTAGACCAGTTCCAACGAAACGAAATCACACCTTTAAGGTATTTTGAAATAAAGTAGAACGATAGAAGCAACACTAAAATCCCTTGGAATATCTGCGCAAAAACTAAGCCTTTTAAACCATAATCCGGTGTCAGCAACAAACTTAATCCAAACAGGAAAATGGAGCTGAAACTTAGAATATAACTTTTAACATAATTCTTTTGAATCCCATCCAGGCAACTGCTAATGACGCCGCTAACGGCATTTATAATTAAGCTGACCAAAGAATAAGGAAGGACTTCAAGTGCAATCGAAATGTAAGTTTTCTCAATAAAATAGGGTAAAATGATGTTTCCCAGCAGCAAAATAAGGCCGGAAATCAGCAGGTAGGTTACCAGGATGAAAACACAAGAAGTAAAAATTAGTTTTTTAAGGCTTTCGAAATCGCCACGTGTGTAATAAGTTGAAACAAACTTTATAATGCTGGTGCTGATTCCGAAATTGGCGATGAGTGCCAATGAAGTGGTAGCGATGATTAATGACCAAACGCCCAATAGTTCAATACCTATGGCATCCAGTAAATAACGGTACAGCAACAAATAAACAAGCCCGACAATTATTACCTGAATAATAGCCGAAAGCGAGTTTTTGATTAGTTTATTTTTTTGCACGGTCCGTGTTTGAGTCAGCAATAAAATTTTCCATTTGCGTTATTCGCGCGTTCCAATTATGATATTTGGCTACCGTCTCGTAATTTTTTTCAATTAATGGAATATAAGAATTATAATTTTCCAAAATAGAATTTATTTGCGCCACCGGATTTTCGTCATCAATTTCTACAATAGGATTGTAATCAAACAGATATTGCATATCATAGGGCAGTTTCCCTAAAATCAGACACCTTGACGCCATTGACTGCAAATATCGGTTGGTTAAAGTAGAAATTTTCCCCGTGCGTTCAGGATGCGTAATATCAGACGGAACACAAATCGAGATTTTTGAATTGGCTAAACCTTCCAAAAAATCCTCCCGGGTTTTAAAAATTATCTGGCCAGGTTGTTTTTCGTATTGATAAACCAAATTGTTTTCAATTGCTTTTATCTTATCGTGGTATTCATTCCATTTTCGGCCCAATTGTAATACATCGGTAGTTCGTTTATGGTAAT
>JAZKCP010000138.1:0-31218 GCA_040388035.1 Bacteroidota bacterium | reverse complement strand
GAACCCATTCCGCTTTGAAATTTTTCAATCCACGAGAGTTAAAATAATCCGCCGATTGCTTGCTCGCCGTAAAAAGTAAGTCAATCCCATATTGCTTTACCGATTTTTCAATATCGTCAAACAACGGTTCCCACGCGTCATACATCCAAAGGGTTTTAAGTTTGGCCCTGTAATGAAAAAAAGGAAAAAATTTCTCCTTTTGATAACCGATAACGACATAGTGTTTTGGACTGAAAAAAGGAATTCGTATGGGTGGAAAAACTTTTAAGAACTGTCTGATCGCGAAAGCCTGCCAGTGGTTTACTCCATTGATAATTTCCCAGTTTTTTTTTTCAATGATCCGATGTTCAAATTCGTGGTACAAATCCATCGAAACATGATTGGTGAAATTGGTTTTTATCAGCGAGATTTTCTTCATGTTCTTTTTAGAATGAATTCAGGACCGCAAACAAATGATGGATTTCCTCAGTTAAAGGCACTTGATGGTTCCCCACAAAAAATCCGTTTTTATCCAAATATTGTGCGTTTGTCATTTCCCCGAATATTTCATAGTCGAAAAATCGCAATACTTCATTTTTGGTAAAATCTCCGGTTACAATCGGACGACAGTCAATTCCGTTTTCTTCCAATTTTGTTACCACATCCAAGCGTTTTAGGGAAGACTCAGGTTTGATGATAAAACTAAAGCCAAACCAGCTGCTGTTATCGGTATTTTCCTGAATATAAAAGTCGTTATGATTGGCAAAAAGCGAAGTGAACAAGACGGCATTTTCTCTTCTTTTGGCCAGGAAATCAGGTAACTTTTTTAATTGTTCGATACCAATCGCCCCACTCATTTCTACTGGCCTGAAATTGTAACCCGGCAATACGAAACGGAAGGATTCTTCAAACCAATTATCTCCTTTATTGGAAACTTTATTTTCTTTTGGCAGATGCCTTGTCCAGCCATGCGCTCTTATGCAAATCAAAACATGGTAAAGTTCTTCGTCATCGGTAACGACAAGCCCGCCTTCCATTGTGGCCATGTGGTGAGAATAGAACGTGGAGAAAGTCCCCATTATCCCGAAGGTTCCCGCCTGTTTTCCGTTGTATTCGGCACCCATAGATTCGCAATTGTCTTCCAGCAAAAGGATATCGCGATCGCCAATGATTTTATTTATGGCATCAAAATCATTCGGATTGCCCAATAAATTCACGGCAAAAATCATTTTGGTATTATCAGTAACAGCCTTTTCCAGTTGGGCCAAATCAAAATTTAAAGTGTTTAAATCCACATCAACAAATTTTAATCTTAATCCATATTGGTATAAAGGATAGTAAGTTGTCGACCATGAAACGGCCGGTACAATAACCTCGTCGCCACGTTTCAGTTTTGGGTTTTTTGTATAAAACAAGGCTCCCACCGCAAGCAAATTTGCGGAAGAACCCGAATTAACCATTACGGCGTATTTCGAACCCGAAAATTTTGCAAAATCTTCTTCAAATTGCTTTACGCTTTCGCCCATTGTATAAGTGTCTTTGGCGATTACGGATTGGATAGCAGCTATTTCTTTTTCATCCCAGGTGGATGAGGCTAATGGATACTTCATCATTATAAAACGTATTTTTTAAAGTAATCAACGGTTTTTGTTATGCCTTCTTCTAACGAAGTTTTATGTTTCCATCCAAATTCGCTTAATTTGGAATCATCAATCAGTTTTTGTTTCATGCCGATGGGTTTGGATAAATCATGGACAAACTTTCCTTTATAACCAATTATTTTAGCCACCGCTTCGTAATATTCATTTATGGAGTAATCGTAGCCCAATCCGACATTGATATTTTGAGGCATTTGATTAAAACGGCTAATGGCATAGAAAACAAAATCGGCCAAATCCTCTGCGTACATAAATTCCCTTCTCGCTAATCCGTCTCCCCAAATGTCTATTTCGGTTTTATTGTTTACAGCAGCGTCGTAAATTTTTCTAATAACAGCAGGCACCAAATGAGAATGTTCGGGCGAAAACTTATCGAATTTTCCGTATAAATTACTTGGAATTATTGTTTTATACTTAAAGCTGCTATCTTCTTTTGAAATATATTCGCAAAGCTTGGTAGCAACAATTTTGGCAATAGCATATCCTTCATTCGTCGGCTCTAATTCGCCTTGTAAAATAAGGTCTTCCGTCAGCGGATTTTTGGCATTTCTCGGATACATGCACGAGCTGGCCAAATTCATAAAATGCTTCACATTATTATTCTTCGCCGCCATTATTATATTGCGTCCAATATCTAAATTTACAACCAGAAAATTAACAGGATGCGCCATATTAAAATGGATGCCGCCTACCAATCCCGCGGCATGAATCACAAAATCGGGCTGGTGTTTTTTTATAAAAGCATCAACGGCATGGTAATCTTGCAGGTTTAATTCTTTGCTGGAAGGATGAAGAAAAGTATACTGTTGGGCGTCAGGGTAATTAAGGATATTTTGACCAACCATTCCCGTTCCTCCGGTTAAAAGAATCTTCATAAATGTAGTTATTAAAAGCGTTAAAGGCTATTCAAATAATTTCAGGGATTCTCTGTCCTTAAAGCGGACTACATATTCCAAATCATGTTTCATCATAATTTTGACAAGTTGGTTTATAGAAGTCTGGTTTGGATTCCAGCCTAGATTGCTTTTGGCTTTGGTTGGATCGCCTAGCAAACTTTCAACTTCTGCAGGGCGGTAATAATTAGGATCTACTTCGATAAGTACTTTGCCTGTTTTTTTGCAGATTCCTTTTTCGTCTTCTTCTGTGCCATGCCATTCAAGTTCAATTCCAGCTTCAAGGAAAGCTAATTCACAGAATGTTTTTACGGAATGTTGAATTCCGGTTGCAATAACATAATCTTCCGGGTTTTCCTGCTGCAGCATAAGCCACATACATTCTACATAGTCTTTGGCATAACCCCAATCCCTTAAAGCATTCAGGTTGCCTAAATATAATTTTTCCTGAAGACCGTTTGCAATTCTGGATGCGGAAAGGGTAATTTTCCTTGTCACAAAAGTTTCGCCTCTTCTTTCTGACTCGTGATTGAACAAGATACCATTAACAGCAAATATGTTATATGATTCACGGTAGTTTTTGGTTATCCAATAGGCATATAATTTGGCCACTCCATAAGGAGAACGCGGATAAAAAGGGGTCGTTTCCTTTTGCGGAACTTCCTGAACTTTGCCGTACAACTCAGAAGTGGAGGCTTGGTAAATTTTTGTTTTTTCCACTAGATTACAAATCCGAACCGCTTCTAAAAGGCGCAGGGTTCCAACAGCATCTGTTTCAGCGGTATATTCCGGCATGTCAAAAGATACTTTTACATGGGATTGTGCGGCTAAATTATAAATTTCGTCAGGCTGAATTTGTTGTACCAACCGAATTAAATTGGTAGAATCAGTCATATCGCCATAATGTAGATTAATCTTTTTAGACTGGTGCAAATCCCTAATGAGGGATTCTATATATAGATGCTCAATCCTTTCGGTATTAAAGGTAGAACTTCTTCTGATGATTCCGTGAACTTCGTACCCTTTTTCAAGTAAAAATTCGGCTAAGTAAGAGCCGTCCTGCCCATTAATTCCAGTAATTAATGCTTTTTTCATTTCAATTTAATTAATATAACGGCAAATATATGTTTTTATTATAGAAATGTTTTTATACCGGTTTGCGAAATCTAATAAAAATTATCAATTATATTTGACAAAAAAAGAATTTGAAAACCAAAATAAGCATTTCTTTACTTTTTTCGATTGTTGTTTTATGTGAAATTTATATTGTTTCATTTAGGATAAATTTTTTGATTCAGTTTCTTTTTCTGCTGTTTTTGATTACCACTGGCAGATCGTTTATTTCAAATCAATTTTTTAAAACAATCCTTCCTATAATTCTCATATTTTTCATTGGTTTTATTGGGACCTTTTTCGAAAAATATTCGGTGGTTAACATAATCAAAGATATTTCCCATTTTGGCAAACCCATAATTGTAATTACCATTGGTTATCTAACCTTTAAGTCGATTGATGATGTCACACTTTTTTCAAAAACTATAGTTCATATAGCCCTTCTTACTGCCATTATACACCTAATAGGTGTTTTTGGATTTTCAAATCTGACGAGCGGTTCCATAAAAGGTGCCCGTGATTTTGGTTTGGATAATTTTATCGAAGTTTATGCGTTATATTTTATACTCTTAGCGCCAAAAATAAGCGTAAGGCTGTTCGGGAAGAGCCTTTATACTAAAATAGCGCTTGCGATATTAATTATGTCAATCTTTTTATACTTTTCCAGAACAATGTTCGGGATGATTATTATTCTGGGATTTTCTTTTTACGGATATGCCAGGCTCACACGTAAATCACTTAAGGTTATTGGCGCTTTGTTGCTTTTATTGTTTTTGTTTTATGGCTACTTGGGCACCATAAAATTGGAAAGGAACTCAAAGGGGATGGAATCGTTGTTATACAAAATAAAAATAGCCCCAAGCGAGATTGTTAATTCGAAGATAGACAGGGAAGACCACAGGGATTTGTGGGATCATTGGAGGGCTTATGAGGCGAAGCGCGCTTTTCAGTTAATGAGCGAGAATCCGTCCAGTTATTTCATCGGATCAGGCTATGGGTCATTGGTAAACTTAAAATTCATAGCGCCACTGGGAGAGGATGGCATGCGCTATATTTCGGTGTTGCACAATGGTTATGTTTTTGTTTTATATAAAACCGGGATTTTCGGCATATTTATTTACCTGGTTTTTTTATTTGGCCTTTATCTTCATGTATATAGAAATGACGGCAACACTTATTTCCTGATTTTGATTTCCACCATTGGAATTTATTTTTTATTTACGTCCGTCATTATCACCGGTATTTATATTCCTAAGGATGCAATTTTGTTTATTTTAGGCGGCGCCTTATACCATAAAAATAGTATTCAACAATGATAAGCATACTTTTTATACATCAGTCAGCTGAGTTATACGGTTCTGATAAAACACTGTTGTCTTTAGTGAAAGGTATTGATAAAAAAAGATTTAGAGCGGTAGTTATTTTGCCTTTCGATGGACCTTTGAAACATGAATTGGAAAAAAATGGAATAAAAGTCGTTATTGCTCCGGTACTCAAACTTTATAGAAAAATTTTTACCCCCAAAAATATATTGCGATTTTTTAAGGACATCAGAAAAGCCTTTACCATCGTCGACGAATTGAACAAAGAGTTTAAGTTTGAGTTCTTGTATTCAAATACTTTAGCTGTGTTGTTAGGGATATTTTATGCCCGAAAATCTAAAATCAAACATTTATGGCATGTTCATGAAATTATTGAATCACCAGGCATTTTTTCCAAACTGTTTCGTTACTTATTAGGGTTAAAGTTAAACACGAAAATTATTTATAACTCCTTGGCAACAAAGGTTTTTTGGGAAGTCAATACCAAAATCTCGTCCAGGTCATTGCTGATTCATAATGGATTAACAGTTGCAGGCACTCCATTGTCGAAAGCTGAAATCGCTGAAGTGAGGAAAGAACTTTTTAATGCGGGCGCATCTGAAATAATCATCGCTTTAGTGGGAAGGATAAGCCGATGGAAAGGCCAGCAGATTCTTTTAAACTGTTTTAATGCATTAGCAAAAACCCACCAAAACGTAAAATTGGTTTTTGTAGGTTCACCACCGCCAAATCAGGAATTCTTTTTAAGCGAACTGCAAGACAGGATAGAGCATTTAAAACTATCGGACAGAGTGGTACTAATTCCTTTTACTGCCGAAATAGAGAAAATTTGGCAAAGCATCGACATCGCTATAGTTCCTTCAACTGAACCGGAACCGTTCGGGTTGGTTGCTTTAGAAGCGATGCTGGCCCATAAACCGGTAATTGGTTCCAATCACGGCGGCCTGACAGAAATAATTGTTAATGAACAAACCGGATTTTTGGTTGAACCAAATAATGAGAACCAACTTTGCGCTGCGATTCAAAAATTAGTTGATAGCGAAGCGTTGAGAAATGAGTTTGGAGAAAAAGGCTATAAACATGCTTTAACCGAGTTTTCGGAAAAAAAGTACATTAATAGTTTTGAAGAGCTGTTCGAAAAAATGGTTTAAAAGCAAAAGCGCTGTTTTTCTTTTTCCTAAACCATTGTAAATTCCCTATTTTTGCCCAAAACAATTAAGATTTTCATGAAAATAGCGATACTTGGAACCCGTGGTGTGCCGAATTATTATGGCGGATTTGAACAATTTGCCGAATTTTTTTCAGTTTACCTGGCGCAAAAAGGACACGAAGTATATTGCTATAATTCCCATGACCATCCGTATCAGGAAAAGACATTTCACGGCGTTAACATTATTCACAAGCATGATCCAGAATACCAGTTGGGAACGTTTGGTCAATTTGTCTATGATTATAATTGTATCATGGATTCCCGAAAAAGAGAATTTGATATTATCCTTCAATTAGGTTATACCAGCAATTCCATTTGGCATTTCTTATTGCCGAAAAAATCAATCATTATCACCAATATGGACGGCCTGGAGTGGAAGAGAACAAAATACTCTAAACCGGTTCAGCAGTTTCTGAAATTTGCCGAAAGACTGGCAGCGAACAACAGCGACTTTTTAATCTCAGACTCTTTGGGAATTCAAAAATTCCTGAAGACAAAATATCAGAAAGAGTCAACCTACATTGCGTATGGTGCTCATCCTTTTTCAGGCCATAACGAAGAAGTCTTAAAAGAATACAATGTTGAGAGGGAAAACTACAATATGATTATGGCGCGTTTTGAACCCGAAAACAATTTGGATATGGTGCTTGAAGGTGTGGCCAAAAATGAAGACGAAACGCCCATTTTGGTTATTGGGAACCATATGACAAAATACGGTGAATACCTTAAAGGCAAATATAAAAATCATTCCAATATTCGTTTTATTGGCGGGCTTTACAACCTTGAACACCTGAATAACCTTAGGTATTTTTCGAACCTGTATTTTCACGGACATTCCGTAGGCGGAACTAACCCATCATTATTGGAAGCTATGGCTTCAAAGGCATTTGTAATTGCCCATAATAACGATTTTAATAAAGGAATTTTAAAAGAGAACAGCTATTATTTTTCCAACCCTGATGAGGTGAAAAATATTCTGAATACAATCAAAAAAAATGATAACTTGCAATTAGTTCAAAACAATTTTGATTCGATTGTGAATGAATTTAATTGGGAAAAAATAAATGGGGAATATTTACAACTTTTCGAAGAATGTTATTCAAAATCTGATAAAAGAAAATAAAAGTAACAACTCTTTTATTCCAATACTTTTAGTCCTTGCGACCATTCCGTTAAGTTTTGCAATAAACAATATTGCTTTAGCGGGTTTTCTACTGGTAGCTTTTGTCACACTTAAAAAAGAAAACTTAAATTTCGAAAAGGCGCTACTACTTCCGGTACTCTTATATTTCTTAATGGCCATTTCCTTTTTTTGGACGATTGATTCCCAAGAGACCGTTGCCGCTTTGTTGAAGGAAATACCGTTGTTGTTGATACCAATTGGGTTTTTTATCTATAAGGCAAACACTTCAGAACAAAGAAAAAAAATAATCGGCTATTATAGTTATGTAATCGCCGCCTTGGCATGTTATTATTTGATACGGTCGGTAATTCGGTATTCAATCTCCGGAGACAGCAGGGCATTTTTTTATCATGGACAAAATGACGATGATTACGGACTGGTTCCTAAATTGTTAAACGCAATACACGTTTCCGTATTCGCGGCAGTCGCCTTTTATTATTTTTTCACAAAAACAGTAAAAACGAAGTGGGATACAGTAATTGCCGTCATGCTATTCGGATTTATTTTACTGCTTTCATCAAAGAACATCATACTGATAGTCATATTGCTGACGCTTATCTATGTTTTCTTTTTTTCAAAGTCTGGCCACAAAATGCGGTTGAGAAATGTAATAGTCTTAGGCTTGTTGGTTGGGATTATTTTTTCATTCGGAAAAATAAAAAAGAGATTTGAAGAAGAATTTAAAACTAATACAGAAAAGAGTATAAGCACCAATGTTATTGAAAGTACGCCGCCCGAAGTCCATTATATCAGCCTTAAGGAGGCTTGGACCAACGAATCTTTTACTGCCAATGATTATTTTCCCGGCACTGCTTTTAGGGTATATCAATTAAGGGTATTTATCGAATTGCTTAAAGAAGAACCTATTTTATGGACAGGCTACGGATTAAACGCTTCCACCGGAAAATTGCTCGAAAAAGAAAAAGAGCATAATCTACATCAGGGCTATGGCACTTATAATTTCCACAATCAGTACATTCAAAATTTTGCGGAGTTGGGCATTTTCGGCTTTATATTATTACTAATCATGTTGATTATTAACGTTAAAAATGCAGTCAGGTCGAAAGATTTTGTGCATTTTGCTTTCGCATTTCTAATGATAAGTTTATTTTTGACCGAATCATTTTTATGGAGACAAAGAGGAGTTGTTTTTTTTACCATGATGTATTGTCTTTTTAATTCAGTCCCGAAGGTTCGGGATGTTCAAAATAATTCCAAATCAGAATAAAATTATATGAAAAGAATATTAATTACTGGTGCGGCCGGGTTTTTGGGCTCACATCTTTGTGACCGTTTTATTGCAGAAGGCTATTTTGTTATCGGGATGGATAACCTGATTACCGGAGACTTAAAGAACATCGAGCATTTATTCAAACTTGAGAACTTTGAATTCTACCATCATGATGTTACCAAATTTGTCCATGTTCCAGGAAATTTAGATTATATTCTTCATTTTGCATCACCTGCAAGTCCAATTGATTATTTGAAAATTCCAATTCAGACCTTAAAAGTTGGTTCACTCGGAACCCACAATCTTTTAGGGTTAGCCCGCGTGAAAAAAGCCAGAATCCTTATTGCTTCCACTTCAGAAATTTATGGTGATCCGTTAGTGCATCCGCAAACAGAAGATTACTATGGTAATGTAAATACAATAGGCCCAAGAGGCGTTTATGACGAAGCCAAACGCTTTCAGGAATCGATTACAATGGCTTATCATACTTTTCATGGTGTAGAAACCAGAATCGTCAGGATATTCAATACTTACGGGCCAAGAATGCGGCTAAATGATGGTCGGGTAATTCCGGCTTTCATCGGACAGGCATTACGAGGTGAAGACTTGACCATTTTTGGAGATGGAAGTCAAACACGTTCATTCTGTTACGTGACCGATCAGGTAGAAGGTATTTTCAGATTACTGCATTCCGATTATTCACAACCGGTAAACATTGGAAATCCAAACGAGATCACCATTAAGGATTTTGCGGATGAAATTATAAAGCTTACCGGCACAAACCAAAAGGTAGTATATCATCCGTTGCCCGTTAATGATCCGATGCAGCGTCAGCCTGATACTACGCGAGCTAAAAATATTTTAGGCTGGGAAGCAAAAGTTTCGAGAGAAGAAGGAATGAAACTAACATATGAATATTTTAAATCTCTTTCGTCTGAAGAGCTTTTAAAAGAAGAGCATAAAGACTTCAAAAGCTATATTCACTAATATTTTATGGTTGCACAGCATACAGGAAGGTATTCAAAATTTATTAGGCCGTTTAGCATCCTATTCGATATAATGGCCATAACAACTTTGAGTCTTTATTTCTTTAAAGACATGAGGCTTAATATGTTATATTATTTGACATACCAAACAATAAGCTGGATTTTAATTGCGATTATAGTAAGATATTATGAGGTCTTCCGATTTACCACACCGGTAGAAATCATCTCCAAACTTATGAAGCAATTCAGTGTGTTTTTGCTGGTTGTAATTGCATTTTTCCCTTTTGCCAAAACCGCTGTCTTTAGTGGGTCTGCCGTGGCAATTTTTATGTCTGTAAGCTTCATTATTATAGTTTCGTTTAAGACTTTTTTGTTTATTTATTTAAAAAGATATAGGATTGTTACAGGAAGTAATTACCGAAGCGCAATTATTATTGGATACACGCCGGAAGCAATTCGACTCAAGGAAGTTTTTGAGACAAGAAAAGATTATGGCTACAGGTTCGCCGGATATTTCTCCGATAAAAAGCAACATCCAAACATTATTGGAAAAATAGACGATATCAGGCAATTTACCATCGAGAATAAAATCGATGAAATTTATTGTTCCTTAAATGAAATTTCAAATGAAAAACTAAAGGACTTGGTTGAATTTGCTGACGAATCCAAAAAAACAATAAAATTTATACCCGATACTAAGGAAATTTTCTCAAAAAATTTAAAAGTCGATTATTACGAATTGTTCCCGGTACTGTCGCTTCAGAAAACACAGCTGCACAATCCAATAATTAAAGGACTTAAGCGTGTTTTTGATGTTTTATTTTCAGTTTTTGTTATAATTTTTATATTGTCCTGGCTGATTCCGGTTTTGGCAATTTTAATAAAATTGGAATCAAAAGGCCCGGTATTTTTTCAACAAGGAAGGCCAGGAATGGATGAAGAAGAATTTTTCTGTTATAAATTCCGTTCGATGCAGGTAAATGGATTTACTGAACAGGAAGCCTCAAAAAACGACCCAAGAGTCACCAAAATGGGTAAATTTATGCGAAAAACAAGTATGGATGAATTGCCACAGTTTTTTAATGTTTTAATTGGTGATATGTCCGTTGTTGGGCCAAGGCCGCATTTATGGTCACAAAATAAAGCTTACGCAAGCAAAATAAAGAAATATATGGTTCGACATTATGTAAAACCAGGCATTACAGGGTTGGCACAGGTGAAAGGCTTCCGTGGAGAAATTGAAACCGAAGAAGACATGATAAACCGCATAAAGCTTGATGTTTTTTATATAGAGAACTGGTCACTCATCATGGATATTAAAATCATTTTCCAAACCATATTTAATATCTTCAAAGGAGAAGAAAAAGCATATTAGAATGGATAAATTAGTATCAATTATAACACCAACTTATAATTCTGAAAAATTTATTTCTGCCACAATTCAATCAGTTCAAAATCAAACTTATCCAACTTGGGAATTAATCATTATTGACGACTGTTCAACCGATAAAACAGTTGAGATTATTAATCGTGTAGTCAAGTCCGACTCAAGAATAAAACTACATTCATTAACAAAAAACGAAGGCACAGGCATAGCCAGAAACATTGGTGTTGCTAACTCAAAAGGAACCTATATTTCATTTCTTGATTCGGATGATTTATGGAAGCCTAATAAACTTGAAATGCAACTGAATTTCATGCGGGAAAATGATTTGGCTTTTACGTTTAGTTTCTATGAATGTATCGACGAAAATGGAAATCATTTAAATATCCGAAAGGAAGCACCAAGCCTGACGACATACAAAAAGTTGTTTTTTTGCAATTATATCGGAAATTCAACAGCAATTTATAACGCAGATGTACTTGGAAAAATCCCTATCAATAAAATAAGGAAAAGGCAGGATTGGATGTTATGGCTTACAATTGTAAAGAAAATAAAAGTAGCTCAACCCGTACCGGATGTTTTGGCATATTACAGGATTAGGAAAAATTCGATTTCATCTTCAAAAATAGACTTGTTGAAGTTCAATTTCAATGTATATCATAAGTTCCATAAAATGAATTATTTCGTTTCACTGGGATGTACTTTGATATTTATTTTCACTCAACTTCTTATTAAACCAAGCTATAGTAAAAAAAGCTCAATAAGTTCTATTTAACCAACGAAACAAACTGTTTCAATTTTCCGCTTTTGCTGCGTTGCAGTTTTTCTTTCCTGATGAATGAAAACGTCAGTCCATCTTCCAAGTAAGTAGTAATTGCTTTTTCAATTTGCTTGATCTGAGTTTCAGTTAACTCCAATTCGCTTACATATTCAATAATAAAAGTGTCAATTTTAGTTTGTTTTATCACAAATTCTTTCACATTCCCATCGTCTTCAATGATGCTTTTGGTAACATAATAAAAAATTAATCCGGGCGATTTTTTCCCACTAGGTAAAATGGCCACATCGTTGGTTCGGCCAATTAACTTCTTAAGAATAGGTTTTTTAGAAGTGCTTTTTTCATCTAAAATTCCAACATCACCTACATCATATCTAATAAAAGGATGTGCTTCATTATATAAAGAAGTGATTACAATCCGCCCTTCTTTTCCGTTAGGTAAAACATTGTTGTTTTCATCTAAAACTTCTACATACAATGTTTCTGAATTTACCTGCAATTCACCTTCAAGATTTTGAAAAGCAATCAAATCCAATTCAGAAGCACCGTATTCGTTTATAACAGGAACACCAAATTGTTTTTCAAGCAAAATTCTATCATCGTCAAAAAGCATCTCTGAAGTAACAACGCAGCATTTCAATGTTGGGCAAATGCTGGTTAAAACAATATTTTTCTTTTGTAAAAATTTGGCAAATAAAACAATGGAACTTGTATATCCATTGATGTAATCGAATTTTTTCTTTTGGAATTTGATTAAGACTTTTTCTAAAACTTCATCAGACAAATCAAAGATAGTAAACCGATAGCGATGGCTTAACAAATCTTTAATGCGTTCTTTTTTGTTGCCAATAAAATCTAATGGGATTCCATAAAATCGCGCTTGCAAAGACGAATTAAAATTAATTCCAAACTCACCAAAATGATGAATATTATTGGCCCAAGTCAGGGCATGGCAAAATTTATCCTTTGCAAAAATGAAAGGGTCGCCACTTGACCCCGAAGTTTTATTTACATAAACAGTTGATTGTATAAACCCTTCCGATAGTCTTTCAGCTAATGGTTTTTGAAAATCCTTTTTAGTCATTATCGGAAGCTCGTGCCAACTTTCATAAGATGTTTTTCCGACAAACTCTTGGTAAGATTTGTTGTGTTTCAAATGATAATCAACAATTGCTAATTTCTTTTGATAGATGTACTCTTCATAATCAGCATCAGGAATAGCCAGTATCTTTTCCAATTCAATAGTTGCTTCCTTTATTCGGAAACCATTTAATTGAAGCGATAAACTAAAAAAATTGAACATAGGCAATAAAAAAGGGCTAACGAATGTCAGCCCTTAAAAATAGTATTTTATTTGGAATTAATTTTTAAGAATTTTAACCACATCTTTTTTGTTATCTGAAGTTAATTCAAAGAAATAAGCACCAGTTGAAAGAGATGAAATATCCAAAGTGTTTTCCATTCCGCTTAATGATTTAGCCATAACTACTTTACCCGTTAAATCCGTAACAGTTAAATTAAATGAATCAACATTTTCGACAGAAATAGTAACTGTTGAAGAAGCAGGATTAGGATAAACTTTAAATTTAGAAACAGTTGTTGAATTATCAAGTCCTAATGTACCTGTTAATTTATAAATACCGTCAACTACTAAAGGATCAATATCGCTAAAACCAGCAGACCATCCGGTAGTTAAATTCACGAAAGAAGACGCTCCTCTTTGCTCAGCTGACTCAACGTCGGTCCAGGTCGCTCCGTTATTAATGCTAACAGAGGTTCCAAATGTAGGAGTTGGAGTAACCTGTTGTGATGTAGCGACGATGGTTGTAGTTCCCGGAATATAAGTAAGAATCCTGCGAGTTCCTGTAAACGTTGCGCCTGTACCCCAAGTAGCTCCACCATTTGTGGTGATATAATATGTATAAACAGGAGTAGCGACAGTTCCCGATGTTTTTAACAAATACCCATTGTTTGCATCGCTAAAAATTGCAGTTCCACTATTTGCAGGTAAAGCAGCACCAAAGTCAGTCAAAGGAGCCTGAGCAGCTGTCCAGGTAGCACCCATATCAGTAGTCCTGACTAATCTTCCTTTATTTGTCGGGAACCATAATGTACCTCCCGCAGCAATAGGCAGGCTATTATAGCCATACTCTCCACTTAAAGGATTAGCGATGTTGGCACCAGCAACCTGAGTCCAGCTATCACCACCATTGGTAGTTCTCCAAATCTCATATTCTCCACCTACAGGATCACCATAAGCAACGCCAACATTTTCATTAAAGAAATGGACTCCATTAAGGAAAGAAGAACCGGCTATTTGAAAACAAGTAGCACATTGTGGAGTCCAGCTTTCGCCACCATCGGAAGTTTTGACAATTGTTCCTACGCCATCAGTAGGATTTGGGCTGCCTATGTTGACAATTGCCGAAACCCATGCTGTAGTCGCGCTAACAGGCGAAATATTATTAATTTGTAATGTAGGATCGCCAAGATCAATAGTTTTCATAGTCCAAAGAGAACCTCCATCTGTTGTCATAGTAAGCTCCTGAACATTGGCACCACCACCGGAACCATCATAGGCTAAAGCCCAAACTGTATTGGCGTCTAAAGCGTGAATTTCGCTTAACCCTCTGTACGCCGCAGTAAAGCCTGAGTTTTGAGCAGTCCACTGCGCATTTATTGTTGAGGTTAAGGCGATTAAAGAAAAAGTAAGTAATAATTTTTTCATAGTTTTTTGATTTAATTAATTGAAAAACAAAAATAGCATTTTTATCTCAACCTCATTAATTTTTAATAAATCTTTATTGGATAAAAAAGTTATTTTTGCAATCAAAATAACAAAGATGGTCATCCTATTACTTGGTTCCGGAGGCAGGGAACATGCTTTAGCATTTAAAATGCTTCAAAGTTCAAAATGTTCAACACTTTTTGTTGCACCCGGGAACGCCGGTACAGCTACAATAGCAACAAATATCTCTGTAAACCCAACCGATTTCAACGCCTTAAAATCATTTGTAATCCAGGAAAAAGTAGAAATGGTAGTCGTTGGTCCGGAAGATCCATTAGTGTCAGGAATTTTTGATTTCTTTAAAAATGATTCTGAGTTAAATCATATTCCGGTTATTGGTCCGTCTAAAATTGGCGCCCAACTAGAAGGAAGTAAAGAATTTGCCAAAGAATTTCTGGTTAGACATAATATACCAACAGCAGCTTATGATAGTTTTACGGCAAGCACAGTCGAAAAAGGCTGCGAGTTTTTAGAAACATTACAGCCACCATATGTTTTAAAAGCTGATGGTTTGGCAGCCGGGAAAGGTGTGTTAATTCTTCATGATTTAGAGGAAGCAAAATCAGAATTACGAAATATGTTGGTCCATGCCAAATTTGGAAATGCAAGCGCCAAAGTAGTCATTGAAGAATTCCTTGACGGAATTGAATTGAGCTGTTTTGTATTAACGGATGGGAAAAATTATAAACTTCTGCCAACAGCCAAAGACTACAAACGAATTGGCGAAGGAGATACAGGTCTGAATACCGGTGGCATGGGAGCAATTTCCCCAGTTCCGTTTGCAGATGCTGTTTTACTTGAAAAAATTGAAACCCGAATTGTAAAACCAACCGTTGAAGGTTTGCAAAAAGACGGAATTGAATACAAAGGTTTTGTTTTTATCGGATTAATTATTGTCAAAGGCGAACCAATAGTTATTGAATACAATGTTAGGATGGGCGATCCCGAAACTGAAGTTGTTATCCCAAGGATAAAATCCGATTTGGTGGAATTATTCCAGGCGGTGACTAATGGAAATTTAGATAAGGTTTCATTAGAAGTTGACGAAAGAAGCGCTACAACTGTAATGATGGTTTCCGGCGGTTATCCGGAAGATTATGAAAAAGGGAAAGAAATAACCGGAATAGAAAGCATAAAAGATTCGCTTGTTTTCCACGCAGGAACAAAACTTGAAAACGGAAAAGTGGTAACCAACGGAGGAAGAGTTTTAGCCATCACCTCTTTTGGCAATGATTTCCAGGAAGCCATAAAAAAATCTTACCAAAATATAGACAGGCTACATTTTGATAAGATGTATTTTAGAAAAGATATCGGCTTCGATTTACTTTAAAAAAGAATGAGCCGTTGTATCTTGGTTTTCTTCGTTGTTGTCTCTGTGTTTTACCAATTCCTTGCACCAGTAAACAGTATAATAGGCACAAATTATCATCAATACCCAGCTAACAATATTAGCCAGCCACCAACTGCTTAACTCTAAAGTACGCAAAAAATCAAGTGGCAGGAATAAAAAATCTACAAATAAAGATTGAATGCCTTCAAAAAATGCTCTCATTTTATAAAATGTTATATTTACAGCACAAATGTATAAAATATCCGTATGATAACAAGCGTTTTTAAAAAATCTACACTGCTTAATTATGCTTTGGTGGTAGTTTTATTGCTGCTTTTCTTTTTTATGTACAGGTCAAGTGATTTGTTCGCAACGATTTCTTCCAATGGAATTTCTAAAACGGCAACAATAGTCTTATTATTATTGGCTTCTTTTTTTCTGGTGAATTTTACTGTAAAAAAGAACAACCTGACAAAAGACAGTAGTTATACGATTTTATTTTTCTTGCTCTTCCTTCTTATTTTTCCATCGATTTTTAAGAATTCTAATTTGTTGTTTGCCAATTTTTTTCTGCTTCTAGCTATCCGAAGATTGATTTCCCTTCAAACTTTAAAAGCGCCAAAAGAAAAGATTTTCGACGCCTCGATGTGGATTTTCATTGCCAGCCTGTTTCATTTTTGGTGTATTCTTTTTATACTGCTCGTATACATTTCGATATTTTTTCACGTTTCAAGAGATTATAGAAACTGGCTTCTACCTTGGGTAGCTTTTTTTGCGACTGCTGTGATATTTATGGTTTCAGCCTTGGCATTTGACCAAACCTGGATTACGCATATCATCAATCAAACCCAAACCAATTTTGAGCTTGATTATTTTACCAATAATTATCAGAATATCGCACTATCGTTTTTTGTTGTGATTGCCTTGTATTTTCTGTCATCCTTGATTTTTTCGCTGACAAACAAACCACTGATTTTACAGGCTTCGTATAAGAAAATGATTCTTGGATTTTTGATAGGAGTAACCGTGTTTTTGATTTCGCCAGAGAAAAACAATGAAATGTTGATTTTTACTTTTATGCCATTAGCAGTAATGTGCACGACAAATATTGAATATTCCCAAAGTAAAATGTACCAGGAAATAACTTTGTTATTGCTAATATTAGGATGTTCTTTCAGCTACTTTTCGCAACTATAATTTGCTTCCATAAGCCAAATCGCCCGCATCGCCAAGACCTGATTTGATATTAAGAGGAGGAAGCCCAGTGGGCTTCAGGTATACGAACTTTAGTTCGTAACAGCTTTTACAACTTACTTCCATAAGCCAAATCCCCGGCATCGCCAAGTCCTGGCACTATATAGTTTTTCTCGTTAAGTTTCTCATCAATTGCCGCTATCCAAAGATGGCAGCTGTCAGGAAGATTCTGTTTCAGGTATTCAATCCCTTCAGGTGCGGCAATTACAACCGCAATATGGATTTCCTTTGGCTTCTGTTCCAAATGCAATTTATTCAAAACGGCTACCATAGAATGTCCTGTGGCTAACATCGGATCAATCAGAATCAGGTTTTTATTTTCAAAAGATGGTGCTGCCTGATATTCTACCAAAATTTCAAAATCATCATCGTTTTTATAATGATGGCGATAAGCGGAAACAAAGCCGTTTTCAGCATTGTCAAAAATATTCATAAAGCCCATGTGCAAAGCCAATCCGGCGCGGAGAATAGAACATAAAACAACATTGTCAGCAATGGTTGTCGTGTGTTTAATGCCAAGCGGCGTTTGAACATCAATGTTTTTATATTCCAAAGTCTTACTCAGTTCATACGCCATGATTTCACCAATCCGCTCAATGTTTTTTCTGAAACGCATACTATCTTTTTGGATGTTTACGTCACGGATTTGCGCTAAAAAATGATTGAGGATACTGCTCTTCTCCGAAATATTATGAATGTGCATGAATGTGGTAATTTGTATGTTTAGGTAAATGTATAAAAAACTATCTTTGCACCCGAGGCCTTTAGGTCGAATTGTATAAAATAAAAATAAAATTATGTTTTCAAAATTTGCCTATTCTATATTTGAGCAAAGTATCAAGGATTATCATGTTCATGACAACGTAGATCAACCGGTTAACAATCCGTATCCAAAAGACAAGATTGAGCATTTGTTGTATTTCAAGAATTGGATTGATACCGTTCAGTGGCATTTTGAAGATATTATCCGTGATCCAAATATTGATCCTGTCGCTGCCTTAATTTTGAAAAGGAGGATTGACGCGTCAAATCAGGAAAGAACAGATATGGTAGAATATATCGACAGTTATTTTCTTCAAAAATACCACAATGTTAAGGTAAAAGACAACGCAAAAATCAATTCCGAAAGTCCGGCATGGACAATTGACCGATTGTCGATTTTAGCTTTGAAGATTTACCACATGAATGAGGAGGCACATCGTCCGGAAGCTACACAGGAGCATAGAGATAAATGCCAGGCAAAATTAAATGTGCTGTTGGAACAAAGAACTGATCTCTCAACAGCCATTGACGATTTATTGACCGATATCGAAAATGGCGACAAATTCATGAAAGTGTACAAGCAAATGAAGATGTACAATGATGATGATTTGAATCCGGTTTTGTATCAAAACAAAAAATAACCGACAACTTTTGTCAAACCCAATCCAACATATAGCTGTCATCCGAATGTCTGCCATGGGCGATGTTGCGATGATAGTTCCTGTTATTAGAGCTTTAATCGAGCAAAATCCGAATGTAAAAATTACGATTGTTTCCCGACCTTTTTTCAAACCATTTTTTGACGGAATTCCGAATGTAGATTTCTTTGCGGTTGATGTCAAAAACAGGCACAAAGGATTCGCAGGATTATTAAAATTATATTCCGATTTAAAAAAGCTCAACATAGACGCGGTTGCCGATTTGCATAATGTATTGCGTTCTCAAGTCATCAGAACCTTATTCGCTATAAGCGGAAAAAAAGTGGCGTTCACAAACAAAGGAAGAGCAGATAAAAGAGCGTTGACGCGAGCCGAAAACAAAATCTTTAAACCAGTAAAAACAATGGTTCAAAGACATATTGAAACTTTTAACAAATTAGGTTTCGATGTTGATATCTCAAATCCAAAATTTCCACAAAAAGCAAATTTATCTCAAGAAATTCTACAAATTACCGGAAATAAAGAAAACCGGAAATGGATTGGAATCGCGCCTTTTGCCCAATACGAAAGTAAAGTCTATCCAAAGGATTTGATGCGACAGGTAATTGATAACGTGGCTTCAGATTCAAATAATAAAACCTTCCTTTTTGGAGGTGGGAATAAGGAAATCGAAAACCTCAATTCGCTTTCCAATGGAAAAGAAAATGTTATCAATGTTGCCGGAAAACTACCATTGCAGCAGGAATTGGATTTAATCTCCAATCTCGACATTATGCTTTCAATGGATTCCGGAAATGCACATATAGCGGCAATGCTCGGAATAAAAGTGATTACGCTTTGGGGCGCAACGCATCCATTTGCAGGCTTTGCACCATTCAATCAGTCATTTGAAAACTGTTTGGTTTCTGATAGGGAAAAGTTTCCTGTGTTGCCAACTTCTGTTTATGGAAATAAGAAAGTAGCAGGATACGAAGATGCGATGCGAACTATTACAGTAGAATCAATTCTTGAAAAACTGAACACTAGTTACTGAACACTGAACACTTTCTAAACATCATCATAATCCACATAAATCTCAGGAGAAGTTGGATGCGCCTGACAGGTCAGAATTAATCCTTCGGCAATTTCGCCATCGGTTAAAATCGAGTTTTTCCTCATTTCCGCAGTTCCATTTGTGATTCGCGCTAAGCATGAACTACAAATTCCACCTTGGCAGGAATAAGGTGCATCAATTCCCTGTTTCAAAGCAGCTTCAAGAACTGTTTGCTTTTGCGACATTTCAAAAGTTACTTCTTCATCGTCAACCAAAACGGTGATTTTTGTGTGGCCAGTATGCGATTCGGCGCTTGGATTTACACCAATATTCGGTGAAGTTGAGAACAATTCGAATTTGATATTTTTATCAGCGATATTGTGTTCTTTCAAAACATCCGAAACCAGATTGATCATTTCTTCCGGACCACATAAATAGAATTTATCAAACTCTTTTTCCTTGTGTTTATTATTCAATACGAAATTAACGGTTGACTTTTCAATTCGTCCAAAAAGTTCACCATCAGATTTTGTACGGCTGAAAACATAATGCACAAAAAAGCGGCCAACGTATTTCAGTTGCAATTCATGTAATTCGTTGTGAAAAATGGTTTCTTCGGGTGACTTATTTCCATAAATTAAAACAAAAGTGCTTTTTGGCTCGCTTTCTAAAACCGATTTCAGGATTGACATTACAGGTGTAATTCCGCTACCGGCAGCAAATGCAGCATAGTTTTTTAAATTGGAAAATGATGGCTCAAAAATAAATTTCCCTTCCGGTTGGCCGACTTCTAAAATGTCTCCGACTTTTAAATTATCATTTGCAAATTTTGAAAAATGCCCATCGTTGACTGATTTTATCGCAATGCGTAAATCACCACTATTTGGCGAAGAACAAATGGAATAAGCACGGCGGATTTCCTCTCCATCTAAAGTTAATTTCAGGTTTACGTATTGACCGGCGGTAAATTTGTAAGCGGCTTTTAATTCGGCAGGTATATTGAAAGCAACAGAAATCGCGTTAGGAGTTTCGTGTTTTACTTCTTTAATCTGTAATTTATAAAATGCATGCATGAAAAATAATTTTTGCAAAGGTAAGAAATAGCAACGATTTGAAAAGTAAAGAAACTTTGAAAGTGTGTAACAATTGCTTAAATTTCGGAACTAATTCCAAAAACCTAAACAAACGACTATGTTCAAACACTTTATTTCCCTCGAATGGAAAGCTTTTCTTCGTTCGGCTTCATTCGGAACCAATCTGGCGCTGAAAATCATCATGGGGTTCATGGCTCTTTTTTTTATAGGCTGGTTTGCACTAATGGGCTCCTTGGTTTTCTTTATCCTAAAAAAGGAATTACACTTAGAGCCTTTAGCAACAATCAATAGATTTATAATTTTTTACTTTATTGGCGATTTGGTTATTCGGTATTTTTTTCAAAAAATGCCTGTGACCAATATCAAACCGCTGTTGAATTTGCCGATAACAAGAAATGCGATTGTCCATTTTTCATTGGGAAAAACAAGTATTTCTTTCTTCAATATTTTACATGCTTTTTTCTTTGTTCCTTTTACAGTTGTATTAGTAATGAATGGCTATGGTTTTCACGCAATATTTTGGTGTTTGGCAATGATGGCAATGATTTATGTCAATAATTTTATCAATGTTTTGATTAACAATAAAGACATAGTTTTTTACCCTTTATTGGCACTAGTTGTTGTTTTTGGAATAGCTCAATATTATGGATATTTTAATGTAACGGATTATACGCAGCCTTTCTTTCAGTCTATGTATGCTACGGATTATATGTTTTTGATTCCGATAATATTAACTGCAGCAACCTATTATTTTTCGTTTAATTATTTCAAAAACAATCTAAATCTGGATACAGGTTTGGCAAAAAAAAGCGAAGAAGCCCGAACAGAAAATTTTACCTGGCTGAACCAATTTGGAACATTGGGAACTTTCCTCAAAAACGATATCAAATTGCTGAAGAGAAATAAGCGTTCCCGAACTACTGTAATTATGAGTTTCCTGTTTATTTTTTATGGATTGCTTTTTTATACTAATGCGATTGAAGCGTATAACAATCCGATGATGCAGGTTTTCGCAGGAATCTTTGTTTCGGGTGGATTTTTGTTCACATTCGGACAATTCGTCCCAAGTTGGGATAGTGCATATTACCAATTGATGATGAGCCAAAATATTCAATATCGCGAATATATCAGTTCAAAATGGTGGCTTATGGTTATCGGAACTACAATTGCTACTGTTGTTGCTTCTTTCTATTGGGTGTTTTTTGGATGGCAAATTTACATGTTGATTGTAGTCGGAGCCATTTATAATATTGGTGTCAATTCCCACTTGGTAATGCTTGGAGGAGCTTTTGTAAAAACACCTATCGATTTAACAATGGCTAATAAAGCTTTTGGAGACAAACAGGCTTTTAATGTAAAAACGTTACTAATTTCGGTGCCAAAATTGTTAGTGCCAATGTTACTATATTCACTTGGTTATTATCTCCATTCGGCAAACGTGGGATTTCTTTTAGTAGCATTAGCCGGACTTCTTGGCTTCGCTTTCAGGAATTACGTTTTTTCAAAAATCGAAAAAATCTACAAAACAGAGAAGTATGCAACTATTGCGGCTTACAAACAAAAAAATTAAAAATAAACAGCTACAAAAATCATGATAACAGTAAATAATTTAACCAAGAGATACAATCTGGAGACAACCGTTTTAAACATAACAAACCTCGATATTCCAAAAGGGCAAAGTTTTGGACTGGTTGGAAACAACGGGGCTGGTAAAACAACTTTTTTTAGTTTGTTGCTGGATTTAATTCAGCCAAGTTCGGGGCATATTACCAATAATACTATTCAGGTGGACAAAAGCGAAGCATGGAAGCCTTTTACTTCCGCTTTTTTAGACGAAAGCTTTTTGATTGGATATTTAACTGCTGAAGAATATTTTTATTTTATTGGTGATTTGCGCGGACAAAACAAAGCGGATGTGGATGTATTGTTAAAAAAGCACGAAGAATTTTTTAATGGCGAAATCCTGAACAGCAAAAAATATTTAAGGGATTTATCCAAAGGGAATATGAAAAAAGTGGGCATCATAGCTACTTTAATCGGCAATCCGGAAGTAATTATTCTAGACGAACCTTTCGCTAATTTGGATCCGACCACGGTTAACAGATTAAAAATGATCATCAAGGAATTAGCCGCAAATCCTGAGGTTACGGTTTTGGTTTCTTCACACGATTTGGTCCATACCGTGGAGGTTTGCAACAGGATTGTAGCATTGCATTTGGGCGAAGTGGTAAAAGACATCCAAACATCACCGGAAACCTTAAAAGAATTAGAAGCATTTTTTGCGGTTTAACCAAATAGCTTTTATAAACTAGTGGTAGGGATTCATCAATAAAGATGAAAACTTACCGCTAATTTTTTTGCCATATCAAAAAGAAACGTATTTTTACCAGTCAGTTATACTATTTATGACTTTTTTACGTTATAACACAAAACGTTTTGCTTTGAAAACCAATACTATTAAATATTTTATCTTCTCGGGATTATTGATTTTTTTAATCGCCTGTTCTACCAAGAAGAACACATGGCTATCCAGGAATTCACACGCACTTAGCACAAAAGACAACATTTTATATAATGGTGGAATTGCTTTGGATAAGGGAATTGAGGAAGTAAAACTTCAAAATCAGGATAATTTTTGGGAAATCCTTCCTGTGGAAAGAATGCAGGTTACTGAAGATAACCTGATGCCGGGCAAAGCCAAGAATGCCAATTTTGAAAAAGCAGAAACAAAAGCCACCAAAGCAATTCAGAAACATTCGATGAACATTAACGGTTCAGAGAAAAACCCACAGATGGACGAAGCCTATATGATGCTGGGGCAAGCAAGATATTATGACCAGCGATTTGTCCCAGCTTTGGACGCTTTTAATTATGTGCTGAGCAAATCTCCGACCAGTGATAAAATATACGAAGTAAAAATCTGGAGAGAAAAAACAAATATGCGCCTGGACAATGATGCTTTGGCTGTAAATAACCTTCGAAAACTGTTGAAGGAAATCAAATTTAAAGATCAGATTTTTGCAGACGCGAATGCTACTTTGGCTCAGGCATTTTTGAATTTACAGGAAAAAGACAGCGCAGTTGCTAAACTAAAAATAGCAAGAGAATATACTAAATCCAAAGAAGAAATATCAAGATACAATTATATTTTAGGCCAGATTTATGAAGACCTGGGTTATAAAGACAGCGCTTATGCCAGTTATCAAACAGTAATTGACATGCATCGAAGAGCGGCAAAGTCATATGTAATTCACGCACACGCAAGACAGGCAGCACAATTTGATTACAAAAAAGGAGATACTGTAGCCTTTCTGAAAAAATATAATGACTTGTTGAAAGATAGGGAAAATCGACCTTTTCTTGATGTATTGCACCATCAAATGGGAATATTTTACGAAAAAAGAAACAACAAGGAACTGGCCAAAAAACAATACAATCTTTCCTTAAAAAAGAAAACACAAGATACATATCTTATTGCTTCCAATTACAGAAATTTGGCTGATTTATATTTTATCGATTCCAAATTTGTTAAAGCAGGAAATTATTATGACAGCACCTTGGTTCAATTAAAACCAAGAACAAGAGAATTTAATCTGATAAAAAAGAAAAGGGAAAATCTTGAAGAAGTTATCAAATATGAGGCAATTTCGCAAACGAACGATAGTATCATTTCTCTTTATAAAATGTCAGGTTCCGAAAGAACAGCTTATTTTGAAACCTATATTGTAAAACTTAAAAAAGAAGAGGAAGCATTCAAAAAAGCAGCTGAAAAGGCAGCTAGAATTAAAGAAAACCAGGACAGGAATGATGGTAAGATCGATTCAGATGAAAGTACCGGAGGAAAAAAACCTAATTCTATAATTCCAAAAGTAGCTAGTGCTGCTGCAGCTAGCGGTGGAAACGTGTTCTATTTTTATAATCCTACCACTGTTGCTTATGGCAAAGTTGAATTTGCTAAAAACTGGGGAAAAAGAACATTGCAGGATAATTGGCGCGTTTCGTCACTTTCGGAAAAAGACAATACAAAAGGGAATGATCCGGACGCTAACGATCCTGAAGGCAAAAATGATTCTAAAGACATTACGGCTATTGACGAAAGATTTACACCCGATTTCTACATTGCACAAATCCCGGAATTACAGGCAACGATTGACAGCTTAAGTAAAGAAAGAAATTTTGCAAACTACCAACTTGGAATTATTTATAAAGAAAAATTCAAAGAATACCAGTTAGCCGCAAACAGATTTGAGAAATTATTAAATGACAACCCTGAAGAAAGATTGGTTTTGCCGTCAATGTATCATCTGTACAAGCTTTACGAAATTTTGGACAAGTCAAAAGCCCAGGCAATTAAAGAAAGTATCGTAGCAAATTATCCGGATTCACGCTATGCACAGATTTTACAAAATCCGACAAGTGAAGTTGAAGAATCAAGCGATTCACCAAATGTCGTTTATACAAATATCTATAAACAATATCAAAAAGGGGAATTCAAAACGGTTTTAACCGCTACAGAAAATGCCATAAACCGATTTACCGGAGATGAAATTGTTCCAAAGCTGGAATTATTGAAAGCCAACATAGTTGGTAAGCTGGGAGGCCTTGGTGAGTTTACCACTGCATTAAATTTTGTAGCGTTAAATTATCCAAATAGCGAAGAAGGAAAAAAAGCCGAAAAATTATTGACGGTAGACCTGCCTAAACTAGAAGCATTGCAATTATCTAAAGCGCCTTCAAAAAGCTGGAAAATTCTTTATGCAACCAAGGATTTTGAAGATGCGGGAACCAAAGTACTTCGTGAAAAAATTAAAAAATTCATTGCAGACAGAACTTTGAGTAAACTCACCGTGTCTTTAGACATTTATACCAGAGCGGACAATTTTGTGGTTATACATGGCATGAATTCAGAAGATTTGGCAATAGGCATCACTTCTATCCTGAAAGACTATAAAGATTATAAAGTACAACAAACTCCTATTATTATTTCAGCTGAAAATTATGCGATAGTTCAGATTAAAAAGAATTTAGACGAATTTTTAGCGGGAAATCTTCCGGAAACTGCAGCGCAGCCAAACTGGGACGGAACGATTGAACGCGCACCTGTACCAGAACAGCCAAAACCTGTTATAAATAATAACCAGCAAAATCAATCTTCTGAGGATGATCCGGGCGAGCCGATAAAAGGGCAAGATCCAAAAGGTACAGAGCAAAAATCTCAAGACCAGGGATTTGGGCCACCACCAACACCAGGAGGCGAGAAATCTGGTAAAAAAGGATAGAAATCATGTTTGAAAAAAGTCCAAAATCTTATACCGATCTTCTTGGTAAAACCAACCGAATTGTGGAAGGAACCACCATTCAGGGTGATATCATTTCACCTGCAGATTTTCGTTTGGATGGCCATTTGACGGGCAATTTCCAATCCAAAGGGAAAATAGTAATTGGACCGGCTGGCAGCGTGAAAGGTGATATCATTTGCAAGAATGCGGACATTGAAGGTAAATTTGACGGTAAAATCCAGGTTCAGGAAATCCTTAATGTGAAATCCAAAGCACATATCAACGGAGAAGTAATCTGTGGAAAACTTTCAGTCGAACCCGGAGCTGAATTTAGTGCGTCATGTATAATGAAACCTCATGTAAAAAACATGATTACCGATGGAAAGTCCGCAGAAGAAAAAACAGCGTAATAAGTGGCTGTCACTAATTAGTATTCCCATTCAAATGGGAATTATTATTTTTTTGTTTTCCAGATTGGGTCTGTGGCTCGACGAAAAATTCATAAACAATCATAATTTATACGTAAAGATTTTAACGATAGTCGGCGTTGCAATAGCATTTTACAACATTGCCCGGCAGTTAAAGGAAATAAACAAATCGGAAGAAGAAAAATGAAGTTAAAAAAAAACGTAACCTATCTGTTCTTATTATTGGCTGCAATTGTCGGTTTAATCATTCACAAAACGGCATTGCATTTCCTTATACCTCAAGAATTTGAGGATAATTTTATTTATTCAATTCCCTTGCTTTATGGAATCTTCGCTGGCTTGTCATTAGTAATTATTTACTTATTGAGTAAAGTAAAAGCCACCATGCCCGATTCAGTGGGTTATGCTTTTTTGGCACTAACTACTGTAAAGCTGGTTATAGCCTATGTTCTTTTGCGTTCTATCACCAAAGCTGAACTTCCCAAAACCGCGGCGGAGAAAGCTTGCTTCTTTGTGGTTTTTATTTACTTTTTGGCAATAGAAACCTATCTAACCATCAGAATTTTAAACAATAAGCAATAAATTGTTTTAGAATCGACAATTCCATCAAAAAAAATAAAACTTATACTTTTTAATATTAATTAAAAGTGTACTTTTGCACCAAATTTCAGAAATAAAATTTAGACAATTCATAGTTATGGTGTTTTCAAAAAAATCATTCCTTTATAGTATAGTTGCTTCAATCGCTTTTTTACCTACAGTTTTAGCGAATTCGCCTGAACCGGTAGCGGGACATGGTGAAGCTGTTGCCACAGAAAATTTGGATCCGGAAGCTAAAACCAGAGTACAGATTGACGAAGTGAAAAACCACCACGTTTTAGACGCACACAGTTTTAGTTTATTTGGAGACAAGGAAACTGGAAAACACTATGGTTTTCCATTACCTATAATCCTTTGGGATACTGACGGGCTTCATGTTTTCTCTTCTTCAAAATTCCACGATGGAGAAACAGTGGCGGAAGATGGTGGTAACTATTACGTTTTACATCACGAAAGAATATACAAAACAGATGCTGCCGGAACTTTAACCGAGCATGAAGGACATCCAACAAACGCAAAGCCACTTGACTTTTCAATTACAAAAGGAGTTTTGTCTATGTTGGTTATAGCACTTTTGATGTTCTTATTGTTTAGAAGTTTAGGGAAATCATACTCCAAAAATGGTGGTGTAGCAAGCGGAGCCGGAAGATTTTTTGAGCCAATCGTTTTATTTGTCCGAGACGAAATCGCAATACCAAACATTGGCGAAAAACACTATAAAAAATACATGAGTCATTTATTGACCGTATTTTTCTTCATCTGGTTTTTGAATGTTGTAGGTATGATGCCTTTCGGTGTGAACGTTACAGGGAATATCTCAGTAACTTTTGGATTGGCTGTTTTAACATTCATCATCACAACGTTCACTGCTAAAAAAGATTATTGGTTACACATTTTCTGGATGCCGGGAGTGCCTGTTCCAATGAAAATTATTTTGGCGCCAATTGAACTTATGGGAGCAATCATCAAGCCTTTCTCATTAATGATTCGTTTGTACGCGAATATGTTTGCCGGACACATAGTTATTATGAGTTTGATTGGAATGATGTTCATTTTCAAAAGCTGGATCGGAAGTCCGTTAGCATTTGGACTTTCATTCATCATCTCATTAATTGAAATATTGGTAACGCTTTTACAGGCTTATATCTTTACCATGTTAACCGCTTTATATTTTGGTTCGGCTGTTGAAGAACACCACCACGAAGAAGCACATTAATCGTCGAAAGTCAAATGTCGAAAGTTATAAAGTCAAAATGACTTTGGACTTTGGACTTTAAGACCTTTGGACTTAAAATAGAATGTTTAATTAAATATATATACATTATGGAAGGAACTCTTAATTTAGTAGGAGCAGGATTAGTAGTTATTGGAGTAGGAATTGGTATCGGTAGAATCGGTGGTTCTGCATTAGATGCAATTGCTCGTCAACCAGAAGCTACAGCAAAAATTCAAACAGTGATGCTTATTGCAGCGGCACTTATTGAAGGTATCGGATTCGCAGCATTATTCGCTGTAAAATAATCCAAAAAAACAGTAAACCAAAAGCTGTAACGGTTGGTTGCAGCTTTGGTTTATCTTTAAAAAAGAATTAAAAATTACAGTATACATTACATAATACACATTTAAATTATGGAAAAGTTAATAAATGATTTCTCGTTTGGTTTGTTCTTCTGGCAAACATTAATTTTCTTGTTGTTGATTTTCTTATTAAGAAAATTCGCTTGGAAACCAATCCTTGATGCGGTTAACGAAAGAGAAGAAGGAATCAAAAATGCCTTGCTTTCTGCTGAAATTGCAAAAAAGGATATGCAGAACTTAAAATCAGATAATGAGAAATTATTAGCTGAGGCAAGAGTTGAAAGAGACGTTATCTTAAAAGAAGCCAGAGAAATTAAAGATAAAATCGTTTCTGAAGCTAAAGACGAAGCACAAATTCAGGCAGGAAAAATGATTGAGCAGGCAAAAGCCGCAATTAACAGCGAAAAAAATGCTGCGATGGCTGAATTGAAAAATCAGGTCTCTTCCTTGTCTATTGAAATTGCTGAAAAAATATTAAAAAGTGAACTAACTGACAAAGATTCTCAAACCAAATTGGTAGAGAAAATGTTGGGTGACGTTAAATTAAATTAATCGTTATGTCAAGAGCTGCGATTAGATACGCGAAAGCAATTTTGGAAACTGCGGTTTCAAGCGGAAAAGCCAACCAGGTAAATGATGATATGAAATCTATCATTGCTGCGGTTGATTCAAGCGCTGATTTAAAAGAATTTTTGGCTAGCCCAATCATTAAATCAGATTTGAAAATGAACGCTTTATTAGAGGTTTTTGGTTCGGTTCAGGCCGATACTAAATCACTTTTCAGATTGCTACAGGAAAACAAAAGATTCGAAATATTAACAGCAATTGCCACACAATACAATTCTCAGTTTGATGAGATGAACGGTGTTGAGGTTGCGAAAGTAACGACTGCCTTTCCTATTACAGCTGAATTAGAAGCTAAGATTTTGGCAAAAGCGGCAACTATTTCGACCAAGAAAATAACTATTCAAAATACGATTGATCCATCAATCATTGGCGGATTCATTTTGAGAATAGGCGACAAACAATATAATGCTTCTGTATCGAACAGACTGCAGGAATTAAAAAGAGAGTTTAGCAATTAAAGAATTTAAGACTTAAAATAAACTAATCTATTAGATTATATATTATGGCAGAAATTAATCCAGCTGAAATTTCAGCAATATTAAAGAAACAATTATCTGGTTTTGAATCAGGTGCAACATTGGAAGAAGTAGGAACTGTTCTTCAGGTAGGTGATGGTATTGCCCGTGTGTACGGCTTATCAAACGCTCAATACGGTGAGTTGGTACAATTCGACAACGGATTGGAAGCAATCGTTTTGAACTTAGAAGAGGACAATGTAGGAGTTGTACTTTTAGGACCATCTACAGGAATTAAAGAAGGTTCAACCGTAAGAAGAACACAACGTATTGCTTCCCTTAAAGTTGGAGAAGGAATTGTTGGCCGTGTTGTAAATACACTAGGAGAGCCAATCGACGGTAAAGGACCAATCAGCGGAGAGTTATACGAAATGCCATTGGAAAGAAAAGCTCCTGGAGTTATCTTCCGTCAACCGGTAACTGAGCCATTGCAAACGGGAATCAAATCTATCGATGCGATGATTCCGGTTGGAAGAGGACAAAGAGAACTTGTTATTGGTGACCGTCAGACTGGGAAAACTACAGTTTGTATTGACACCATCTTAAACCAAAAAGAATTTTACGATGCCGGGAAGCCAGTATTTTGTATATATGTTGCTATTGGGCAAAAAGCTTCGACAGTCGCTGGAATTGCTAAAACATTAGAAGAAAAAGGAGCTATGGCTTACACTACAATTGTAGCTGCTAACGCTTCTGATCCTGCCCCAATGCAGGTTTATGCGCCAATGGCCGGAGCTGCAATCGGAGAATATTTCAGGGATTCAGGTCGTCCTGCTTTGATTATTTATGATGATTTATCAAAACAAGCGGTAGCTTACCGTGAGGTTTCTCTTTTGTTAAGAAGGCCACCGGGACGTGAGGCTTATCCTGGAGATGTATTCTACTTACACTCTCGTTTATTGGAAAGAGCTTGTAAAGTTATTGCGGACGATGATATCGCAAAAAACATGAACGATTTGCCGGATACATTGAAACCAATCGTAAAAGGTGGCGGTTCACTAACAGCTTTACCAATTATTGAAACACAGGCAGGTGACGTTTCTGCATACATTCCAACAAACGTAATTTCGATTACTGACGGACAGATTTTCTTGGATGGAGATTTGTTTAACTCGGGAGTTCGTCCGGCGATTAATGTAGGTATTTCGGTATCTCGTGTTGGAGGTAACGCTCAGATTAAATCGATGAAGAAAGTAGCGGGAACATTAAAATTAGATCAGGCGCAATTCCGTGAATTGGAAGCGTTTGCAAAATTTGGTTCTGATTTGGATGCTGTTACCTTAAATGTAATTGAAAAAGGAAGAAGAAATGTTGAGATCCTGAAACAAGCAGTTAATGATCCATACACTGTAGAAGATCAGGTTGCAATTATTTATGCAGGTTCTAAAAACTTGTTGAGAAGTGTTCCTGTTGAAAAAGTAAAAGAATTCGAAAGAAGTTATATCGATTACTTAAATAACAAGCACAGAGATGTTTTAGATGCTTTAAAAGCAGGTAAATTGGATGACAATATTACTGACGTTTTAGAAAAAGT
>JAZKCP010000137.1:12431-18004 GCA_040388035.1 Bacteroidota bacterium | reverse complement strand
GTACTATTTAGAGTTATAAAAGGAAATGATCCGGTTTAACACATCTTATTAAAAATAATTTAAAAATCAAAAAAAAATGAAAAATTCAAGCAGTACAACGAAAGTGGTGGGTGCCTTAGTATTAGGAGCAGCTGCCGGAGCCGCATTAGGCGTATTATTTGCACCTAAAAAGGGTTCAGAAACAAGAAAAGACATTGCAGACAATGCAAAAAAAGTGTCAAAAGATTTAAAAGATAAGTTTCAAGGACAGGTAGATGGCTTGAAAAACCAGGTTGCCAAGGCAGAGAAGTTTATTGAAGACAATGTATCCAACGCTAAAGGTGCCGTTGAAGATAAATATGCCAGTACTAAAAGCAATATTGAGCACAAAATCAGCAACGCTGTAGATTCTGCAAAAGCCTAACTAACAGTATAACCCTTTATTGCCCTCAATATGCAACTAAATGAAAAATTAGAAGTGCTGACTGACAGTTTGAAAGAGTATGCCAACACTAACTATGAGCTCATTAAATTGGAAGTCATTGACCATTCTTCGGATATAATTTCCGGGCTTATCAGTGCGCTCATAGTTGGAGTTACGTTAGTTTTATTCCTTCTTTTTGGAAGTATTTATGTCGCTCATTATTTATCTGATTTATTAGAAATCGATTATATTGGTTTTGCTATTGTGGGTGGGTTTTACCTTCTTGTTGCTATCTTCTTTCATTTCAATAAAAAGAGTCTAATTGAAACCCCGGTTTGTAACAACTTTATTAAACGGAAAATGGCAAAAAAATCATAATACTTTATGGAAACTACAGCTATACAATGTGAAAAGGACCTGATGAGCAGAATTGCAGAATTGAGAGTCCTGAAAGCGCGACAGGAAGAAATTATCAGTGAACAGTTTAGGGATTTAAAAGATTCCTTGAATATTGGCACCGTCCTTAAGGAATCAGTTGCACATATTGCTTCAGACAGCGATACACGAAAAGATTTGGTCAAAATAGGGGTTACAACCGGAGCAAATTTTCTTATTGAAAAAGTGATGGGAACTAACAATAGTATCAGGAGCTATCTCGGGTCAATAGTGGCTGAAAAAGTGTCAAATACCTTTATCGGCAGACTGATTTCAAAGTTTTAAGATCAACAAACAAATTACTACTACTAAAAAAGACTTCACCCGAAGTCTTTTTTTATGAACTAAATTTCACTATCATAAAAAACTTCTGGCACTAGTAAGAGGTTTTTTTGTGATTTTTGGAAACTACTGCATTAATCGGATGAAGCAGTCTGGTTAGTAAATCTGCCTTTGGAATTGTAAGGGTACATTTTTTTGTGGATTTTGAGAAGTTGGTATGGTTCATCTCCGTCAAAATCAGTGATCGAAACTCTTACTTTGTTATATAATGAATAGCCACCATAGTTTGTTGGCAAATTCTCAGCTTTCTGCCACTGGCCATTCACTTTATAATGATATACCAATTCCAGATTGTCAAAATAAGCCTCTAGATTTGGAAAATAATAATACCGAACATAACAATTCGTTTTAGGATCGATTGGTAATGAAGAAGTTTCATTTTTAGTTTGGGAATTTGACAGGTAACAGGTAAATAACAATAATACCAGGAATAGTTTTTTTATTGATTTCATGATTTCGGTTTTTTGTTTTAAGTTTTGGAGCACAAAAACGATACAAGTCGTTTTAACAAAACATAAAAAAATTTACAGGAACAAAGATATGCAATAAATTTTCAAGATAACAGATAAAAGGTAAAAAAAATCGACGAAATGCACATTTGTTTAAAAAAAATAAGAAAATATTTTAAATAAAGTATTGATTGTCAACATTTTTGAATGTCTTTCAGACAAAAAAAAGCAAAGAGTTTAGTCTTTGCTTTATTGATGAATGTATTTTATATTTTATTTTTTTCCGTGGCCTTTCGCTTTTCCGTTACTGTTGCCATTGCCTTTTCCATTAACAATACCTTTAGCTTTTCCATTATTTCCATTATTTCCATTTTTTATCTGTCCGTAATGGTTTCCATTATCGTGGCCATTTGCTTTCCAAGGTTTTCCGGCATATTTCACTTTATGTTTTTTATAATATACATAAGGTGTTTTTCCTTTGTAATCCGTCAGGTAAACAGTTTGACCTTTTCTTAAATCATAACCGTTGTAACGAGTTGGGAGTACTGAAGTACGGGTCCAAACTCCATCTTTTTGATAAATATAACGCTTCGCTGGTACGTCATAATAAGTTTGGATATCAGGAAGATAGTAATACTTTGCAGTGGTCGGCGCTTTTGGTGCCCATGTTGGTGGCTTTGTAACTCCATAAGTTTTATCCACTTTTGCCGCAACCTGAGCCTGAGTATTAAATGCCATTGCTAATAAAGCTCCAAGCATAAATAATTTTGTTGTTTTCATAATTTAATTATTTTAGTTAATCTAATGTATCATGGATGTTTGAAATAATCGTGCCAAAAAAGAAATTAATGTAATTAGTTCAAATATCCATTCTAGATATTGTTTAAATCGAGCATTATTACTCATTGTAAAAATACCGCATAATGTAATGAAAAAAGTTACATCAATATTTTAACAAGTTATGGAATTCACATGTAGTGTAAAAGTCAGTCCGTAAATTCTTTGTCTTCAAAATTAGGTTTAACAATAGAGATTCCTTTTTGAAGCAATAGGTTATTCGGGTAAGTGATACGTTCTCCTTCGGCAGTTTTAAGATACATATGAAATGCTTTAATGTCTTCGATTTCCGCTTGTATTGGGAAGTCCTTATCATGAACCAGGATAACATCTCCAATTCTGAAAGGGAAAAAGAAAAATAAAATAATTCCCGAAGTAATATTACTCAGGATGGACCATTGTGCAAACATAGCAACACCAACAACAGTTGTTACTGAAGACAGTGTAAAGATGATATCCTTTTTCTGAACACCCCAAATAACTATTATGCACACAAGCGCAAGAATGTTAATCAATATGTGAATATACTTGATTACCAAATTAGTTCTATTTTCCATGATGGAAGATAGTTTGGCATAACGCCGAATCAGCTTAGCGATTACGACCCTGAGGAATATAATAATTGCCAAAAGAATTGCGGTGGCAATAATCTCTTTGGTCAGGCTTGAAAAAAAAGACATATTTTTTATGTAAAAATACTTAAATAAAAACTATTTGTCAAGGGTGTCATCAATCTTATTCCCTGTTTCATTTTCATCCTTGTCGATTATATCTTCCACAGGTAGAGTAGGCGTTACCTCAGTACTTATATCTACAGGTGTTGCTGTGTAATGATAATTATAATGCGGAAATTTGATTTTGTGCCATTCGTAAGTTTTTGGTAAATCGTCACCTAATAAGTAGCCCCAGGCTTCAAGTGCGTCAATTCGGTCAAAAATAACTTTTAGGATAGCAATAATTGGTATAGCCAGGAACATGCCGGTAATCCCACCCAGGACATTACCAATGATAATTCCGATTATCGAAACCAAAGCATTGATTTGCACTTTCGAATTGACAAACATTGGCACAAGAATATTATTATCAATAAACTGAACTATTAAATTGACTGCAATGACTCCAAATGCGATTGTCAAATCTGTTGAGCCTGAAAGCGAAATTACAATGGTTAAAGCACCTGCGAATAGTATTCCTATGTAAGGAATCAAATTCAAAATTCCGGTTATGATCCCGAGCAGTATGAAATATTCACATCCAATGAAATACAGGCCAATGGTGGTTAATACAGAAACTGCAATCATTTCAAATAGCAATCCCGTAATATAACTTTGAACGGCAATCTTTATTTGATATAAAACTTCACGTAGTCTTTTATGGCTTTCGGGTTTTATTAATTTGGTTAAAAATGTAACAAAATGATTCTGATATAATAAAAACAGAAAAGTATAAATAGGAATCAATATGATATTCAGAAGAATATCCGCAAATGAATTTAAAGTGCTGCCAACAATTTTCTTACTTGATGTGATTGTGTCATTCGTAGCGTTGGTAATGATTTCGTTTTGTTCCCTTTTGCTGAGATTAAAATTGTCTCTAATCATTTGCTGAAGGTGTTCCAGATGATAGAAAAAATTGCTCTTAATTTTCCCCCAATCATTAGCCATATCACTTATTTGAATCGATAGAAAATAAAAAACACTCAAAAAGAGCATTACAAACAAAACTATCGCAAAAACAACGGCAATAAAATGTGGAAACCGAAGTCTATTTATCAGAAAGCCAACTACAGGACGAAGCATTATTGCAAAGAGCAGGGATAATAACACCGGGGAAATAATTTCCTGGCCAAAATAAAGTGCAATGAATATTATCGCCAAAGCAATCAGCACGGCTGACAGTTTAAAATAAAAAGGAAACTTCATAATGTCAGGCATAGCAGGTTGTTTTTCGTAAAGTTACTGTTTTCAGTTGTAATTACTCAAATACCGATAGACTTTTTCCGTGGGAAGCCCAACAACATTGGTATAGGAACCGTCAATCCTGGTAATGCCTACTAACCCAATCCATTCCTGAATACCATAGGCTCCGGCCTTATCAAAGGGTTTGTAATTGTCGAGATAATATCGAACGGCTTCATCCGAAAGATGATTGAAAGTAACTTTAGTAATATCAAAAATGGTTTCCGTTTTTTCGGAAGTCTTAAAACAAACAGAAGTAATTACCTCATGTGTTTCGTTGGATAACGATTTCAAAATAACAAAAGCATCATCATAATCTTTAGGTTTACCCAAAGCTTTGTTATTTAGCCAAACAATTGTATCACTTGTTACCAGGATTTCGTTTGCCGTAATTTCCCCATCGAAAGCATTGGCTTTGAGTTGGGCTAAAAAGTTGGTGATTTCTACACCTCGTAGGTTGTCCGGGTAAATTTCTTCAATATCCTTTAACCGGATTTCAAAATCAAGATCTAAATCTTTGAAAAACTGCTGTCTCCTTGGTGAACCCGAAGCTAAGATGATTTTATAATCTTTGAGTTTATCCCTTAACATTATATAGTATGTTTAAATTGATTGCCAAAATGGAAAGTATTCCAAAAAAGATTACCCATTTCAAGATGGTACTTAACAAATGAAATTCTTTCTTTTCTTTGGCATTCCAAATTTTAACCACAAAGAAAATCATTGGTGCCACAACAAAAAGTAGCCCATAAATCGCAGTATAATAAAGTTTAGAAGGCATCAAATTATCATTGATATACCAAAGCAAAATTACTGCAGCAATTATGCCCAGTGCAGCTGCTATTTTTGAAGTTTTATTTAGTCCAACAGCAATTGGCAAAGTACTCATCCCGGCATTTTTATCGCCTTCAATATCTTCCATGTCTTTAACTATTTCACGAATCAGATTAACGATAAAAGCAAAAATGGCATAGTCAATCAAAATCGAAAACAGAAGACCCATTGCTTTTTGATTGCCTTCATAAGTGGCGGGCAACAAATCAAAAAGACCGATGATGATAACACTAAAGGATAGAAGCAAGGCAACAATGATATTCCCTATCAAAAGCATTTGTTTCAAGCTCGTGGCATACATATACAAAGTAGCGG
>JAZKCP010000137.1:0-12421 GCA_040388035.1 Bacteroidota bacterium | reverse complement strand
ATGATTATGAAAGCACCGGCAAAACTAGGTTTTTGTATCACACTGGCTAAATAATATCCAATTCCAACACCGGTTATATTTAAAGTAAAATACAAATTATAAGCAGCTTTTTCGGAAATGAATTTGCCAACAATTGCTTTATCATTATCATGATCAGTTTCCTGATCCAAAATATCATTGATAACATATCCGGCAGCAGCAATTAAAACGGTTGCTAAAACCAATAATCCGTATTGCCAATCATTTAATGATAACGCCGCTTGCAGTTTTAAGAAGCCGTAACGAAAAATTAGTTGCATGAAAGCAAGCAGAAGCAGGTTTTGGTAACGTATTAATTTTAGGTATTTCATATTTAAGTTATTCGTGATTCGTAATTTTTTTTAATCGTGTTTCCCATTATAATACATATGCCATTTTCCCTGTACTTTCATTACTTGTTCTATCATCTCACGAACTGCGCCTTTTCCGCCTTTTTTATGTGAAATGTATTTGCAGATAGCTTTGATTTCGGGAACTGAATCTTGTGGACAAACCGGCAAACCAACGAGCTGCATCACGTGGTAGTCGGGAATATCATCGCCCATATATAAAACCTGTTCCGGATTTATCTTGTATTGTGTTATATATTCATTAAAAGTGGCTACTTTATCGGGCGAAGCCAAATGGATATCTGTAATTCCCAAATTTTTCAACCGGATTCGAACACCTTCGTTATGTCCGCCCGAAATAATGCATACATGATAACCGCTTTCCACCGCAGCTTTCATCGCAAAACCATCGCGGATGTTCATGATTCTAAGCATTTCACCTGTTGGTGTAACATGAACCGAATTATCCGTTAAAACCCCGTCTACATCAAAAATGAAAGTGTTGATGTTGTTTAGTATTTCCTTATAACTTTTTCCCATTATCGATAATAGATTTTGTTAGCATTCTATAAATTTCCTTTTGGCTGCCATCTGTTAAAAAGTTCAGATGCGCATTTATCGTTTGTGTATCTTTTCTTTTCGCCGGTCCGGTTTGGGCCTCATTTGGCGGAAGCGTTAGGATTTTATTTGCCGTTTCCTGAATTAATGGTTTTAAAATATCAAAAGATACATTATTTTCAATGCAAATATCGTTACCAATCTGATACAAATGATTGACAAAATTGGAAACAAAAACAGCGGCGACATGCAAAGCTTTTCGTTGTTCTGAATTGATTTCATAAACTGAATCTGAAATAGATTTGGCTACAGTTTCCAAAGTCTGAAAGTCGTTCTTATTTTCTGCCTCCAGGCAAATCGGAATCGTTTTGAAATCGACTTCTTTTGATTTGGAAAACGTTTGCAACGGATAAAAAACGCCTTGCCGGTTATTGTTGCCTAAAGCTTCCATAGCAACGCTTCCTGAAGTATGAACAACGAATTGATTCCCAAATGGAAGTTGTTTTGAAACTTCTGAAATGGCATCATCAATAACCGCAATAACAGTTAGGTCTGTAGGTTTTAATTCGTTGAAATCTGAAGTTATCCTGTCATTTGAAATCAAATGGGAAACAGCTGCTGCTTTTCTTGCAAATACCTGAACCAATTCAATATCAGCAGTTTTACTGAAGGCTTGAATAAGATGTTGGGCAACATTTCCGGAACCAATAATTGACACTCGAATCATGTGGCTAAATTATTGAAAATTAATTTCATTTTTTAGATTAAATGCAAGAAAAATACATCTCTAAAAAAAGTAGTAAAACGAGAAATAAATGAAGTAGAAATCTATTTATTTACGCTATTTTTGTAGCACTTTTTTAAAAATATTATTCCAACTTTATGGAAAAGAAAATATACTCGATTTTATTCTCTACACGTTTAATGGCAATTTTGTTTCTTGGGTTTGCAGTTGCAATGGCTATAGGAACATTTATAGAAAGTAAATACAACACCGATACAGCAAGAATCTGGGTTTACAATTCATGGTGGTTTGAAGGGATTATGTTGTTTTTTGTTATAAATTTCGTTGGAAACATTAAGCGCTACAAACTTTACAAAAAAGAAAAGTGGGCAACATTGTTGTTGCATTTATCTTTTCTCTTCATTATTTCCGGCGCTTTTATTACCAGATACATTAGTTTCGAAGGAATGATGCCTATTCGCGAAGGCGCTGCTTCCAATCAGTTTTATTCGGATAAAAATTATCTGACGGTTTTTGTAGACGGAATTTATGAAGGAAAAATGATGCGGAGGGTTTTTGAAAAACCATTATTGCTTTCTCCGGTTGCCAACAATCATTTTTCCATTGATGATAAGTTTGATAAAATCCCGTTTGAAGTGGAGTATAAAGACTTTGTTCTCGATGCCAAAGAAACTATCAAGGACTCAGCTACAGGTGCTATTTATTTGAGATTAGTAGAATCAGGTGAAGGAACACGTCACGAACACATGCTGAAAGAAGGAGAAGTCCAGAATATTCATAATGTATTGTTTGCACTCAACAAACCAACGCCCGGGGCCATTAATATCAACACCCAAACCAATACAATTTCTTCTCCGTTTGATGGACAATTCATGCGAATGGCAGATAAACTACAGGGCAAAGTAACAAAAGATTCTGTTCAAGCCTTGATGTATAGGTCATTGTATACTGTTGGCGGCGCACAATTTGTTATTCCGGACCAACCAAAAAAGGGAATCAAAACTTATAAGCCAAGTGGGGATTTTAAAGCAAAAAATGGCGATGATGCTGTTACTTTAGTTGTAAAAACGGATGGTAAGGAACAGGAAATTACGTTGGTTGGCTCAAAAGGAAAACAAGGTGAACCAAAGGTTGTAAAACTAGGAAACTTAGAATTTACCTTGAGTTACGGAAGTAAAATTTACACCCTGCCTTTTAGCTTAAAGCTTAACGACTTTATTGCTGAAAAATATCCCGGAACAGAGAAAAGCTATTCTTCGTTTGAAAGCAAAGTTACCGTTTTGGATTCGTCTAAAGTTTACGATGCCAGAATTTATATGAATCACATTTTAGACCATAAAGGCTATCGTTTCTTTCAGGCATCTTTTGATCCTGATGAAAAAGGAACTGTGCTTTCCGTGAATCATGATTTTTGGGGAACAACGATTACCTATATCGGTTATTTCCTGTTGTTCTTTTGCCTGATGGCAATCTTGTTTGTAAAAAACACCCGATTTTCCGAATTGAAACGAAAACTGGAAAACGTGAAAAGGAAGAAAGCTAAACTTTTATCAATACTTATTCTGTTAGCTTCTTTTAACAGCGTTGCTCAAAATCATGGTCATAATAAATTGCCTTCTTCAAAAGAGTTAGATTCTGTATTGAATAAATACAAGGTGTCCGAGAAACATGCTGCTCAATTTGGCCGATTGATTATCCAGGATGATGGCGGAAGAATGAAGCCAATCAACACATTTTCATCAGAACTGTTGCGAAAAGTGAGCCACAAAAATGTTTACAACGAAATGAATTCCGACCAGGCTTTTATCTCGATGACGCAGTTTCCTGCCGTTTGGTTTGAAGTTCCGTTGATTTATATAAAAGGTGGTAACGATAGTATTCGAAAGATTCTTGGCATTAAATCGGATGCAAAATATGCAACATTCCGTTCTTGTTTTGATGAGCGTGGAAATTACAAATTATCGCCCTATTTAGATGAAGCTTATAAAGCTGCCAATCCAAATCAATTTGAGAAGGACTTTGTCGAAACCGATAAAAAAGTCAATCTTTTAAATGCTGCATTAAGCGGAAAAATATTGCGGATTTTTCCACTTCCAAAGGACGCCAACAATAAATGGTTTTCATTTTTGGAAGCCAGCCATCCAACAGGAACAGCTTTGGATACGATAAAAAATGCGTTGCCGATTTATCTTGATGCTTTGTTGAAAGCCACTCAGGATAATAATTATACGATGGCGAATACTTTTTTGGTAGGCATGGAAAACTATCAAAAGAAATTTGGAAAAGCCGTTCGTCCATCGGATAAAAAAATAGATTATGAAATAATGTATAACAAATATGATGTGCTTCAAAAGTTGCCTTATTGGTATCTGACAGCATCAGCTTTGATGTTTTTATTTATCATAATCGGTATCTTTAAAGAAAGAAAATTGGTGACAATTTTAGTGAATGGTATGCACATAATTATAGGATTGTTATTCACTTTACATACAACAGCCTTAATTTTCCGTTGGTATATTTCAGGTCATGCGCCTTGGAGTAATGCTTACGAAGCCATTGTTTATGTAGCTTGGTCGACGATGTTTTTCGGATTGGCATTTGCATGGAAAAATAAACCTGCATTTTCACTTAAATTCTTAGGTTCTGTATTATTTGGAATATATTATAAAAGCACTTCCAAATTAACGGTCGCTGCCTGTGCTTTTGTAGCAGCAATGATATTAACAGCAGCTTACGCGAATTGGATTGACCCCGAAATTGCGAATCTGCAACCAGTACTGAATTCGTATTGGTTGATGATTCACGTAGCGGTTATTGTGGCCAGTTATGGCCCTTTTGCCTTAGGAATGATTTTAGGATTTGTTTCATTACTATTGATGCTTTTCACTACCGAGAAGAACAAAGCTAAAATGGAATTGAATATCAAAGAAATAACCATTATCAACGAAATGGCCTTGACTGTCGGCCTGGTAATGCTTTCCATCGGAAACTTTCTTGGCGGACAATGGGCAAATGAAAGTTGGGGAAGATATTGGGGTTGGGATCCAAAAGAGACCTGGGCTTTGATTAGTATTATGGTTTATGCGTTTGTGATTCATTCACGATTTGTTCCGGCAATGCGAAACAAATGGTTTTTCAACCTGATGGCAATGTTTGCTTTCCTTTCGATTTTGTTTACGTATTACGGTGTGAATTTCCATTTGACAGGCTTGCATTCGTATGCGAGCGGTGAAGCAAAATCACTGAGCTGGATTTGGTATTCTATAGGAACTATTAGTTTGATTGGAATTGTAACCTATCCGAAGTATCGAAAGTACTATAAGAGAAAATAGAAGCAAGAGGCAAGAGAAAAGAATATTAGATGATAGACAAAAAAAAGGTTCAACGAATGTTGAACCTTTTTTGCTTATTGCTAATTTGTAGAAATTATACTTTCCCTAAAGTGTATAATTGCTCCATCGTAGGTGATGCACTTCCGCCTGCCGGTTCTAATGTTATCCCGAATGCTTCGGCATCGCCGGTTTTTTCAACAGCAAATACTTTGCTTCTGTTGGCGCTGAAATTGGTTAACATACCAATACTGGTTGGAGTTAACTGTGGCTGCAATTTTAAAGACCAGATTTGGTATTCTTTTCCTTCTGGTGGTTCAGGTAATCCGCTGGCATCTACATAAACCACTTGCGTTTGCTTATTCCAATAGATTTTAGCTTTCGCAGTTGGTGCAGCAGCTTGTCCGCCAAGGGTAATAACGGTGTTGGTTTCATCACGTACTACGTTTAAAACAGTTTCTGTTTCTTTGTTTTTTGTTTCCAAATCAACTACAGTTTCCTTTAATGTTGATTTTTCTTTCTCAATTATTACCACCTGATTATTGGTTTCATTCAATTTCGAATATTGGTAACCAATTCCAATTAACAATAAGATTGAAGCGGCCCAACCCATATAGGTTGTCCAATTGCTTGCGGATTTCATTGTTACAACCTTACTGTGTTTCAGTTCCAGTTGCGCTTTTATTTTTTCAAACTGACTATGGGAAATAAAAGGAGAAAAACTGCTGGAAAGGTTTATAATTGCCTTCTCAATAGCTACGATTTCTTCTTTTACATCTGCATGTTTGAAAGCCATAGCGGTAACTTCATCGTTTTCTGATTCATTCAATAAACCATAAACGTAGAGTTCCAAAATTCCTGATTCGATATACTCTTTAGTTTCCATTTATATTTTTAAAAATTTTCGTAGGTCATTTATGCACATTCTATTTTGGGTTTTTATTGTTCCCAGGGGAATTGCTAATTCCTCTGAAGCTTCCTGTTGTGTAAATCCTTTGAAGAATAATAAATCAATTATTTGGATGCATTTTGGTTTGAGTTTATTTACAAAATCCCTTAGTCCGATACTATCAATTCTACTCGTCAATTTATTACTGTCATCGAGCAGATGTACGAAATTATCGGATGAGAGGTTTTTTTGACTGTTGTTAAAACCCTTTGAACGCAGTTTGTCAATAGCAGTATTTCGTGTGATGTTGAGCATCCAGGTGTATAGTCTTCCCTTGCTTTGATTATAGGTTTCAATGTTTTTCCAAATTTTGACAAACACTTCCTGAAGCACATCTTCGGCCTCTTCGCGGTCATTAATTAAATTGGTAATGATACTGAAAAGACTTTTGGAATACATGTCATACAATTGCGTAAATGCTCTTTCTTCCTTTCTTAATAATAAGGGTAATAATTCTTCTTGTGTCATATTTATAGATTTATTGTACATGATTGTATTAACATCAAAATTATAACAACAATGAAAAAAACTAAATTACTTTTAGGTCTGTCGCTGGTGGCGATTTCAGGGCTAATTTTTATTGCTGCGGATCACGCTGACGCGCCTGCGGTAACTGGTAATGCTTCAGACATTACCGATGTGTATGCCTTCCGGGGACAAGACACCAACAACATGGTATTTGTAGTAAACACTCAGGGATTATTATCTCCGGGCGCAACAGCTGCAACAACATTTAGCGAAAATGTTCTAACAGAGATCAACATTGATAACAATGGTGATAATGTAGAAGATTTGGTAATTCAGGCGATAAGAAAAAATGACAAGATGTATTTCTTTGGTCCGGTTGCGCCTGGAATAACAGGAACAACGAGCACCGTTAAAACAACAGCAACAGCCGGAAGCGTTGAAATTTCAAAATACGGACAGCCAGCTATTACCGCGCAACAAAATGGTATGAAATTTTTTGCCGGACCAAGGGATGATCCGTTCTTTTTTGATTTAGGGCAATTCAAATCCATTTTAATGGGAACCGCTTCGGGATTTAACAATCCGGGAACCGATACATTCGCGGGAACTAATGTACTTTCGATAGTAGTCGAAGTTCCTAAATCTTCATTGGGTTCTTCTTCCTCCATCAATATTTGGGCTGAAACAAAAACTAAACAATAACTAACTTAAATATTTAAAAATCATGAAAACAATTAAAATAACAAAGATAGTTTTGGGTTTAATGTTTACTTCTGCCTTATTTGTTGGCTGTAGTAATGACGACAATATGAATTCAAGCGAAGCAAGAAACGGTTACGGCCCATACGGAATTAATTTTGCCGGAACTTTTGTGCAAAAAGATCAAATGGCACGACCGGCAATCAATACGGTTTTCATTGCTTCGGGTGCACCAAAAGATGCTTTCAATGCCGCAATTCCATCACAAATGGGCGCAGCTTATCAATCCATTTTTCAATCAAGATTGTTAGCTTTAAATCCTGGCTATACAACAAATGCATTAGGTTTGGATGCTGCAACTTTTACAGGTATTTTGGCTACCGATGTTCTGGGTGTAAGTAAAACAGCACCAACTACTTTCTTTGACGGTACAAATGTGTTAACGGGAAGAGCTTTAGCTGATGACGTAATTGACGTTGAATTATTATTGATTTTCGGTGGGCCAACTGGCGGAGACAATGCCGGATTAACTTCTGATCATGTGAATGCTAATGACAAAGCATTCTCCAATTCATTTCCTTATTTGGCTTCTGCCTGGTAATTTTTTTAGAGAGCGCAATACCAATTGCGCTCTTTTTATTTCAAAAAACTAAAACATCACAAAAATGAAAATAGTTAACTATATACCGCTGATAATATTATTTGGAGTATACTCGATAAGTTGTGACAAACAATCTGAAAAAATCACCAATGCTAACGATTACAATAAATATTTGGCTACTGATAAAAATGAATCTTTAGCATTTACTAAAGGTGAAATAGATTTTTGGCAGAAAAAATATGACGAAGCGCCTAATCAAATTAGTTATTTGGGATTGCTGGCTTCCAATTATTCAAAATTATTTGAAATAACCGCAAACATTGATTATTTAAAAAAAGCAGAAGCCTTATTAGTACAATCAAACGAAACATATAAATATACAAGTGTTGGAACTATTCGCGCGTTGGCCAGAAATTACATTTCACAGCACAGATTTAAGGAAGCGTTGGAATTAGCTAATAAGGCAAAAGCGATTGGTGAAGGCATGAATGAAACTAACAAGTTGCTTTTTGATGTCCAAATGGAATTGGGGAATTATGACGAAGCCTCATCAAGTTTGCAACAACTTAATGACAAAAATGATTTCGATTTTTTAATCAGGATAGCGAAATGGAATGACCACAAAGGTGATATAGAAACTACTATAGCCTTTATGGAAAAAGCTAAAAAAGTTGCCGAAACCTATGACAATAAATACTTAAAAACCTGGGTATATTCAAATCTTGGTGATTTCAACGGCCATGCAGGAAACATTCAAAAATCTTATGAATACTATTTAAAGACACTGGAACTTGATTCAAATAATAGTTATGCGCTTAAAGGAATTGCTTGGATTGCCTTTTCCTATGAAAAAGATACTAAAGAAGCCAAACGAATTATAGATATGATTTCCAAAAAACATAACTCACCTGATTTCTATTTGCTGAAAGCTCAAATTGCAGAGTATGAAAACGATGGAACCTCAAAGTTTGAAAACATAAATAAATATATGTCAATGCTCGAAAACGATAATTATGGAGCCATGTACAACAGTTATAACGTCATCCTTTTTACCCAGGAAAAAAGCACCAGAACAAAAGCACTTGCTATAGCAAAAGTGGAAGTGGAACAAAGACCGACTCCAGTGTCCTATGACTTACTAGCTTGGTCGTATTTCAATTTAGGAGATAAACAAAAAGCGCTGGAAATTGCACAAAAATATGTGGAAGGAAAATCCTTCGAACCCAAGTTAAACTATCATTTGGCTATGATTTATAAAGCAAATAATAAGCTGGACAAAGTTTGGCCAATAAAAGAAGAACTGTTAAAAAGCGCTTTTGAACTTGGACCAAACCTGGAGATAAAAATTATCAATTTATAATGAAATGGTATTTGACATATGTTTTAGCAGTCTTCACCATAAATCTTCATAGTCAAATAAACACAGGTACCGTTAAAGATAGTATTGGAAATCCGATTGAAAATGCTTATGTTTTAAATATCGGTTCAAACACTCATGCACACACCAATGAACTTGGCGTCTTTATTATTGATAAGACTTCAAAAAACGACGAATTGGTTGTGACGTCTTTAGGTTTTAAGAAGCTAAATTTTCGGGTTGCCGAAAGTGAGATTACCATTATATTGGAAGAAGACGTTTATAAACTAGACCAGGTTGTTATTCAGCCAAAAATGTCTGCTATGAATGTTATTTCCAAAATTGACTTATCGACTAATCCGGTAAACTCTTCTCAGGAAATTTTACGAAAAGTACCTGGGTTATTTATTGGACAACATGCAGGCGGTGGAAAAGCGGAACAAATATTTCTCCGTGGATTTGACATAGATCACGGAACAGACATTGCAGTTTCAGTAGATGGAATACCGGTTAATATGGTTTCACATGCACATGGACAGGGTTATGCTGATTTGCATTTTGTTATTCCGGAAACGGTAGAAAAAATAGATTTTGGCAAAGGAACTTACTATGCCAATAAAGGTGATTTTGCCACAGCTGGCTATGTCAGTTTTCACACGAAGGAGAAGTTTGACGATAGCGCCATTAGTTTTGAATATGGCCAGTTTAATACATTGCGAACAGTTGGAATCTTTAATTTATTAGAAAAAGGCAAAACACAAAATGCCTTTGTCGCTACTGAATATATTTTGACTGATGGTCCATTTGATTCGCCTCAAAATTTTAAACGAATCAATCTTTTTGGGAAATATACCGGTGTGTTTGCCGACAACAGTAAGTTCTCTTTACAGGTTTCCCGGTTTGCAAGCAAATGGAATGCATCGGGTCAAATTCCGCAGCGTTTGGTTGATTCAGGCGCTATTTCAAGATTTGGCGCTGTTGATGATACCGAAGGTGGAAACACTTCAAGAACAAATGTCAATTTTGCAATTGTAAAACCCATTTCGGAAACTGCCTTTCTTAAAGCAAATGCCTATTATTCGCATTATGATTTTGAATTGTATTCAAACTTCACTTTTTTTCTAAACGATCCCGACAATGGCGACCAAATAAGACAGAAAGAAAAACGTAATATTTATGGTTTTAATGCTGAGCTATATGCTAAAACCTCAACTGGCTTATTTCAATTTGGAATTGGACTGAGAAGCGATGACACTAACAACACAGAATTGTCGCATACAACTGGAAGATATACCACACTCGAGGTCATAAAGCTTGGCGACATCAATCAATCTAATATGTTTTCTTATGTAAACACCGAATTTGATTTTGGAAAACTAAAAATAAACCCTGCCATCAGAGTTGATTATTTCAAATTTAATTATGAAAATAAACTAACAACAACCTTTCAGTCTCAAACAGAAGATAAAATCAAAATATCTCCAAAACTCAATTTTATCTATTCTCAAAATAACAATTTCCAGTTATATCTGAAATCGGGATTGGGATTCCATTCAAACGATACCAGGGTTGTGGTAGAACAAACAGGAAAAAAAATAGTGCCAACCGCTTTTGGAAGTGATTTTGGAACAATTTTCAAACCATTGCCAAAAATGGTAATTACTGCAGCTTTATGGTATTTATATCTCCAACAGGAATTTGTCTACGTGGGTGATGCGGGAATTGTGGAGCCAAGTGGTAAAACCAAAAGAATGGGTGTGGATTTTGGTTTGCGATACCAATTAAATAAATGGTTATTTTTTGATACCGATTTAAATTATACCTATGCCAGAAGCATCGATGAACCCTCGGGACAGGATTATATTCCATTAGCACCGGATTTTACTTCTACCGGTGGATTCAGTTTCCGCAATCTGAAAAGGTTTTCAGGAGGAATTCGTTATCGCTATTTGAAATCGCGTGCGGCGAATGAGGATAACTCAATTATTGCTAAAGGTTATTTTTTATCTGATTTGAATGTCAACTATGATTACAGGGATTTCACTTTTGGACTCACAGTCGAAAATATTTTCAATACAGATTGGAATGAAACACAGTTTGCCACTGAATCTAGATTACAGAACGAGAGTCAGTCAGTTACTGAAATTCACTTTACACCTGGAGTGCCTATATTTATTAAATGTAAAGCCATTTATAAATTCTAAGGTTCAGAGATTATTGGACTTTCTTAGGATTATTAAAACTTTAGGAATAGTGTAACTGTAGCATTAAAAATATTACCTAATTTTATAAAAAAAAGCAATGAGGAAATCAATACTAATAAGTTGCAGTATCCTGCTACTTTGGAGCTGTCAAAATTTGGCACAGAATAATAAAACAAACAAAAAAACAATGGAAACACAAGCAGCTATTTCAGCAGAAACAATCTATCAATTTAAGGTAAAGGATTTATATGGAAAGGAATTTGACTTTGCCTCGCTAAAAGGAAAGAAGATATTAATAGTCAATACAGCATCTGAATGTGGATTGACGCCACAGTACAAAGATTTGGAAGCTATTTATAAAAAATATAAAGACCTTAATTTTACCATAGTCGGCTTTCCGGCCAATAATTTCGGAGCTCAGGAGCCGGGAAGTAATGATCAGATTGCCAAATTCTGTGAAATGAATTACGGCGTTACGTTCCCAATGATGGGTAAAATTTCTGTAAAAGGAACTGACATGGACGATGTGTACCAATTCCTGACCCAAAAAAGCAGAAATGGTCTGCAGGACAGCGAAGTGGAGTGGAACTTTCAAAAATATCTAATCAACGAAAAAGGTGAGCTTGTAAAAGTAGTATCGCCAAGAGTTTTACCAACAGATGAAGCTATAGTGGGTTGGATTAATGGAAATTAAAGTATTACGTTCTTTTAAATAAAAGCCCGGTGAAGCAATTCATCGGGCTTTTTGTTTAATATTATGAAACAGATTATTGCTTTTAGTCTGTTTTTAATAGCATTTAAACTTGATTTCTTTTTTGATTCAGGAATTAGTTATTTATTCGTTTCCGAATAGTCTCTACCCATGAAAATTTTAAAAGTTAAGTGTCAGGTTTTGTTACTGTTGCTTCTCTCTATTAGTTTCTTACATGCTCAGCAAGAATCTAAAAGACTTGCCGAGTTTGAAGCGGCATGTATCAGGCTTACTGTGAAAGTACAACCCGACAGCATGATGATTGTGATTAACAGGTTTTCGCAAAACGGAGATTTGAACGCGATAGAAATACAAAAGTTAAATATCTGGGAAAGCCAATATTATAAGTTGATTGGCCGATATCAGGATGCTGTTAACTGTTGCTTGAAAGC